>JAKQHR010000049.1 GCA_029557905.1 Verrucomicrobiota bacterium
CTTTTCACCGCCGGCTTCACCGACCGCATTCCCACATCGCTTTCACAGCCGGCCGCCACCCTGCCGCTGGCCATTTTCTTTCAGCTCGGCACGCCCTTCCCCGAAGTGCAGGGCCGCGCCTATGCCGCCGCAACCGTTCTCACCATCATGGTGCTGATCATCAGCCTGACGGCCCGGCTGATCGCGCACCGTTATTCAAAATGCATCACCCGCTAGGAGCCAGTCATGAGCACACGAAACCTGAGCATTGAAAACCTGAACGTGTGGTACGGCGACCGCCAAATCCTGCACGACGTCACACTGGACATACCCGACCGCCAGATTACCGCCATCATCGGTCCTTCCGGATGCGGAAAAACCACGCTGATGCGCTGCATGAACCGCCTGCTGGAGGTGAACACCGACTCCCGAATCGAGGGGAAAGTTCTCGTGGACGGAAGGAACATCTACGATCCCGGAACCGAGGTAACCTCCATCCGCAAAAAAATGGGCCTTCTCTCGCAGCGGCCGCAGGTCCTTCCGATGTCCATCTATGACAACGTCGCCTACGGCCTTCGCATTCACGGGCTCCGCAAAAAATCCGAACTCGACCGGATCGTCGAAAAAAACCTCCGGGCCTGCAGCCTCTGGGATGAAGTGAGCGACCGGCTGAACAGCCCGGCCACGGGTCTCTCGATCGGCCAGCAGCAGCGGCTGTGCCTTGCGCGCGGCCTCGCGGTGGAGCCGGAAATCATTCTGGGCGACGAACCGACCTCCGCGCTTGATCCGCAGGCCAGCCAGAACATCGAGCAGCTGCTGGTGCAGCTGAAGAAGGACTACACCATCGTGCTCGTCACCCACATCCTGCGCCAGGCAAAACGCATCGCGGATCATGTGGTGTTCCTCTACATGGGCAAGGTCATCGAAACCGGACCGACCGGCGACGTGCTGAACAATCCGCGCGAAGAACTGACCAAGCGCTACATCGCCGGCGTCATCAGCTGAAGAAGAAAGCGCCGTCGCGGCGGGTGCGCACTTCCCAGTGGCGCTCCGAATCACTCTCTCTGTCGCTCGCGCACTTCGTGTTGCCACTGCATTCAAGTCGTCAATATAGTACTATATAATATATCGGTATCCGATATATCGGATACCGATATATTGTTCCGAGAGTTGTCATCTGCAAGCGCAGCGCCACGCCGCTTTATGGAGGGATGGGCTCTGTTCGCCCGTCGAAGCCTCTGGGCGAAGTCGGGTCCCGTCCGCTTCCATCCAATTCGTTCTCCGGCCGGCACGGAGGCCGGCCCTCCAGAAGACGTGGAGGGATGGGCTCTGTCCGCTCGACGAAACCTCTGGGCGAAGTCGGGGCCCGTCCGTTTCCGGATGCGCCCCCGGCGGGCTTGTCCCTGAAAAAGAAAGGGCCGCGCAAACGCGCGGCCCTTCTTTTCACCATGGTCCGGACGGCTTACTTCACCGCATGCAGCGGCTTGCCGGTCGCCTTGTAGGCCTTGACGATGTTGACGACTTCTTCCGCGACCGCTTCCGAAGCCTGGTCCGTCGAGGCGCCGACGTGCGGGGTCGCGCCCATCACCATCGAAGCCAGCTCCTTGTCCGCAAAGATCTTGTCCTGCGCCGCAGGTTCGTTTTCATAGACATCCAGACCGACGCGCAGGCCCTTCTCTTTGATCGCGGCCTTCAGCGCAGCCGTATCCACCACTTCGCCGCGGGCGCAGTTGATGAAGATCGCGCCCTTTTTCATGGCGGCAAAGAATTCCTTGTTGAAGAAGTGCGCCGTGGCGGGCACCGCGGCGATATGCACGGTGACCACATCGGATTTCGCGGCCAGATCCAGCTTCGTGGCGCAGTGGCCCACGCCCAGCGAGGCGGCCTTCTCCGGCGTCAGGTCAATATCCCACGCAACGATGTTCATCTCCATGCCCTTCGCGCGGCTGGCGACGGCCTTGCCGATTGCGCCCATGCCCATCACGCCCAGCGTGCGGCCCTTGAGCCCGCGGGCCTTGCCGTATTCCTTCTTGTTCCACACGCCGTTGCGCATGTCCGCCGTCGCGTTCACAATGCGGCGGTCGGCGGCGATCATCATGCCGATCGCCAGTTCGGCCACGGCATCGGTGTTCTTGCCGGGGGTGTTGCTCACAAAAACGCCCTTCGCCTTCGCGGCGGCGCAGTCAATCGTGTTCACGCCGGCGCCGGCGCGAATGATGACTTTGAGCGCCGTGGCGGCGTCGATTGTCGCTTTGGTCACCTTGGTCGAGCGCACAATCACGATTTCCGCATCGCCGATCGCGGCGGGCAGTTCGTCTGCGCTTAAATCGGGTTTCGAAATCACCTCCGCGCCGAGCGCGGTCAGCTCTTTGGAAGCTGTGTCCGACAACTTGTCTGCAACCAGAATCTTCATTCTTCAATCCTCCATATTTGCCTGATAAATCCGCAATGTGCCGCCCTGTATAACGCCAACCCCGCTCTCCTGCAAGCCCGCGATTTTCCAATCACTGGAAATTTTGTCCGAAAAAGTTCCAACCATTGGAAGTTTTTCAGGCGCAGGGTTCGGATGTGTATTTTTTGAAAATACTTTTTCCTTCCCGCACGATGGTCCAGGGCAAGCGGTCGGCATAAAGCCAGTGAAGAGTGAGGCGGCGGAAGGAATAACCGAGGCCCATGCTCACGGCCCTGAAGGCCGGCACACCGGGATCATCGCGAAACACAACTGCGGCGCCGGCAAACAGCTGGGCCTTCAAGGTGACACAGGCCTCCGCGCCATAGCCGATTTTTTCAACGTGTTTCCAGGCAATGGTGTGCGGCCGGTAGCGGAAACCCGTGCCGAACGTGACGCCTTTCTCGTCGAAGCGAAGCATTACCGGCGGACGGATGAAATACCACAGGCAGTTGAGCGCAATGAGACCGCCGCATCCGAGGAAGAAGAAGCAGAACGCGATGAACTGCCACGAGATGCCCGGCGGGAAGTTCCAGTTTAACCACTCGCGGAAGAAAGCGCCGTCGAGCCCGACGCGAAAGAAAAGCGCGCCGACCAGCCCAAGAAAAAGAAGAATCAGCCGGTTGACGCGAACCGTGAATGTCTCTGCGGCCATCAGTGCTCCCTTCTGCATCAGTATATCAACTGATACAGTATACCCAGCGAAGCATTGGTTGCAACCAGAGAAAGATACTGAGGCTGATTGCTTCCTGTGCTCATTCCCGGACAGCGGACATAATAGACGGACCCCGAGCCGAAGGTCAGCAGATTGGTGGTGGATGTGACATGGCCCTCACCCGCCCCCGCGATGCCCGCGCCGGTTCCGTCATATTTTGTATAGGTTATCACCATGTACCCGTCGTTCTCAAAACCGTGCAGGTTTGCAATGCCGTTGACGTGCGGATGTTCGCAGGCCAGCAGAAGAGTGAATGAATAGAAGTGCGGCACCAGAATGTTGGTAGAAGTTCCCGCGTTTATAAAACCCGAAAGGCGGCGGCGCGGAAATGATGAGGCATGATAACCATCCAGCGTGTCCGCATCCCCAAGGCCGGTCAGACCCGAACCGTCGCCGACAAACGCATCCGCCGTCACGGTTCCGTCAAATTCTGTACCGGCAGAAGTGTCGCTGATCCACGTCTTGAAACACAAATCCGCGGGCCATGTGTAACTGAAGTCCCCCTGCAGGTAGCTGTTGCTTCCAATCCACCAGAAATCGAAATAGTTTGGCGGCTCACCCGGATCAATGACCAGGCTCATAACCTCCCCGCTGGAGACCATGACGACCGTATCAACCGGGATCACCTGCCACTCCTGCGTGATGACCACATTTTTTTCCCATTCCCTGTTCACCATCCGGTCAGAGCCGCGATGCAGGCGCATGGTTCCATGCACCGGGGGCGGACAGCACACACTGACATGAGAAATGCGACCGGCGCGACCAGCGGTGAAAGTCTGGTGCTCTGCCGTGAGATAGGCCGAACCGGTCCATTCTTTGTTGGTCTGCTGCTGGTCCAGCAGCGTCACGGTTCCCGTGCTGTAACCGGAAGACATGAAAGTGTTGGATCCGGCATTGAGCAGAAACCTGTCATCTATATCATCAAACAGTATTTTAACATCACCTGCGAGAGTTCCCTTTGCGGCAAATATAAGCAGAAATACGGTCAGCATTTTTTTCATGGCGCATTCTCCTCAACAGCAACCTCGTAGAACAAACTGGCGGACCCCGCTGCGGTATTGGTCCAGGCCTGCAGGGGCGCTCCGTAAACCGTGATGACCGCGGCCGTGCTCCATGACGTGCGCGGCAGATTCGTATGAACCAGCAGATAATACCGGCGGCCGACAGCCGTGCTCCACTCTATTACATCATCCGATTCCGGCATTCTTTGAATGTCGGTGAGTTCCAGTGCAGAACCCGCATCCAGAGGATCGGTGTTGGCAATATATTCGCTTCGGTTGTCAACTCCATCGGCATCGGAATGTGCCGACGGCTGCGCATTGGTGCGGCCGCCGAAGTGGTCGCTCTCCCACCAGTCGGGCAGGCCGTCGGAGTCTGTGTCACCCCGCAAGTGCGTCACCGCAAGATTCAGCGAACCAGTGGATTCCAGACGCCAAAGCCATGTGTTGTCCGGGGTGAACCCCGCATAGGAGCTTGATGCATTGCCGAGAACAATCATCTGATGAATCGGATATGCACCCGGCGACGGATTCAGCGAAACGCGACAGAGGCCCGTGACGGGGCCTGAAGCACTGAGACAATCCAGCGCAGATTGTGATTTGACATCACAGTCAAAGCGCGATCCACTGATAAACGCGATACTTCCGAAAACCGTCTGAGTTCCAGGAGCACGGCCGCCCGGCGCAACGGTTCCAGCCACAGCAAGGCTTCCCTGCACCGCTCCGCTCCCGGCAAGCGTGCTATTGGATGCGATATAAACTTTGGAGGCCGAAATGGAAGCATCATTGACTATCATCCCACTGCTCACGGACATGGTTTCGCCGCGAACAGAAGAATCGATGACAACGCACAAAAGAAAAACGATACCGGCTTTCATGGTAAAGCCCCACTTCCTTGACTCAAGGATGCCAGACCCGGGGCTCTTCGTCAAGGCTGCAGATCTTTGGGGATATGCTTATGACCCGAATTATCTCGATTCCAGATACCATGAAAACAGATACACGGCTATCGACACGGCGACATAGCCGAATTCGACACGGTGTTTTCGGGGTGCGTCCTCGCGTGAGTGCGTGAAGTCCAGTACAGCCTGGCGCAGAAGAAATGTGTAGAGCACGAAATAGAGAAAGGGAATCACATGCACATGGAGCGGATAGTCGGATATTTCCTTTTTGAACAGCGAAAGGATCCATCCAATCTGCGTGTAGATTCCGAGGAGGCCCAGTCCGGCGTTGATGAACATCCACTTGACCTCATCAAGGCCGAAGATGGCGAGATAGAAAACCGTATAGACCAGAATGGCAAAGCCGCCATGCGCATACAGGAACGCCACCGGCGGGCCGCTTTTGGCATAGGCCATGGCAAAACCCGACGCGCCGAACGCCAGCATGTGAATCAGAAAGAAAGGATATACCGAGTACCACGGGATTTCGGAACCCTTCGCAAAGTGCTTGCCGTTCATCGTTATGTCTCCATGGAGCTTCATCACATCCTCCCGGGGCAGCAGATATTCATCAGATCAGAATGACAGCACCAAACCGGCCACAGCATAGTGGAACAGGGAAAAAGTGTACACCTCATCATTGTCGGCGCCTCCTTCCAGAATCCGGTATCCGGCCTGCAGCGCAAGACGGGGGCTGACATCATACTGCAGGGCAAACATCACATCCTCCGCACGGCCCTGCGGCGCGGCCAGCGCTTCTCCGTCCATCAGCAGATGAAGTTTTTCGAAAGGTGTCCAGGTGACATTGAAGCTCAGCAGCGGAACCACTCCCGTGTTGCTTTTTTCCGCGGCCATGCCGCCGCCTTCCAGCTGAATGGACGCATCGCGCACTTTGAGCGCGCCGCCGAAACAGATTTTCCACCGGTCTGTTTCGCGGAAGATGTAACGATAAATCATACGATACGAATCAAAGCGGAAGGTGGCCTCCACCGGAGATCCGGCGGGAAACAGGCTGTCATCAAAGAGCGTGTCCCGATCCAGAACCCCCGCCGACTCCATGGTCAGCGGCGCCGCCAGGAACCCGACCCAGTGCCTGTCTGAAATGGTGCAGCCGTAACGAACCCTGAAGACAACATCCCCGTCCGCATCGAGATCGTCCGTCAGCGAAAGGCGGGTGCCGGAATCGCCGGGGATTGCCACATCGTTGTATCCCGGGAAAAAATATCCGGCCTCAAGGTCGAGGGTGTGCTGTGCGGATGAGGCGCGGGTCAACCCGATCAGGCACAGAAATGCGGCGATAATTCTCATGGTCATTGTTCCTCATTGTTCATCTCAAGCGCTGTTTGTAAACCGGACATTTCCGCATCACGGCCCTTCCACCAGAAAAGAAGTGTTCCCGCGATGCCAAACGCAAAGGCGGCTTTCAGGTTCAGTTCCGGCGAGATGCGCCACAGGAGCGCGCCGCCGAAGGCGGCGAAGGCGACCAGAACATCGCGGAACAGGTAATAAAGTCCAAACATCGCGGCTTTGCGGCCTTCCGGGGCAAGATCCATAATCAGCGCCTTGCGCGAAGGTTCGCCGAACTCCTTGAGGCCCCGCAGGACAAATGCCGCAATCAGGGGCGCAAGCGACTGTGAATGCAGAAGCGCCAGCGGAAACAACGTGAAGAACACAAAAGTGATCAGGACAAACGGCTTCTTTCCGAAATGATCGGCCATATAGGCCACAGGAAGATAGATCAGCACGGCGGCCATGTTTTCGATGGCGGAAAGCCATCCAAAAGAAAGTTCCGTCACCGGGCGCACAATGTGCCGCGTGGCCCAGATCACAACGAAGGCGTCCGGAATGCGCTCGCAGAAACGGATCAGGATATCAGACCACAGCAGGTTCTTCAGTCCGCGGGGCATCTCACGCCAGAGACGCAGGGGGTTTGGCTCGGCGGCCCGGGCGCGCTTTTCGTCATCCACAATAAGCATCTGCTGCATAACTGCCGCAATGAGCGCCAGGATCAGCGCGGCGATAAACGCCGCGCGCACCCCCCGCTCGACCCCCCAGATAGCGATACAGGCGCCGCCTGCCACGGGGCCAAGCATTTTCGGCACGCGGCGGATCAGGGCCAGAGCGGACACACCCAGCGTGCGCCTGTGCTTCGGCACAACCCTCGCCAGAAGGTCCATGGTGGCCGGAAGTGAAATGGCGGACCACGAGATAAACAGCGCCGCGCCCAGCAGGACGGCCCACCAGGCCGGGATGAAGATGACGCAGAGATAGCCGGCCATGGACAGCACGTTAAAGACCAGCAGGGCGCGCTTAGTGCCCAGCCGGTCACTGAGATAGCCGCCGGGGAAGGAATACAGCGCGGACAGCAGGTCGTCCATGCCCGCGAGAATCCCTATGGCCAAAATGGCGGTTGAGGCCTGCGCCAATTCCTGCAAATAGAGGGGCAGAAAGCGCTCGGCCATATGCTCGCCCATTCCCACCAGAACGACCATCCCCAGCAGTCCCAGCATGCTCCGCTTGTGGACACCCTGCGCTCCAGATTCAGAATTGTTTAAATTCATAAACGTGCGGGAATATCCATCATTCAGAAAGTGACGTCAACGCGGAAGACCGGCACCCAAGATCGGGATTAATTTCTGGGAACCGGCGCGCCAAATGATGCCTGCTCGGTTTCCTCGCGGTCGGCGCCGCGAGCGGTTTCATACAGAAGGTTTCGCAGATCCTCAACCCCGCGGATGCCCATGTCCCAGTAGTCGCGGCCGGCGCGCGCCCAAAGGTAGCCATCGGGCAGCACGTTTCCCCCGCCGGGGCGGACCGGATACAGGTTGCCCCAGCTTGGATTGATCCATTGCGGACCGCGATCACCCCACACCTCGAGCATGGCATGACCTTCGGGAACGGCGGAGGGATCGCGGCGAAGCAGGCCGATCCAGCCTGCATCGGCGGCCAGCACAATGCGTGCGGGCACTCCCGCACTGCGCAGGAGCGCCGCGGCCACCAAGGCATAATCCGTGCAGTCCCCGAACACACCGCCGCGCACAAGTTCGTCGGCGGTTCTCGCCGCCGCATGAATGCTCTCAGCCGGATCATAGGTGAACTCGCTGTGAAGCAGGTCCATGACAATGCGGATTTTCTGCCCCCGGGAGGAACCGGCAAGAAGAGGCTTGGCCGCCGCGCGCACGGCCGGCGTGATCCGCGTTTGCTCTCCCTCCTGAAGCCACTTCCGGTTTTCTTCGTTCAGCGGAAAGCTTTTCGGCAGAAGGCCCGCGCTCTGGCATCCGGCAGCCGCCAGCAACAGCCCCAGGCTGAAAGCCCATGCATACCGTGCCTTCATATTGCCAAGACCGCCAGTGCTTCAGCGGTTTTCAAGCCAGGGAGGCATATCCATCTTCACGCCCGAGGCGGGTGTGGGGCCGCCCGGGGGCGGTGCGCCCTTCGGGGCGCTCTTTTTGATGAAACGTTTCGCTTCCGCCTGGGTCAGCGCGCGCTGTTCAACACCTTTTTCGGTGACCTGAAACTGGACAAACGGCGTCGTGACAACAAACGGCTCCAGACCCGCCACGCCGGGTGCAACTACAAGCTCCCGGCGATGCAGATCGAAAACCAGCAGGTTCTCCTCACCAGTATAGGGGTTGATTTCTATGCCGATATCGGTGCCCCTGATTCCAATGGTCATCTTCCCGGTCCTGAGTCCGAAACGCGCGGGATTCATTTCAACGATTTTCCCCGTAATGCAGCGGAACGCCCCCTGAATCATGCGGACCTGAAACGCGTTGTCTTTTTTTCGAGCCGGGTTGAAGACAAATTCATTGAGCACCATTTCGCTGCTTTCGCCCTGAGAGAGGGTGGATTCATCAAGAAACCGGATGGTTATCCGGGAACGGCGGCGCGTCAGAATACGATCGTTCAGAAAAACATCCGCACCGGAACCAAGTTCTTCCTCCATGCCGGAGGCCCTCACGGCCACAGCCCCACCCTCCAGCGCCACCACAGAGCCAATGGCCTGCTGTCCAAAAACCATCTGCCCGGACAGCAGAGAAAAACAAAACAGCACGACCAGTCCCGCCAGTGATATTTGATAACGAGTCATCATAAGCCTCCCGCCTCCATGTCAAAAACATTAACGGTCACAACTGGATCATGTCAAAAGCCGGCGAGAGCATCAAGCGCGATGTCGCACAAAAGCCCCGCCATTCAGCCAATATATCAGCCCGCAACCCGCTGATGGCTGTCCCGGATTTTGCCGGCCAGCTCGTTCAGGGCTGCGAAGCTCTCCGCACGGGGCAGTCCCTTGCACATCACAGCGCCAAGCACTTCAACTTTCAGGTTGGGAATCAGACCGGAAATCTGTTCCACGGCCTTCGTTCCCCAGCCGTACGAACCGATGACGGCCGCGAATTTCAGTTTCGGCCGAATGGCGTTCGCAAGCTGCGCGGCGGAATAAACAACCGGATGAGGACCCACATGAACGGTTGGGGTGCCGATAACGATGGTGGCCGCATCCACCAGCGACATGGCCAGCTTGCCGATGTCGGTGACGGACAGATCGAACTTCTGCACACCAACTTCCCGTTCAATCAGCGCCTGCATCAGGTGGTTCACCATCATTTCCGTGCTTCCATGCATTGAGATGTACGGGATCACAACCATGTTTGAGACCCGGTCAGAAACCCAGTCCCGGTAGGAGTCCAGGATGCTTTGGGGCTGATCATAGATGGGCCCGTGACTGGGGGCGATCATATTGAAATCCAGCGGCTCAAGTTTCTGGAGGTTCTTCTGGATCACAGTCCGGAACGGCATCATGATCTCTGCATAATAGCGCTTCGCGGCTTCGATGACATACGCGCTGCCGCCGGCATACAGATCCGACGTGGCCAGGTGCGACCCAAAGAAATCACAGGAGAAGAGGATTTTTTCTTCGGGCAGATAGGTGGACATGGTTTCGGGCCAGTGCACCCACGGTGTGTAGACAAACTGGAGCGTCCGATCCCCCAGTGAAAGGGTTTCACCATCCTCCACGGTTTGGACCCGGTCCTCCGGAAGAGCAAGGTGTTCGAGCAGCAGCCCCCGGGCCTTGGACGAACAGAGAAGTTTTGCTCCGGGATATTTTTTGAGCACATCCGGAAGCGCACCGGAGTGATCCTGCTCCGCGTGCTGGGAAATCACATAGTCGATCTGCGGCACATCCGCAAGCTGCGCAAACAGCAGGTGCTGCAGCGCCGGATCCACGGCATCAATCAGGGCGGTCTTCTCTGAACCCCGCACCAAATAGGCGTTATAGCTTGTTCCGTCGGGAAGAGGAATCAGCGAATCAAACAGGCGGCGGTTCCAGTCGACTGCGCCCACCCATTGAACCCTGTCAGATATTGTTCTCGGTTTCATGCGTTTGTTCTCCGTATTCATGCGTTCATGTTTTCGGTCCGTCGGCGCGACAGCTTGTGCGGCGGAAGAGAAACATCGTTTTGACCCCCCGGGGCACTCCGCCGACTTCCAGCAAAGGATAGGCCAGGAAATTGACGGGACCGGACGCGGGAGCCGGATCGAGTTCCAAATCCCGGCCGCGGCTGAACTCAAAGCGATTGGCCGGGTGGTGCCCGAAGTAGTACATGCTCAGCGCGCTGAATTTGTCGGCTTCGCTGACATCCACCGGCCACCACTTCCCTTCCGCATAGAATTCCGCCCAGCCGTGATAGCCGTCTGTTCCGCCTTCATCCCGTTCGGACGGGATGCCGGCGCCGATTGCAAAGCGGGCCGGAATACCGACGGCGCGCGCCAGACCGATGAAGTAGGAATGGTAATCCGTGCAGTTGCCGGACAGGGCATCACAGGCATAGACAGAGCTTCCCTGCCCCCAGCCCTCGCCGAATTTCATGTAGCGCATTTGATCAATCACATGATCATACAGAGCCCGGGCCTGCATCAGGGCGCCTTCGCGGCCTTCCACGGCCTTCTCGGCGGCGGCACGAATGGTTTCATCCGCAGGAACCATGCGCTCGGGCCGCAGGTGCTTTTCCGCTTCCGCCGGATCGCCGGCATAGGCGGCCTTTTCAAGCCGCTCGACATCATATACAATTTCGATCTCCTTGCCGCTGGCCGCGGGGCCCAGTTCAAGAAACATCACCCGGTTGCCATGAGCTTGATCGGTCAGCATTTTCCGGGTGCCGGGCGCACGGACAGATTTCACGGTTACATTCTGGAAATCGTCAGACTGCGCGATCGGCAGCCAGCAGCGCGCCGGACCGGAAATTTCAGGGAGCCTTGCCTGATAGCGGAACTCAAACGCGTCGTGGCCGGGCAGCACACCGAGAAGCTCCCGTGAGGCGTCATCCACCGGCGCGCGCACCCAGTTCCTGTCCTCATTCTGCTTCCAGAGATAGTAGGGCTGGCCGTTCAGCTTGTGAACGGTGGTCTCCGTCACCGTCATGGAGCCGGGATCGCCCGCGAGAAAGAAATCAATGTCATAAAACTGGCCATCCGCGCTCGCCATGTCCACGCAGGCGAAGTGGCGCTGAGGGGCGAGTGAGGCCAGATATTCGACATGAACCCGCACCAGCCTGAGCTTCAGTTCCCGGCCCTCAAATGGGACCACGAAGTAGCCATCACCCTGTTCAATCTGCTCGGCGATATGCTTCTCGATGCCGGCCTGGATATCGCCGGTGACGATGGGGAATGTCCCGGTTTGTGCCGACTCTGCGGGACCGGTTTTGTCTCCAAAGCATCCGGACAGCAGAACACAGCCGAACAACACGATCCATGCATCGGAACGCATGATCATGCCGCTCCCCCGGCTTTGTTTTCTCCCGCCTGACACGGTCAGTGCGCCGGGTGATCTTTGGGTTTCTGCCGAGCCGGATGCTCGGCGGACGTCTTCTCGGCGTCCATCTTCTCTTCCGCGGCGGCAGGCGCGGCAGTCTTTTCTTCCTGCCGGCAACCGCTCAAAACGCCGGTCGACAGCAGAACTGCGGCCATGGACACCCACATCAGCAGCTTTTTCATATGCTTTCCCTTCTCTTTCCTCCGCAGGGACAGAACCCATGCGAGAATAACAAACTACGCGATAACCGCCGCAATAGCAAGCGGGCGGGAACGGATTTTATACCTGCCGCACCGGCAGACGAACGGTGAAAACACTTCCCCGGCCCCATTCACTCTCAACCCCGATGGTTCCGCCCATTTTTTCGACCAGCTTTTTGCTGATGGACAGACCCAGGCCCGTTCCCTCGTGTCGGCGCGCCAGGGTGCTGTCAATCTGATGAAACGGCTGAAACAGGCCCGGGACAGCTTCCGGCCGGATTCCGACACCCGTGTCGGAAACCGTCAGCAGATAATGGCCGCCCTCCGCGCGGCAGGACACCGCCACATGGCCGCGGTCAGTGAATTTCACGGCGTTGGCCAGCAGGTTGAGAATGACCTGCTCCAGCCGTCGCTGATCCGAACTCACCGTGCCCACATCGTCGGCAACAGACACCCTGAGTTCAAGGCCCTTTTTCCGCGCCAGGGGTGTCACCAGCTCAACCATTCTCTGCAAGGCGTCGCGCAGTTCGAATTCAGAAAACGAGAGCGTAAGCTGCCCGGCTTCAATTTTTGAAATATCCAGCACGTCATTGATAAGCGCGAGCAGGTGCCGGGCGCTGGCCTGCACCATGCCGAGCTGCTTCTTCTGTTCATCGTTCAGGGGGCCGGTCAAACCCTCGCCCATGATATCGCTGAAGCCGATGATGGAATTCAGAGGGGTGCGCAGCTCGTGGGACATAGTAGCCAGAAAGGCCGACTTGATCCGGTCAGCGGATTCGGCGCGCTCCTTGGCGCGGGCAAGCTCATCCGTGCGGAGCGCGACGCGCGCCTCCAGTTCTGCATTCAGCCTGCGCAGTTTGTCCTCGGCCAGCCGGCGGGCCTGTATTTCCTTCTGAAGCATGGACCATTCCCGAAGAAGGAAAAAATACAGCAGCAGTGACGTAACCAGCACGAAACCCCAGCCCTTGTAGGTCTGCAGGAAGGTGAGCCGGCGGGGATCGTTTGTGAACAGCCCAATTGCGCGGTCAGAAAAAAGAATCCAGAGACCCCCGAGGAGCGCATACAGCCCCGCGGTGCGAACGGGAAGATTCACCTTCCCCCAAATCCCCCCGATGACCTTCGGAATCTGCATCATGCGCTCCCTCGGGGCAATGCCCGGCCTTCACCGCCCATGTCCTTTCAGACTGTTTGTGCATTTTGCCATGTTGCACAAATAGAGTCAATGCTCCGCCGGGGCCGCGCATGGTGCACGGCACTGGATGCTTTTTCGATTCCAGTTGTCATTGCCGGCCTGTTCCAGTACATATCGGACATATTCAGAGCGTTGAATTTACGGCCGTGACAATCGAAAGTCAGAGTAAAGAAGAGCCGCAGGGCTATTCGTTCGGAGCGTTTAAAGGCGTTTTTACGCCGAGCATCCTGACCATTCTTGGCGTGATCATGTACCTGCGCTTCGGCTGGGTGCTGGGGCAGGTGGGGCTGCCCCTGACGCTTCTGATTGTGACCATGGCCTCATCCATCACCTTCCTGACGGCCCTCTCGCTTTCCGCTTCCGCCACCAATATGAAGGTGGGGGGCGGCGGAGCTTATTACATCATCTCCCGCTCTCTGGGCGTTGAAGTGGGTTCGGCCATCGGGGTTCCGCTGTTTCTGGCGCAGGCCCTGGGTGTTGCCTTTTACATCACCGGGTTTTCCGAAGCCCTCGCCGGGGTGGTGAATGTCCAGCCTTTGATCGAACAGCTTCCGTTTGAAGTCAGCGAAATCCGGCTCATTTCGATTCTGACTCTTGCGATCCTCGCGATAATCGCCCTGATTTCCGCCGATCTGGCGTTGAAAACACAAATGCTGATTCTCGCGGCTATTTTTGCCTCGCTGGTATCCTTTTTTCTCGGCCACCCGCCCGCCGCCGATGCCCCCGCCCAGAGCGCGGTGGACATCACCCAAAGAGTATCGTTTTGGGCCGTATTCGCCGTCTTCTTTCCGGCCGTCACCGGCATTGAGGCCGGGCTCGCGCTGTCGGGCGATTTGAAGGATCCGGCCAAAGCCCTCCCGCGCGGAACCATCGCGGCTGTGCTGGCGGGATACCTGGTGTATATGGCCATTCCCCCGGTACTGCTTCATTTTGTTCCCGACAGCGGCAGGCTTCTGGCCGAACCCATGATCATGCAGTCCGTGGCGCGCTGGGGAGCGCTGATTCTTGTCGGGGTTTGGGCCGCCACACTCTCAAGCGCTTTGGGTTCGCTCCTTGGCGCGCCACGCACCATGCAGGCGCTGAGCCGGGATGGAGTTTTCCCCCGTTTTCTGGGCCGGGGATTTGGAGCCAAAAACGATCCCCGCATCGCCACAGCCGTTACTTTCCTCGTGGCGCTGACCGCCATCCTGCTGGGCGATCTCAACATGCTGGCCCCTGTTTTATCCATGTTCTTTCTCACCTCCTACGGCCTGCTGAATCTTTCAGCCGGGCTGGAAGGACTGATTGACAGTCCGACATGGCGTCCCCAGTTCCGAGTGAAACCCGCGCTTTCGCTGGCGGGCGCGGCAGCCTGCTTTTCTGTCATGTTCATGATCAATGCCGGCGCCACCTTTGCCGCCATTGTGGTGGTGGGCTTCATCTATGCACTGCAGAAACGCCGCAACCTGACGGCGCGATGGGGCGACATGCGCTATGGCCTGCTCAACATGCTTGCGGAATATGCCATTCGCAGGCTCTCTCTCAAGCAGCCGGACGAACGAACCTGGCGACCCAACATTCTTGTCCTGAGCGGGTCCCCCCAGTCCCGCTGGTACCTGATTGAACTGGCCCATGCGCTGGTGCACAACGCCTGCGGCATGACCGTGGCCACCGTGGTCTCCGGAGAGAAATGGATCGCCGACCGCATTCGCTCCCTGCAGGCAAGCATCGCGGAGTATCTGATCAAGCGGGATGTGCACGCCCTGGTCAAGATCCTGCCGGAGGATGACATACTTGATGGGGCAACGGCGCTGATCAAGGCCTACGGCTACGGACCCATGCGTCCCAACACCATTCTGATGGGCGACTGCGAGGAATGGGGCAATGTCGAGCGTTTCGCAGAACTGGTGATCAATATTTATCGCATGAACCGCAATCTCGTGCTGGTGCGGGAGGTCGGCGAGGAACCGGTCACCCCGGAAACACGTTATATTGACATCTGGTGGCGGGGTCAGCAGACCAACATCGGAATGATGCTCACGCTGGCCTATATGATGAAGCGGAGCGAAGTCTGGTCTGGAGCCGACATTCGGCTGAAGCGCATTCTGGATGCGGATGCGGACGTGAACGAGGTGACCGCCGCCATTGAGGAGCATACCCGCGTCCATCGGCTGGATGTCACCGTTGATTTCGTGAAACGGGACCGGGAAAATGTGTTCGACATAATCCGTGAGTCATCCCGTGATGCAGCCCTGGTTTTCATGGGTCTGCGCGCGCCGGAGCCCGAGGAAACGGCCGCAGACTACGCCGCCTATTACCAGCGGTTCCACCGGGCCACGGCGGAAATGCCCGTGGCCTACACGCTCGCCGGGGAGTCCGTGGATTTCGAACAAATCATCGGTCTCAGCTGATCCCGGCCCGCTTTTTTCCCGCTTTTCACGGAATGCTGTTTTGAAATTGTTTTGCCCGGCTTCATTTCATATGATGCGGGGAAACAGGAGTCGTGCACGGATGAAAATCAAAGCGCTGGCCGAAGCCGCAGGCAGATCAGTTCCGTATGTGATGAACATACAGAAAAAATTCGGCATGCGGCAGATGCTGAATTATCCCGAGGGGCATGCTGCGCTGCTGACGAAGCTGGTCCGGCTTTCTCTTTGCTCCGTTCCCCAGAAGGACATCGAACTCCTGCTCGCCCGCGAGCGAAAGCTTCTGGAGATGCTGAAGGTGGATTCCGTCTCCGAAGACAGCGACTGGTTTGAGCGCCTGTGCACCATGAAAACCGGGCCGACACGCCTGCTGCTGAGCGGCTACGACCTGAAGTGCCGCATTGACGGAAACGCCGTGCAGCCGGGCCTGGATTTCGCCGAACGCACCCGGGAACTGTTCACGGAGAAGGAACTGGCCTCTGATGCGCTGACCGCTCTTCGCAACTATGCGGCAATCTTCAGAAAAATTCAGGGCCAGCTGATTCAGGATATTCCCGCGATGGCCGCATCGGTGAACTGGGCCAGAAGAATTGCCGCTCGATGATCCCTATTTGGCGCGCACCGGCATGTCAACCTGCAGGCGGTAACGGCGCTGCACGGTCGTCGGCACGCTGTCGGAAATTTTGATGTCCTCGCCCGTTCCGCGCAGTTTCACGGCAGCGGGAAGCGGAAGCCAGCGCCGGCCGGCCGAGGAGGAGTCCGTATAGAATACGGTGTAATGAATGCCGGGCTCGGAAGCCCACTGCAGGAAAACCTGCTCCCCGCTGCGTGTGACAATAAGAACGGACTCTGCCAGCGGTTCCGTGGGAACAACCGTGCTCACACAGCTGACGAGGGCCAGCAGCAGAATGACGGAATATATTTTCAATCGTACCAGCTGGTGCGGCGGCGTTTGGCGTTCAGGTCTTTAAGTTCCAGATTGTAGCGGCGCGCAAACCACCGCCAGTCGTTCTCCGTGAAGGTGAACACCCGTGACAGCGAGTTGAGAATGACCGCCGGGTTCAGGGCTGGTATGTTCATAACGGAGGGACACCAGGCCGAAGCCGTCACCAGAGCCGCCGGGAGGAGAGTTTCATCGCCCACCAGAATGGCGCGCGAAGGCACGCGGGTCATGAAATCGCCGCGCTGATAACTTTCGAAGGAGAGGTAAACCCATTCAGAGCCGTTCCACGCGTGCAGCAGTGGTTCGTCGGATTTCTTGCGCGTCTGATAGGACACCAGCACGGCAGGAAACCGGTCGGCCACATCAAATGCCAGCTCCAGCTGCGCCGGATTGGCCGGCACCACAAGCATCGTCAGCCGCTGAGGCTGGCGGGCCGCGGCCCGGACATCGGAACCCGCGGTCGCGAGCACCGCCAGGCACAAACCCAATACCGTCATTTTCCACTTCAACATGGCATCCGCCCCTTTCTTCAAAATTGGCATCTGACCATTAGCATGTCTTCCCGCAGAACTCAAGCCGCGATATTGAGTTTCGCGGAAACCCGATTTAACACATGCGGTCTTGCCTTTTTGATGCAGTAAGGCCATAAATACCGGACTTTATGCAAAGGTATTCAGGAGAACTGCCATGAGCGGAGAAGAGAAGAAAGAGAATCTGGACGTTCAGGAACCCGTCACCGCGGCGCCGGCCGACAAGGAAGAAGTGCAGCAGGTGATGGATCTGGTACGCGAGTACGCCGTGCCTGCGGCCATCGCCCTGGGACTTGTGCTTGTGGTAATTCTCGGATTCACCGCCTGGCGGGGCTACAAGAAAGGCCTTGCCGAGCGGGCCGCAACCGGCCTGCTGACCGCGCGAACGGTGCAGGATCTGGAAAATGTCGTTTCACAGTTCCCTGAAACGCCCTCCGCTCCGGCCGCGCTGCTCACGCTCGCAGCCGAGCAGCTGCACAGCGGACAGTACCTGAACGCGCAAAACGCCTATGGCCGTTTCGAAATGCAGTTCCCCAATCATCCGCTCCGCCCCGTGGCCCGGATCGGCACGGCCTACTGCATGGAGGGCGATGGACGCCTGGCTGAAGCCGACGCAGCCTTCAGGGCTTTTGCCGCAGAATATCCGGATCACTATCTCGCCGGCGTGGCGGTCATCGGCCAGGCGCGCTGTCAGGAGCAGATGAACAATCTGGAGGGCGCCCGGAAAATATATGACGATTTCATCGCGGCCAATCCCGACAGCCCCTGGCTGCAGCAGGCCAAAACCGCCCTTCTCTACCTTGAAAAAAATATGCGCGTGGCGCAGAAACCGTAGTTCGTGCGAATGGAAAACTTCAGGGAGGTCTGCGCGCTTCTTCTGGGGTGTGTCATTGTCGCCTCTTCCTCAAAGGCCATGGAGCCCGAGGCCGCCCTGCTCCTGCGACTGTCCCGCTCCGACTCGTCCCCCGCCTTCGCGCAGCGCGATCTCCCCCGCAGCGGAAGGGCCGGTGAAGACGAACTGGAAGGCGCTGCGCGGCTGGAAATCGGGATGAGGACCGAACCGCGGGATGATCTCCATCTGAAATTTTCTGTGATGTCCGCCGCTCGATGGGGATCAGAGGATGACTCCATCATCGAGGCCGGAGAATCCTTTGCAGCCCTTGAGAACATCGCCATGATGCCCCTTTCAGTTTCAGCCGGCCGCCAGGCAATTTCGTGGGGCCGCGGGCTTCTGTTCAGCGACCAGTACGGGGAACATCTGTTCGATATGGCGGGCGGCAGATGGGATACTCTTCCCCATCGTTTTGATTTTATTTATGCCGACCCCGCCCTGACGGTGTTTGACTCGCCCGTGAATCATCTCTGGCTGGCCCGCTGGCTTTATCAGGCCGAAGGCCGAAGTTCCGTCGAAATGTTCGGAGGCGCCATGAGCCTTGAGAATGATGGGCATGCCGCCATTGCGGGTTTACGCGGGGTGTGGGCCGCAGGTCCCGCGTGGGAAACTTGGGCCGAACTGGCCGGTGAAGCCGGTGACAGAAGCTCGAACAGAAATCTGGAGGCCCTCATTGCCGACTGCGGAATTATCCGCCGTTTTTCAAAAGGGGAAATTCGCACGGCATGGACCTGGGCCTCGGGCAGTGATGACGAAGTTCATTCCTTTGTTCCGCTGTTCAACGGGGAGCACTGGGGACGGCTCTATGATCCGCCCCTGAGCGGAATCCATATCTTCACGGCATCCGCATCGCGCGACATGACGGAGGCGCTGAAGATCTCCGGGGAGTACTTCAGTTACCGGCAGGGCGACAGCGGCGAGCCGCTCGGAAGCGAAGTTGATCTGTCGGCCCGCTGCGCGCTGTCAGACGCCGTGTCACTGGAACTGAACGGGTGCGTGTTCTTCACGGATGACGGCCTGCGCTCAATGAATGACAACACCCGGACCGAAATCCGGCTTCAGCTTCAAGCCGTGTTTTGAGAGTTATTCCATGAAAAGAATATTCATTCCCGCCACATTCATCCTGATTCTCATACTGGCTGCACCTGCCGCGTCACAGGCCCGGGTGCCGCGCGGGAAGCGCCCGAGGGTTCTCATTATTGGCGACTCAATCTCCATGGGATACACCCCCTATGTGCAGAGAATATTCAGGGGCACGGCGGTTGTGAGACATCATCGCGGAAACGCGGGACCGACCGCGCGCGGTCTTGAAGATATTGAAAAATGGCTGGGTCGCAAAAAATGGGCGGCGATCCATTTCAACTGGGGTCTGTGGGACATGTACGGATGGAAACACGAAGGACATGACCAGACCCCGGAAACCTATGAAAGAAATCTCGACACACTGGTCGCGCGCCTTAAACAAACCGGTGCCGTTCTGATCTGGGCCACGACAACGCCTGCCTGCCCGGAAGCCGAGGAGGAGTCGGGGCTGATCATTGGCCCGAAAGGGGAAGCGGAATATCTCGATGCCGCCGCGCGGGTCATGAAGAAGCACGGCGTGCAGATCAACGACCTGCACGCCCTGATCAAGCCCGTGCAGCCGAAATATGCGCGCGGGGAAAATGATGTCCATTATACAAAGGACGGCTATAAACTGATGGCCGGCCAGGTCGCCGATTCGATCAGAAAAGCGTTGAACCTTTCCGGGCCCTCCACAGAATAGACCTAATGATACGTTCGATATTGAATCTCCGGGCGCAGGTCCCGGAGCAGCCCCGGTCAGGCGTCTTCGTCCTCTTCAGCGGTCTCGCGCAGGAGCAGGGCGCGCGCGCTCACATAGGGCCCGGGGAACATCTCCAGAAGCATCGGCGTCTGTTCGTCCTGATCAAATGTTTCGCAGAGTGATTCATAGGCCTCGCGGCTGTAATGCAGAATGCTCTCCAGTTTGCGGGTGGCCACATCCTGAATCACGAAACAGAACTGTTCGGCCGTGGAGTCCTCTGCATTGAAGAGGATGGCTTTCTGCTCGGGTTTGAGCCGTTCCGAATTTTTCGTGTAGATGATGTACTTCACGTATTCGATCAGCCTCGGATCCAGGTCCGCTTCAAGCAGAAACACCCGTTCGACCAGCTCCGCCCAGGAGAAGACCAGATGAACATCCGGCAGGTCCAGCCCGTCGGGCATCAGGGTGTGCATTTCCCCGAGAAACTCGCGGAAATGGCGCTCCCCCTTGTCATAGTCCGCGCCGCCCAGCGGAAGATAATAGATCATCGCCGAATGCAGGGGGTCGTGATACAGCAGCGGCTTGTCCACCCGAAAACTGAAACCGCATTCCGCGCAGGTCACCGCGTTGATCCGATTCTGAAGCAGGCTTTCCTTGAGCAGGGGTTCTTCCGCCACATTCACGGATTCGTAAAGCTCCTCTTCCTGCGCCGCCTTGCACTTCGGACAGGCAATTGTATATGTTTTTTTCTGAGACATGGTCCGCATACTATGCACATCGCCGGGCGGCATCAACAGCAAACACCGGGAAGTTGCATGCGGGTCGTAATTTCTAACAGCCTTTTCCCTTCCCCCCGCCCTCTCCGGCCGCTATACTGTCGTCTGGAATGCACGGGTGCATCTCCGGAACAGTGATAGAACAAGGGAGGCGTCACATGCTGGTGGAAAAAGTTAAAGGCGACTATCGGTTTACAAGTCCAACCACGGACGGGGCTTTCATGGTCATGCTCACGCTGACCTCCAAAAAAGAGGAACTGCTCAACACGGTATCCGTGGCGCTGTCCGCTTCGTTTCCGCAGCGCAAGCTGAAACCGGGAACCATCCGCACGGCCATCGGCGAAGAGCGCTGGCAGAATTTCCTGCGAATGAAAAAACTGAAACTCCGGTCCATGTTTATTGATCCGCACGACCACAACTTCATGCCGCAGCGCTTTTAGGCCCCGGTCGGACAAAGGTGGCTGACCGATGAAGATTCTTGTTTTGAATGGAAGCTGTCGCTCCGGGGGAACGACGGAAGAACTCGCCCGGGCGTTTATGGACGGGGCTTCGGAAAGCGGCGCAGAGGTTGAGATGGTCATGCTTCGCGACCAAACCATCCAGTACTGCACCAACTGCCTGAAGTGCTACAGTTACGACGGAGACGGAACTGCCCCCTGCAGCCTGCATGACGACATGGACGATATCATCCGCCGGATGGTTGAGGCGGACGGCATTCTTTTCGCCTCACCTGTCCATAACGGATTTGTCACCGGGCTCATGACGGTGTTTTGGGAGCGTCTTTCCTGGCGGGTGGCCCGGCCCGACGGACCTTTTCTGAATATGATGAGCATCATAAGCCGCATAGACGGGAAAGTGCGCGCTTTTGGATCAATCGCCAGTGCCGGAGGGATGCCGGAACGGCTGCGCAGATTCTGTGATGACGGAACCCCCTGGCTCAAAGGCAACGCCCCCCTGATTCTGCACGGGCAGTGGGTCGGCGATATGTATGCCGGAGCGGATCTGGCCCGACAGCCGGAAGGCAGAAAAGACTGGCAGAGGCTGTATTTCCTGCGCCGGATCAGCTCCCGGCAGAAGCAGAGGGCCCGGGATTTGGGCATGCGGATGGCGGACGCCATTCGCTCGGGCCGGCTGAAGCCTGTTACCATGGAGAAGATGGTTCCCCCGCTTCTGGGGAAAGTTCTCCAGCGCCTCTTTACCGCGAGCCCGCCCTATCACCTTGCCGAAGAGCCCGCCCCCGGAAGCCCCGCCGGCTGATATCCGCACTGTGAGGCGGCCAAAATCGGCCGGCCGCCGTGGTGGAAAACAGGCGGATGCCGCTGTTTTCAGCGGCCGTTCCATGCCGATATTGTCCGACACGAAATCCTCTGTTTTCTGTCAAGCAATTCTTTTCTCCGTTGGGCAGGCGGGCTGTGGACAACTTGTGCGAACCGGCCCGTGAGCCGGCAGATCTTTTCTCATTACTCTTTTATTATGAAAGTATTACTACTGGGAAAATGGCGGGTTCCACTCGTGATGATATTCACAATCATCTGTGGTCTCTGTGTATAAAGAGCCGCCGCGCAATGTCTTTTTATCCCGCGCAAGTTGCGGATTATTAGCGTATTATGGGGGGGCCAAAAACGGGGTTCAGCGGAGCTTATCAACAAACCGCTTCATGCGCATCATGGCAAGTTTCAGGTTCTGCATGCTGGCCACATAGGCGCACCGGACATATCCTTCTCCGCAGGCGCCAAAGGCTGTTCCGGGAACAACGGCCACACTTTCCTCGTTGAGGAAGTTCATCGCAAAGTCCATGGAGGACAATCCCAGAACTCCAACGCGGGGAAACATGTAAAAAGCTCCGCCCGGTTTGGTGCAGGGGATGCCCATTTCCCGGATGGAATCATACATGAAGTCGCGGCGCTCCTGATATCCCTTGCGCATTTGCTCGGTATCAATTTCCGCATGCGAAAGCGCCTCGATGGCGGCAATCTGGCTGATTGTTGGCGCGGACATCATCACGTACTGATGAATTTTCATCATAGCCTCAGTCAGGGCCGCAGGCGCACAGGAATAACCCATCCGGAAGCCGGTCATGGCCCACGCCTTGGAAAATCCGTGCAGGAAAATGGTGCGTTCCTTCATGCCGGGAATGGATGCAATGCTGACATATTCGTCACCATAGGAAAGCTCGGCGTAAATTTCATCGGTGATGACCATCAGGTCGTGCTTGATGCAGATTTTGGCCAGTTTTTCGAAATCCTGACGCGAAAGCATGGCTCCGGTCGGATTGTTCGGAAAATTCAGCAGCAGCGCCTTGGTCTTTTTTGTGATGGCGGCCTCCACCAGTTCGGGTTTCAGGCGGAAACCATCTTCTTCCGTTGTAACAATGGGCACAGGCACGCCGCCGGCAAACAGAATTTCCGGCCGGTACGAAACAAACGCCGGCTCGTGATAAATCACCTCGTCCCCCGGATCCACAATGGCCCGCATGGCGAGGTCCATGGCCTCGCTGACGCCGGTGGTAATCAGGATTTCCTTCTCGGGGTCATACTCCGCGTTGAACATCTTCTTCACATAATGCGCAAGCGCGCGGCGCAGCTCAAGCAGACCCATGTTGGACGTATAGCGCGTGGCCTGCGCTCCGGCCTGCAGCGCCGTCGCGGCCACCTTGCGGATGCTTTCGGGCGTCTCGAACTCCGGCTCGCCGATGCTCAGGCTGATGATGTCATGCCGGGTGCTGATGATGTCAAAAAAATCACGAATGCCCGAACGGGGCATTTCCCGAACAAGCTTTGCAATACGCTTTTTATCTGACGATGAACTGCTCATAACTTCCAAACTCCTGAATCAAACCGCGACATTACACTGGGTGCCCGGCCCAGTCCAGCACTGAGAGCGCATGGATCGAAAAGAAATCAACTGCGCATGTCCATGCCGTCCGTGGAGTTTTAGGGCAAATTCCCCTCTCCATACCGTCTCTCGGCCATGTTCCGTTTATCGGCTTCCTTCAGCCGGTTTTCAGGGTTTCTCCGATTTGTCGTGGAGGGATTGACCCGGCCTTTATTTATTCCTGCAGGCGATGTACACACTGTTGCTTGATGTGGACTGGATAAGGGGATTTTCAAAGGGAACCAGATGACCTTCGGCCCGGTCAAAGACCGCCTGCAGGCGGCCGAGGAAGCCGGGATCCACCGGATCGTTCGACCACAGCGCGAACACCCCGCCCGGTTTCAGAAGGTTTTTCAGTCTTTGCAGTCCGGCCTCCGTATAAAAATCGGCGTGAGCGGGATTCAGCAGGAAGTCGGGCGCATGATCAATGTCCAGCAGAACGGCATCGAAGCGGTGATGCGGACTTCCGGGCGCAAAGCCTTCGCCTCTTGCCAGCGCGAAGAAATCGGCATGAAGAAAAACACAGCGCGAGTCTTCGCTGAGCTGTTTGCCGTTGGGGACCAGACCGCGCCGGTGCCAGTCAATGACAGGCTCAAGCGCTTCGACAACAGTCAGCCGGCCCACCTGCGGATATTTCAGCGCGGCGGCCGCGGTATAGCCCAGGCCCAGCCCGCCGACCACAACCTCCCAGCCATCGCCCGACAGTTCCGCAAGGGCCAGATCGGACATCACCTCTTCCGCCTCATGAAACAGGCTGGACATGAGATACTCATTGTTCAGCCGGACTTCATAGGCTTCAGCATTGTTGAGGGCAAGGATGGTTCTTCGCTGAAGGATCAGCTCCCCCATGGGGGTTTGCTGGTAGTCGAGTTCTTCAAATGCCGGCCCAGCCACATTCATCATGGCCGCCACCATACCACCGGCGGAGGATACAGGCCACAGCAAAATGGTTCATCCGCGGCAGGACGCCTACTGCGCATTCATGATGCCGCCCATCACCGCCGCTCCGGCGGCGGAGAGAATCAGCAGAATAATGGTCGGGGCGGCCCACTTCTGCCATTCTTCATCATAGGCGGCCTGCTGCGCATCCGGCTTCCCGAAGACGGAAAGGCTGACCAGTTCCCGAACAGCCACGACGACGGCGTTCAGCATGAAGGCGATGTTCAGGATTTTGAGCGCGGATGTCATTCCCCGCAGACCGTACAAGAGAATGGGCATGAAAACAGCGGCAGGCGTAAAAACCAGCACAATGATCAGCCCCGCGGCCAGCCGCATATCGCGGTTCATGGAAGACAGGGTTTTCACGGTCAGCAGCGCGGCGCAGATTCCCATGGCGATCAGAGTGCAGACAATCGAAGTGAAGGCCGCATAGCCGGCCGATCCGCTGCCCCAGAACATGAATGCGTACTGAAGAACAAAAACGCCCACGAGGACCAGCGCATCGCGGACATCGAGCGGGAAGCGGTACATCAGAAGGAGGGCTTCAAAAATCAGCCAGAACACCATGCAGAACGTCAATACCGCGGGCCAGAAATGAAAAAGGATCGGGGGAATCATCTCCCGCACCGGCACATGGCGAAAATACAGCACGGCCAGGAACGGCATGGCGCAGTGGCCGATCAGCCAGACCCATTTCAATCTCCTGTACGCATTCCGGTTCATCTGGCCACAACTTCTACCCTTTACCGGGCCGGACCGCAATATATCGGTATCCGATATATCAACCCCAGAAGTTCCAGTCATTGGAAGTTTCCGCTAAAATAGTTCCAACCATTGGAAGTTTTTTGACGAAAAGTTCCAATGATTGGAACTTTCTCCGCGCCCGCAAAAGCCGCCGGTTTGCGCTTGCCGGAAACCCCGTGTTTCGGTAGCTTCCTGTCCATAAAACAGCACAGTGCGTGCTGCGAAATTCATAATTGGGAGATACCGCCATGGCAAAATCGCATGATGCAAAGAAGAACTTGAAAAAGGCCCCCCAGAAGAGCCTCGCCGAGAAGCGTCAGGCCAAGCGGGAGAAGAAGATGATGAAGTCCGCGCCGGTGATCTGAGGCGGCGGGCGTCTGCCCTTTTTGATTTTCGGCTTTCCGGCCGGGACCGCTTTCGCCCCGCCGGCAGGGATTAATATTCAAGAAAGGAATTGCTCATGTCAGATATTCGCCCCTTCTGCGGGTACCGGCCGCGTGCCGATGCCGCTTCCCAGATCGCCAGTCCGCCCTATGACGTCCTCAACTCCGACGAAGCCCGCGAACGCGTCCGGGGAAACCCGCTCTCTTTCCTGCATGTCACCAAGTCCGAAGTGGACCTTGATCCGTCCATCGACGTGCACTCCGATGTGGTCTATCAGAGGGGTGCCGACAACCTGAAGAAGATGGTCGCAGACGGCCTGCTGATCAAGGACAGGGAGCCCTGCATGTATGTCTATGCCCAGCGCATGGGCGAGCATGTTCAGACCGGCCTGCTCTGCGGCGGGAGCGTTGCAGAATACCAGAACGATCTGATCAAAAAGCATGAGCTGACCCGCAAAGACAAGGAAGATGACCGCACACATCACGTTGAGATGCTCGGCGCGCACACCGGATGCGTCTTCCTGACCTACCGCGCGCGGCCGGAAATTGATGCCATCATCGGCCGGATCTGCGCACAGAAGCCCGTCTATGACTTCACGGCGGACGACGGCATCGGCCACACGCTCTGGGTCGTGGATGCAAAGGCCGATATCGCCGCTTTGCAGACGGAGTTCAAGAAGGTTCCCGCACTTTATGTGGCCGACGGCCACCATCGCAGCGCGGCCGCGAGCCGGGTCGGCGAAATCCTGAAAAAGAAAAATCCCAAACACACCGGCGAGGAGATGTACAACTATTTCCTCACGGTGATCTTTCCGGGCAACCAGCTCCGGATCATGGACTATAACCGCGTGGTGAAGGACCTGAACGGCCTCTCGCCGGAGGAGTTCCTGAAAAAGATCTCCGACAAGTTCGGGGTTTCACCGACGGGGGATCCCCGGCCGGCCCAAAAAGGCGACTATGGCATGCTGCTCGGCAACAAATGGTACCGCCTGACGGCCAAACCCGGAAGCTTCCCTTCCGATGACCCTGTGCAGAGCCTCGATGTATCCATTCTGCAGAACAATCTGCTGGACCCGGTGCTCGGGATCAAAGATCCCCGCACGGATGTCCGCATAGACTTCGTGGGCGGCATTCGCGGGCTGAAGGAACTGGAGCGGCGTTGCAAACTGGATTCGGCCGTGGCCTTCGCGCTGTTCCCGACCGGCGTGGAGGAACTGATGGCCATCGCCGATGCGGGTCAGATCATGCCGCCCAAGAGCACATGGTTTGAACCCAAGCTGCGCGACGGCCTCGTTGTCAAAATGCTGAATGAATAGCTTGATTAACATTCTATCGGGGCCGGGTGCCGCCCGGCAACTCCGGGAGGAGCCATCAAATGAAGGCCAGCTCCCGGAACAGGGGGATGATGACAGACCCAACCCGAGATGACGATTCTCGCAGCGGCGCTTCTGATTCCGACACGATGAATGCAGGGCATTTCCCGACTCCCGGAAATTATATCGGTCCGTATAAAATACTAGTCACTCTTGGCGAAGGGGGATTCGGGATCGTATACCTTGCTGAACAAGAAAAGCCAATTCGCCGGCAGGTCGCCCTTAAGATCATCAAACTGGGCATGGATACCAAACAGGTAGTCGCCCGATTTGAATCCGAGCGCCAGGCTCTTGCGATGATGGATCATCCCAACAT
>JAKQHR010000063.1 GCA_029557905.1 Verrucomicrobiota bacterium
GCCCAGTGTAAGCCCCATCGGCAGCGCAAAGGCAACGGATTTCTTATCCATATGGGTACCGGATGGCCGGCGCCGGGTCATGCGGACTGACGACGTTTTCAGGCCGCTATTATTTCTTTTTCAACACCAGAAGGGTTCTTAGGCCGCCCGGCAGCGGGTGACGGGACACCACCCCGAAGTGATCGGACAGGCCCGCCTCCAGTTTCTCGATGCTGAACCCGCTGAAGTAGTCTTTCCGAATGGCGAGCAGTTCACGGAACATGCCATCCTGCGGATCAATGTACTCAAGGACCAGCCAGGTCTCCGTCAGTTGTGCGAACAGACGGCTGATAGCCTCCAGCGGCATGCAGGCCGTCACCATCAGGTGATGGATCAAGGCCAGCGCGAACACCATTTCTCCGCCAACCCGATTCAGAAGAGGCTGGCGCTCCTCACAGAACAGACCCAACCCCGGACTTGGATTGGAAAGATCGGCAACGAGGGGCAGAATGTTCATCTTCTTCCGTTTTGCAGTTCTGTACAAGGCCTCCACGGCATCGTGATCATAATCCACAGCCATAACAGATGCGCCAGCCTCGGCCGCCATGAAACTGAACTCGCCCGTATTGCATCCGACATCCAGCACCGACCGGGGCCGATACTGGTTCAATATCTCCCGCACCACGCGCTTCTTTTCATCTATCGCCTGATCAGAATAGTTGCGGATGTCCCCGTATTCGCTCCACATGCTTCCCACCCGGAAGGATTTCTTCAAACCTTCTATCTTCCGCTGCAGGCGGTTCAAATTGACCAGTTGGACTGCGGGGTCAGTTTTACCTTCCACCCTGAGCGACTGGCCAACCTGCGTGGCCTGACCGACCTTCTTCCCGGCGAACAGGTTCTGCATGAACACATCCAGAAAAGAACCGGGCGCAAAGCTCTTCCAGAAACCCAGCATGCGATATGCCTGATCGACCTGAAGGCCGTCAAGGCTGCCCATAAACACCTGGCGGAAATCCATGCCCCGGTGAAGCTTTGCCAGCAGGGGATAAAGGAACATCCTGCAAAACTGGCCGTAAGCAAACCAGATGTCGCTGCGCGCGGGCCTTTCGATAGAGCCCAGGTCAATGAACACGGGCTGGCAGCCCTCAAAAAGCACATTGAAGGCGCTGGCATCCTTCAGCGCGAGGCCCTTTTCGATCAGCATTCGCTGAATATCCAGATGCAGCAGCGCGGCATCCGCCAGCATGGAGAAAGACCACTCGTACGGATAGCTGATTTGTTGGATTTTCCGGTGCCGGAGACAGCGTGTGCCCGGCGGAAGAATGCTCTGAATATCAGCGGGAATATCCCCTCCTGCTGAACCCTCTGTTGCAACAACCAGGCCCCCTTCAATCATCCGGGAAAGCAGACCGGCCTTTGTCATGTCATTCAGACAGGACCAGGTTTCCTCATCCACGCACCGGAAGACCCGGCCCTCATGATAGAAGACAAAGCTGGCCGGATCCCTGAAGGAACCGCTCTCGCGCTGTATTTCACTCATCAGAGTCAGCCCTGGGCTGGTCTTCCGGTTTCTTTTTGCGGAAGCCGAAAATGCGGGCGATGGCGCGGCGGAAATAGACGCCCGCACCCACAATACCTGCCATCAGCAGCTGCAGAATCAACGCACCCGAACCCGGATCAATATACGCCAGTATCATTTCTGTTCTCCTTCAGTTTGTCTCTTATAAAATTTCCAAGCTCCGCGGTAAAGATATCATTCGTCACAAAAGCGCCAGACGTCTGATGCGGCCACTTGATGATCAGCGGCACATGTTTCCAGCGATGCTTCGGATCCGCATCAAAGTCCTGAATGACTGCTTCGTCCCGGTCCCCCTCAACCCCGTCACCGGGATCCTGTTTCCAGCTGTGGTCGGCCAGCATCACTATGGTGGAAGCGTCATATCTTCCCGTATCCTTCAG
>JAKQHR010000095.1 GCA_029557905.1 Verrucomicrobiota bacterium
GGAAGTACGCGCCGCCGAGCACCAGCGCCCACAGATAGCCGTAGCCCTGGTCAAACACCGCAAAGGTGATTTGCGATGCGCTGTCCGCCCACGGCATGGATCCCGCCACCACCTGCCGGTGCTCCGGCAGGAAAAGAGGCAGAAAAACACCAATCAGGATCAGCAGGACCGTAAAGCATTCAACCTGCCACGGAAAACCCTGCATGTCCCAGCGCGAGTGATATTTTCTTTGCTCCTTTGTTGTCACGGGGAGCAAACTAAACCATTCGGCGCCCGCAGGGCAAGCTCTATTGCCCGTTGCCCTTCTGAATCAGTTTTTTACAAAAATAGCCGTTTTGGCCGATTTTTCTTGATTTTCAGCCCAAAATATGCTCGACTTGGCTCTGAACGAGCCCGGAAGGGTGTTTTGACAGTTTTTCGAGAGCGCGGACGGCTTCGGGAGCGCCCCAGTTTTTGAGCGCGACGGCCGTGTTCCTCAGCAGTCTCGGAAGCTTCAGCCGTTCCACCGGCGTGCCGCCAAATTTCGATTTGAAAGTTTCCTCATTCATCTCCGCAAGTTCCAGCAGAGGAGGACAGCAGGTGTCCGGATTGAATTCCAGAAAGGGATTTTTTTGCGCGGGCCGATGTTTTTTCGTCCACGGACAGACTGTCTGGCACTCATCGCAGCCGAATATCCAGTTTCCTGTTTTCCCCGCGATCTCCGGCGGGATGATTTCTTTGCTCTCGATGGTGTGATAGGCGATGCACCGGCTGCAGTCCAGCACATGCGGATCGGGGAATGCGCGGGTGGGACAGAGGTCCATGCACCGCCGGCATTTCCCGCAGGGATTTTCCAGCTGCAGCGGCTCGCCGGGCTCGAGTGCAAGCGTAGTGATGATTTCTCCGAGAAAAATCATCGAGCCCAGTTCCGGATGGATCAGCATGGAATTGCGTCCGATGAATCCGAGTCCCGCCGCCAGCGCATAATCACGCTCGAGCACCGGGCCGGTGTCCACATAGATCTTGTTTTGCGAATCCGGCGCAAGTTTCTGGATGAACTGCTCCAGATCCTTGAGCATGCGCTGAATGTGATCGTGATAGTCCGGCCCCCACGCATAGCGCGAAATGCGCCCGCGCGCCGGGTCGTTCCAGATTTCCGGTGGCGGCTCGGGCAGGGCATAGCTCAGCCCGAGCACAATGACCGACTGCGCGCCCTCCAGCAGCGCTCCGGCGCTGCTCCGCCGCGCCGGATCGCGGGCCATCCAGTCCATCCCGGCCTGAAAGCCCTTTGCCAGCCACCTCGAAAAAGCCTCCGCATGAACCGCCGGCCCGGCCGGAGCGATGCCGACGAGGTCAAAACCCGTCTCGGTCGCCTTCTCCATAATTTGACGCGTCAGAGTCATGAGAAAGAATATACAGACATGATCGCGCTGCCGGTAGACATTTATGGAAAAGGAATGACGAAGCCGGAGCCAATGTGGTAAGTTCGGCAGTAGAAAGATGGAGTAGTTATGACCAGAATTGACAGAATAACCATGAATCCCGAGGTGATGGGCGGGAAGCCGTGCATCCGGGGCATGCGTGTGACCGTAGGCACCATTGTGGGTTTGCTTGCGGCCGGTCGCACCCGGCAGGATATCCTTGTATTGTATCCGTATCTGGAAGACGAGGATATTTCTCAGGCTCTGGCTTATGCCTCCTGGCGGTCTGAGGAAATGGATGTCCCCCTCGTGCCGGCATGAATATTGTCGAAAATCGCGCTCGGGTGCATATCCTTCCCCTGTCGAAAAGCTGAGTTGCGCATTCCCCGTAACACCGTCTCTTCCTCCGGCCTGTCCGCACGGCGCACTTATTCCTTGAAGAAAAACGCCGACGGGGTATAACTTCAGGCGTTTTTGAGTAAATCAACCGGATCAAACCCGGTCAATTATCCATAAGTAAGGAAAGATGTGGAATGAAAGACATACTTGCTGAAGCCAGAAAATACGACAAGGACATGACGGCCTTTCTCCGTGATATCATCGCCATCCCCAGCGAAAGCTGCAAGGAGGGCGCGGTGATCCAGCGGATTAAACAGGAAATGGAAAAGGTCGGGTTCGACAAGGTCGAAGTTGACAAGCAGGGCAATGTTCTCGGCTGGATCGGCAACCGCAAGAAGTTTGTCGCCATGGATGCCCACATTGACACCGTCGGCATCGGCAATCCCGACCAGTGGAAGTGGGATCCCTACAAGGGCAAGCTCGAAGACGGCAAGATTTACGGCCGCGGCGCCGTGGACCAGAAGGCGGGCATGGCC
>JAKQHR010000102.1 GCA_029557905.1 Verrucomicrobiota bacterium
CCAGCATCAGGCGCGCGGAGCGGCGCCGAATTTCCAGTGGCTGGAGAAGCGGCTGAAGGCCGTGGGGTTCGTGATCGTGTTTCTGAACCGTTCTCCGGAATCTTTTGAGGCCGCCCGGCGCGAGCGGCTCAAGGTCTCGGGAAAACCTGATCAGTACGATGATCTGAAGATGTTTATCCGCGAGCAGGGACTGATGCGCGATCTGGTATTCAAATCATGCCTGCCCGTGATGGATTTGGATATTTCTGATAATGATGTTGTGGCGGCTGTGGACAAAATCGCGGACTGGATGGAGAATAACGGGTATCTTTATGCCAACTACTGAAGAAAGGGAAATGCGCAATGAGCTTTACTCTTGAAGTTGGAATGACCGCGCCGGATTTCAGCCTGCCGGCCACGGACGGAAATAAATATTCACTCGCCGGTTTTTCAGATGCCGAAGGGCTGGTGATCTTCTTCACCTGCAACCACTGTCCCTATGTCCTGGGGTCGGACGAGGTGACCCGTGCGACGGCCTTGAAATTCCGGGACTGCGGCGTCCGCTTTGTCGCCATCAACTCCAACAGCAGAAACACGTATGCGGAAGATGACTTCGAGCATATGGTGGCCCGCATGAACGAGCAGAAGTTCCCGTGGGTCTATCTTCATGACGAATCACAGAACGTGGCCCGCGCCTATGGCGCGCTGCGCACCCCGCATTTCTTTGTGTTCGACAAGGCCCGCAGGCTGGTCTACACCGGTCGCGGCGTGGACAACCCGCGCGACACATCAAAAATGACCGTTAACGATCTTGAGCGGGCTCTGGCTGAACTGACTTCGGGAAAACCGGTCAGTGTGCCTGTCACCAATCCCATCGGGTGCAATGTGAAATGGGAGGGCCGGGACGCCCACTGGATGCCGCCCGAGGCCTGCGACCTGGTGTAAAAGTTCCAATCACTGGAAAACCTGCGCCAAAAACTTCCAATGCCTGGAACTTTTTCGCCAAAAACTTCCAATCATTGGAACTTTTTTTGTGCGAAGCTCCGGGAACTGCAGAAAAAATGTCCGGCCGACTTGAAATTCTGCAAAGCATGAAGAATGTTGGATGCTGGGGAGAACGGAGCATGAGTGAAAAAGGTTTGGAACGGCGGACGCATTCTGAGAACCGCGCTGGAAGAGCAGCGCCGAAGCATTGCATCGGTGTATGACCACGCGCGCGCGCTGGTCGAAACACCTCCGGGCACTGAGCCCGATTTCCAGACGAGCCTGGAATCCATTCCGATTTCCTTCTACAGCGCCCGAAAGAACATATTCTCCACCCTGTTTCAGTCCGCGTATCAGCTTCTGGATATTGCGCCGGCCCGGCGGCATCTATATGGTCAGCTGATTCATCTGTTCCGCATCTGGGTTACGAGCGCGGACAACCTTCTGGATAACGAGGACAAGATTGTGCTCCCTGTACGCCTGCCCGGGGTGTCGCATGTCATGAGGCAGGTGGTTTCCCTGATGGCCGCCGACCGGGTGATGAACTGCATTCTTGACGAGGCGGTTCAGGCCGGCGTGATCAGCGGGGATCAGGGCCGGGAGCTTTCCCGGCGCTCGCTGCAGGTGCTCCTGCCCAGCGCGGCGCAGGAGGCATCGGAGGAGGGCGGGGTAACTGACCGCCCTGACCCCGAATATGTGCTGCGCACCATCCACCGGCTGAAGACGGGACTGCTTTTCCACATTCCATTTCTGGGCCCGGAGGTTGTGGAGGACTCCATAGACACATCGAAAATGCAGCGAGTCAAAGGCGCGCTGCTCGATTTCGGTTTGGGCTGCCAGCTTCTCGACGATGTTCGGGACATGGCGCGCGATTATGTCGAGCGCCGGCACAATTACTGCCTCTCGGTCATGGCTCGAGATTGTCCGGAGCCGTATCGTCGGCTTGCCGCTGCCGGGCTGAAGGCGGGGGATCGGCTGTATCAGAATCATCCGATGGTGGTTTTGCCGGCCGTCCGCCGCGGCCTCGGGCTTTTGAGCGGAGCGCTTGCAGCGCTGGGAGAGGAGGGGCTTGGCATCCCCGGGCGTCATGCCGAGTCCATGTCCCGCAGGATGCTGGCGATGCTGGATCTGGGGGATTTGCAGTATGCATGAGGCGCACCCGCTGGAGACTTCGGGCCGCACACTGGACCATGCGGCCGCTGTTTATGATGTGCTTTCCCCGCTGATGACTTTTGGCCTTGAGCGGAAATACCGCAAGGCCGCCATCCAGCTGCTGGAATTGGCCGGTTCCGAGGCGGTGCTTGATGTGGGATGCGGTACGGGAACGCTGACACTGGAAATCGCGTCCGCGCTGGGCCGGAACGGAAGGGCGGCCGGTGTGGATGCCGCCCCCAAAATGATAGCGGTCGCGGAAAAGAAGTCGCGGGCCGCTCCGAATGTGGGATTTTCGGCCGCTCTGGCGGAGAACCTTCCCTTCCCGGATGAATCCTTCGACCGCGCGGTTTCAACATTCTTTTTTCATCATGTGAATTATGGATTAAAGGTCCGTTCGCTGAACGAGATGCACCGGGTTTTAAAGCCGGCCGGCGCGGCCGTCATTGTGGATGTGGATGTTCCCTCAAACCTTTGGGGCCGGATCTGCGCATGGTCGGGCTTCGTTCTTTTTCAGCAGGATGAGATCAGGGAGAACATCAGGGGCCGTCTGCGCGAGGCGCTGGCCGCCTCGGCTTTCGACCGCTGGGAACAGGTGTCGCATCATTCGGGATATATTTCGATTTTCAAGCTGTGGAAACAATAAATATACGAGAGGTCAATATGGAATTGAGAATCAGACTGATTGCTGCCGGAATGATGCTTGGACTGGGCCTGCAGGCGGCCTGCCGGGCCGATCTGCCTCCGGAAATGCTGCAGAAAA
>JAKQHR010000108.1 GCA_029557905.1 Verrucomicrobiota bacterium
GGTGATGGACCTCCGCCGCCAGTGCATGGCAAAAAATGTTCCGTTCCATTTCAAGCAGACCGGCGCTCTCTTCAGAAAGAACGGAAAAATCTACCGCATCCCCCGCTCCGAACAGCATGCCCAGGCCGCCCGCGCGGGAATCGATACAGAAAGCAGCCGGTGACCACCCTGCTTTGAATGAAGACAGTCTTGCGGAGCTCGACCCCAAAGCTTCGCGCTGCTGCGCGGGAATTACTTGCCCCGCGCAGGCTTTGAGAAGCTTTCTATATAATCTTTCAGTGCGGCGGCATTGTTGAGCTTCTGCTCTTTTGACGCGTACAGAAAGCAGACTCTCCCCCGTCCTGCGCGGGACAGCAGGTCATCCACGGCATCACGGTTTGCATCAAGCTCTGCGAAGAACTTCTTTTTGAACCCGTGCCATTTGTCCGGATCGTGGTTGAACCATTTTCGGAGTTCATTTGAAGGCGCGATGTCCTTGAGCCACAAATCTATTTTTGCGTCCGCCCTGGAAAGCCCCCTTGGCCAGAGCCGGTCCACGAGGACCCTGAATCCATCGCCGGGATCCGGTTTGTCATACACCCGCTTTGTCTTGATTTTCATATTTCTCTATTTCGTTTCTTTCGTCCGCCGATTTCGTGCGGAAATCAGACTTTCACATGGCCTGCTCCCGGCCGCAGCCGGCGCAGAATTTTCCGCTGATGAAGGTGTCGTTTCCGCAGGCTTCGCATTTGTGCATCTGTTTTTCCCCGCAGAAGGGACAGGCGGCGGATGTTTTCTCCGGCAGGATTTTTCCGCACGCGAAGCAGGCCCCCCGGATCAGCCTTTTTTCCAGGAGCCGGGCCCGGTTGAAGATTTTCTTCTGAATGATGAAGACGAGGAGGACGGCCACGCCGATGGTTGCAATGATCACGCCATAATGCCACAGCGCGACAATGTGAAGGCGCTCGAGCAGGTCAAAAAGGTCTTTGAAGAAATGATACGGAATCAGTTCCGTGACAACATTTATGACCTTGAGGACAACGGGGATGGCCGCCACCACGAGCAGATGCGCAGATATCAGGCCCTGGATGGTGCGGGCCTTCTGAATACTCTTTGAATGCCATATCCAGAAAACAGCCAGCAGGGGCAGCAGGAAGAGCATCTGCCACAGAAGCTCCCGGAAAAGGTATCTTCTCTCAAACGAATTGAGATCGTCCACAAGGCGTTCCCGCTGCACGGCGTCTCCGGGGCGGATCAGCTCCAGGAAATCCGCAACAAGAGGATCGCTGCCGATCTTTTCATTCAGGTCGTCAATCCGGGCGTTCAGCCGGTCAATTTCCTTCGCCCGGCCCTGCATGGCTTTGGACATGCTGTCGAGCCGGCCGGTGTCTTTGTCGGCGATGTTTTCCAGGAGTTGGGTGTCATACACCTCGTTTTCCCGGTCGTAGTGCCGGACAAGTTCGTTTTTCTTTCCGATCACATCCTGCCGCTCAATGAAAAGTTTCTTCAGGTCTTCATTTTCGGCAATCAGACGGATTTTATCGTAGAACATCCTGCATTGCGGATGCATCGCGGCGATTCTGGCTTTTTCGAACGGGCTGTCGTGCCGGTAGGAGTAGTTGTTGTAGTCCGTCAGGACCAGCGCCTGAAGCCGGTCCGTCTTGTTGGCCGGGGTCCAGTCATTCTGAATGAAAACCTGCCGGCACTGGTACGGAAAGAATTCATCGGGAGAAGTCAGCTGGTCGGTGTGATCGTCGAGGCCGCCGAACACGATGGACAGCACAAAGAGGTCCAGCAGGATGATGACCGCAAGAGCCAGCTTGGTCAGGGGTTCTTCATCATTCAGTCGCGTCAGCCTGTTTTTAAACGATGCGATCTTCCTGAAAAACGATCTCATGCCGCCTCCTCTCGATATCCGTGTGCATTTGAACCGCACCATTATACCGGCTCCGCCCGCTTCGCCAACCCTATTTCCGGCCGGCACCCCCCTCTGCATGCGAAAGTCCTCTTCGATGATCAGCGATCCCGCCGCCTGGAAAGATGATATTTGTCATGGATATCACCGTGGTTTTTGTGCTATAAAAAATATTCGCGTCGCGGTTCAGCAAGGAGATATCGCCATGAAACCGAAATCGCACTCAGAAAAACCCCGGTGGCGGCCCCTGTTCATGGCGACTCTGTTCTGTCTTGCCGGACAGACGGCTCTTTCCGCCTACAGTCTCGTCATGACCAACGGCTACGGGGATGTGTACCGGATGAACCTGCTGCGGGACCGCTACAACTATCAGGCCTATCGCGGGGTGTGCAGCTACCGGGGCTTCTCGCTGTCCGGCTGCTCCACCACCGGCGAGGTGGTTATGCTCCGCATCCCGGCCACAGCCGCCATGCCGGAGCATTTTTCGATCCTGTCCACAAGCAAGCGCTGGGACACTACCATGTATGTCCTGAACGACGTGTTCCGCTGGATCAACAGCACGACGATGGCCGGCTATGAAAACTGGTATCCCTTCGACATGAGCTGCAGCGTGGCCATGTACATCAACTCCGGGGGATTCGGAAGCGCATCCCTTGCAAAGGCGCCGGAGAAGCGGGTCGGGCCCCTGCGCACGGAGAGCGAAGACCCTGTTTCTGATCCGCGGTTCATCTTTTCGCTGCTCGACGAACCCGCGCCCGCACCCAGACTTGGCGCAAAAGCCTACAGCCTGGTCATGTCCAACGGTTACGGAGATGTGTACCGGATGAACCTGCTGCGCGACCGCGCAAGTTATCAGGCCTATCGCGGTGTCTGCAGCTACCGGGGATTTTCACTGTCCGGATGCTCCACCACCGGCGAGGTGGTCATGCTCCGCATCCTGGCGACCGCCACCATGCCGGAGCATTTCTCGCTGGTTTCGACCTCTCTTCGCTGGGGCACAACCATGTATTTTCTGAACGATGTGTTCCGCTGGATCAACAGCACGACGATGGCCGGCTACGAAAACTGGTATCCATTCGACATGAGCTGCAGCGTGGCCATGTACATCAGTTCCGGAGGCCTGGGCCCGGCCGGAGCCGAGAAGTCGGGGCCCCGGACGATCAGGATGCCAGGGCCCAAACTGGCGCCGGGAGGAACAAACGTGATAGGAGCGCTGATCCCGCTGACCGGTGATCTGACCGATCTGGGCGCATCCTATCAGGCCGCCTATGAAATCGCGCTGGCCGAAGTCACCAACACCCCCGGCATGCCCCCCATCCGGCTGGAGATCAGGGACACCGTGACCGATCCGCTCGTGGCGGTGGAGCAGCTTCAGCAGTTGTACACCCAGGACGTTCAGGTCGTGCTCGGCCCCGAGACCAGTGCCGAATGCGAAGGCCTGCTGGAATTCGCCAATGACCACGGCATGCTGCTGCTTTCCAGCTCATCCACGGCGCTTCCGCTAGCTGTTCCGGATGACAACCTGATGCGCCTTCCGGTCAGCGATGACCGGCAGGCCGAAGCCCTCGCGGAAGACATCATTTATGACGGCATCACCAATCTGCTTCTGCTGACACGCTCGGATATGTACGGGGAAGGCCTGCGCTCCCGCCTGCTTCAGGAGTTTGAGGCGCGCGGAGGGCAAGTGTTTTACACCGGCTACTGCCCGCGCGCCACGGGTTTCATCCCGGAGGTGGTGACCCAGCTCAATGCAATCGTATCCGCGCGCGCGGCGGATGTCGGGGCCGAAAACATCGGCATCGTTCTTGCGGTCTTTGACGAGGGCGTCCAGATTCTGGAGCAGGCGGCGGCATTCCCCACCCTGGCCGCCGCCCGCTGGTACGGATCAGAAGGCATGGCCGGAAACGCTGCGCTGCTGACCAATGCCGCCGCCCGAACCCTTGCCATGGACACTCAGTTTACCTGCACCGAGCCGGATGAGTACACGAACGCGCTGTATTCCGCGGTGAGCGATGCCATCGAAGCGCGGACAGGCAGCAGGCCCCGGCCGTACGCCATGCATGCCTATGACGCCCTGTGGCTGGCGGCGCTGGCGCTGCGGGATACCGGGGGTACGGGAACTGTTCAGGAAGTTCGCGCCGCCATCCGGTCGGAAGCGGCCGGCTATGACGGAGCCTCGGGCCCGGTTCTGTTCAACGCGGCTGACGATCGCAGCGACGGTTTGTTTCAGTGCGTTCGCGTCACAGACTCCAACGAATGGACGAATATTCTCCAGACCATACCCGAACCGCCGGATACCCGGGCGGCATCCGGCCTGGCGGTGAACAGCTTCAGGGCACAGTGGGGTTCATCGGCCGGCGCGCTTGAATATTTTCTTGATGTGTCGGCTGGCGCCGGATTTGATCCGGCCGATTATGTCGCGACCTTTAGCAACCAGCCGCTGGGCGCGGTGCATTCACATGCGGTCACCGGCCTGACGCCGGGCGAAACGTACTATTACCGCGTCCGCGCCGGAAACGCGGAGGGGGTCAGCCCGAACTCGTCGGTCATCCCGGTGACCCTTCCCACCAGTTCGGTTATACAGGCATCCGCGAATGCCGGCGGCTGGCTGGTGCCGTCCGGAGCGGTGAATGTGGAACCGATGGCCAGCGTGGACTTCACGGTGACCGCATCGAACTATTATGAAATCGCCGAGATCCGCACCAACGGAAGCCCCCTAGCCGGCGTGGATGGATTGACCTGCTATACGCATCGCTGGGAGACGGTGACCTCCGACGGAGAATTCGTTGCCGTGTTCCGCGCCCTGACCGCCGTCAATGATGTGCCGCTCTGGTGGTTGGCTCAGTACTACACCGTCACCACGAACGGAGATGAGCTTTCCGTGAGCGACAGCGATGTTGACGGCTTCCCGGCGTGGCAGGAATACATTGCCGGAACCGTGCCGACAAACTTCGAGAGCCGCCTGTGCTTCAAGCTGATCGAGCAGGCGTCGGGGAGTGGACTTGTTCCGCGCTGGAACAGTGCCACGGACCGTTTGTACACGCTGTATTATTCAGCGGATCCCGCAGAGGGCATCTGGACGTGCGAGCCAACCTGCGTTGACGTGCCCGGGACGGGCGGAGAACTCTGCTTTACCAACTCCCTGCCGCAAGTCGCCGGATTCTATCGGCTTGGGGTCTGTGTGGAGCCGTGACCATCGCGCCGTCCGTAATCGTCATATAACTTATTATATAATATAATATTGCAATAGACAATACCATATAGTCATTATTGTATAAACACAATACAAATGACCAAAAGGTCACTTATTCTATGGATTCAGCACCCGATAGAATTTCGGAGAAGCTGCGGGACCGGGCCATGAGATTATGAACGCCCCCGCCCCCGTTTCCTGAACCGTCGCTGCGGTTTCATTTGAATAAGGCCCCGTTACGCCTGCGGAACTTTGAAGAACTATCTCACCGGCCATCAGCAGTGCAGGCATTCTGTGAGCGGCTTCTTTTCAGCCAGATGGAAAGAATGGAGATGTCGGCCGGGTTGACGCCGGAGATGCGGGAGGCCTGCCCCAGGTTTTCGGGGCGGATCTTTTTCAGCTTCTCGCGCGACTCGAAACGCAGGGCCCTGATGGCGTCGTAATCGAAATCATGCGGGATGGGCTGATGTTCG
>JAKQHR010000191.1 GCA_029557905.1 Verrucomicrobiota bacterium
TACAGCATGGTGGGCCTGATCAACTCCGCCATCCGCCTCAGCAGGCGCTGGGACAGTGCGTTTTAGAAGAGGGGGGCGGATGAGCCTGCAAAGCATCAAATCTTCCCGATCGCTTCGCCTTACGCTGCGCTTTGTCATTCCCCTCGTGCTGGCCATGGCGCTCCTGGCTTTCGCGGTGTTGCCTCTGGTGGACAAGCTGACGCTGCACTGGTCGGTAAGGGATATGGATATCCGGTCAAAGCTGGTGACCAGCACCATCCAGGACCCCCTGGCCGAACTTCTGGAACAGGGCAACAAAAGAAAAATTCAATCCCTGCTTTCCCGCGCCACGCAGGATGAGCGTCTTTTCGCATTGGGCTATTGCGATATTCAGGGAAAGCTGCTCTTCAAAACACGGGATTTCCCCGACATCCTCGGCTGTTCTGTTCCGGATCCGTCCGTCCGGAAAGCGTCTTCGCTGCTGGAATTGCCGCAGGGGCTGGTGCATGTTGCCGTCAATCCCTTTTTGATTGAGGGACTGCCGATGGGTTCCCTGATGGTGCTTCACGACATGAGCTTTGTCAGGCAGCGAAGCGAGGATACGCGAAAATACCTTCTGGTTCTGTTTGCCGTTCTTTCTTTGGTGACCTCCGTGATTACGGTGCTGATCGCCCATTTGAGCTGGCGCGGCTGGATGACCGGTGTTCGCGCCCTGCTGCGCGGCGAAGGCCTGATCAAACCTTTTGCCAAATCTTCCAGCTCCGAGCTTCAGCCGCTGGTGGGCGATCTGCGCGCCCTTCTGCGCACGATGGATGCGGAAAAGCGCATAGCCGATGATCTCACCATTTCCTGGAATCCGGATTCGCTCCGCAGCCTGCTCTTTAAACAACTGGCCGGGGAGCAGATTCTCGTCGTTTCCAACCGGGAACCTTACATTCACATGAAAGGAAAAGAAGGGATGGAGGTTCAGCGCCCGGCCAGCGGACTGGTGACGGCGGTGGAACCGGTCATGCGCGCCTGTTCGGGGATATGGATTGCCCACGGCAGCGGCACAGCGGACCGGGAGGTGGTGGACAAAAAGGATCATGTCCGCGTGCCGCCGGAACATCCGGAATACACGCTGCGGCGCATCTGGCTTACGGAAGAAGAGGAACGGGGCTACTACTACGGTTTGGCCAACGAGGGCCTCTGGCCGCTGTGCCACATCGCGCATGTGCGCCCCGTCTTCCGGACCGCCGACTGGAACCGGTACGTGGCGATCAATCAGCGGTTTGCCGATGCGGTGGTCCGGGAAGCCGAACGGGAGGATCCGGTCGTTCTGGTTCAGGACTACCATTTTGCCCTGCTGCCGGGTATGCTCCAACAGGTCCTTCCCAAAGCAACGATTATCACCTTCTGGCACATCCCCTGGCCCAATCCGGAATCCTTCGGCATTTGCCCGTGGCGGGAAGAAATTCTGCGAGGTATGCTGGGAAGCACGATTCTCGGTTTCCACACACCTTTCCACTGCAAGAATTTTCTGGAAACCGTGGACCGCTACCTGGAAACACGGGTGAATTATGCATCTTCCACGATTTCTCACAGCGGCAATCTGACGCTGGTTGAAGCGTATCCGATTTCCATCCAATGGCCGTCGCCTTGGCAGGACACGCAGCCGCCGGTTGTCCGGTGCAGGGAAGACATTCGGCAGGAGCTGAACCTCGAAGGGGATGTTTTGGTGGGGCTCGGTGTTGACCGGCTGGATTACACCAAGGGGATTCTTGAGCGTTTGAGGGCCGTCGAATGCCTGCTGGAGACGCATCCGGACTTGGTCGGCCGGTTTTGTCTCATTCAGATCGCCGCTCCATCGCGATCGGTTCTTGAAGAATACAAGGCCTTTGAGTCCCGCGTTCGGGCTTTGGCCGAACAGATCAACGCGAAATTTTCCCGAAACGGCTATCAGCCGGTTCATCTGAAAGTGGAGCATCACGAACCGCGGAACATCAACCGCTACTACCGCGCCGTGGATGTCTGCCTGGTAACGAGCCTGCATGACGGCATGAATCTGGTGGCCAAGGAATTCGTGGCGGCCCGCGACGACGAACGGGGAGTCCTCGTGCTCAGCCGTTTTACCGGAGCGGCCCACGAGCTGTATGAAGCCCTGATCGTCAACCCCTATCACATCGAACAGACGGCCGACGCCCTTTATCAGGCCCTCACCATGCCCGAATTCGAACAACAGGCGCGGATGCGCAGCATGCGGTCCATGGTGAGAGATTTCAATGTTTACCGGTGGGCGGCCCGGATGCTTCTGGATGCGTCGCGCATCCGCCGGCGCGAGAAACTGGCGGAACGGATTGGTGTCGCGCTATGAGGCGGCTGGACCTGCCCGCTGTTTATCTCTTCGGAAGGACCGGCTGCTCCGTCCTCGATCGTTTTCTGGATCGGTCAACGCTCTTTGCCTTTGATCTCGACGGCACGCTGGCTCCCATCGTATCAGATCCGGATGCCGCCGGAATCCCCGGGGCTGTTCGGGAGGAATTATCCGTTCTAGCCGGGATGGCGCCCGTTGCGATCATTACCGGGCGTTCCCGCCCAGATGCCCTGCGCCATCTGGCGTTTGCGCCTCGTTATCTGGTCGGGAATCACGGCGCGGAAGGGCTTTCGGGATGGAAGTCGAGGGAGAAAACTTTTGTCCGCACGGCGCAAGGCTGGCAGCGTCAGCTCGACACACTCATTCCGGTGGAGGAACGGAGAGGCATCGTGGTGGAGAACAAGGGCTCAACGATTTCCATTCACTACCGGCACGCTGAAAACCGGAATAAAGCACATGCCATAATTCGCCGGGCCGCCGGCCGGCTGGTTCCGCCGCCCAGACTTGTCAGGGGCAAATGCGTCGAAAATCTGATTCCCGAAGGCGCTCCGGACAAAGGCGCTGCCCTGAAGCTGCTCATGCGGCAGGCGGGGTGTTCAAAGGCGTTTTTTGCCGGAGATGACGAGACGGACGAAGATGTCTTCCGGCTGAACCATCAACGCATTCTCGCCGTCCGTGTGGGCCGCAAGAATGACAGCGGGGCACGTTTCTTTCTGCGGGAGCAGTCTGAAATCGTTCGTCTTTTGCGCGAGATCAACCGGATTCTCGGGCGGAACTGATCCCGGCTGTTTTACGGCCGTTGGTCATGTTTTAATGACTTCTCTGGCGATGACAATGCGCTGAATTTCCGATGTGCCTTCATAGATGGTTGTGGCGCGGGCATCCCGGTACAGGCGTTCGACCTTGTACTCTTTGGTGTAGCCGTAGCCGCCGTGGACCTGCAGCGCCATGTAGGCTGCCTTGTTGGCCGTTTCCGAGGCGAACAGTTTGGCCATGGAAGCTTCTTTTGTGAACTTCAGTCCGCGGTCCTTGCGGTCGGCCGCGGCCAGCGTCAGCCAGGATGCCGCTTCAATTCGGGTCGCGGCATCGGCGATCATGAATTGTATGGCCTGGAACGAGTTGATGGTTTTCCCGAACTGGCGCCTCTGCTCCGTGTAGGAAAGCGCTTCATCCAGAGCCGCCCTGGCAATGCCGACCGCCTGGGAGGCAATGCCGATCCTTCCGCTGTCCAGGGCGCGCATGGCCACCTTGAATCCCTCGCCGGGATTGCCCAGCAGGTTCTTTGCGGGGACCTCGCAGTCTTCGAACACCAGTTCGACGG
>JAKQHR010000135.1 GCA_029557905.1 Verrucomicrobiota bacterium
GGCCAAAAAACGTTAAAAAACGCTCAAAAACGGCCAAAAACAAGCAAAAACGCCCCCAAAACCGTTTTTCTGACGTTGCCTAATGGGAAGTCTACTATTATACTTTATTATGACAAAAGCGGGAATATATCTCGCCGGCACGAAGATGAGATACGGAGATGGTCCATGAAGTTCAACCGTCTTTTACTGGCCGCCGCCGCGATGCTGACCGCATGTGCCGCCGGCGCAAAAGCGGATGACCTGCGCGACTATCTAGCCGCCGCCGCGCGGAACAATCCGGAGCTGGAGGCGGCCTTTAATCGCTGGAAGGCGGAGCTCGAGAGAATCTCGCAGGTCGGGGCTTTGCCTGATCCACGTTTCAACTATGCTTATTTTGTCGAAGAGGTCGAAACCCGCGTTGGCCCGCAGAAGCAGCGCCTCGGCCTTTCACAGGTTTTCCCCTGGTTCGGGACGCTGAAGCTGCGCGGCGAAGCCGCCGCGGAGGCGGCGGAGGCGGAACGCCAGCGCTACGAACAGGCCAAACGGCAGCTGTTCTACCGCGTCAAGTCTGCCTTCTTTGAATATCATTATTTGAACCGCTCCATCGAAATCACCCGGCAGCATCTCGCGCTTCTGCAGCAGATTGAACAGGTGGCCCGCACTCGTTTGCAGACCGGAGAAATCCAGCAAAACCCGGTGATTCAGGCTCAGGTGGAGCTGGGGAAACTGGATGACAAACTCCGGACACTGGAGGCCCTGCGGGAGCCGCTGTCGGCCAGACTGAGCGCGGCGCTGAACCGGAGGGAGGACCCCGTTTTGCCGTGGCCGGACTCTCCAGTCGTAACCCCCGCCGCGTTTACCGATGATGAAGTTCGGCAGTGGTTCAGCGAAGCGAGTCCCGAAATTATGCGGCTGGAGGCCATGATCCGGAAGGAACAGAAAACTGCGGAACTGGCGCGCAAGGCCCGCTATCCCGATATTATGCTTGGACTGGACTACACCCAGACCGACGAGGCTCTCATGCCGGGCGTATCCGACAGCGGCAAGGATCCGATCATGGCCACCATCTCCGTCGGCCTTCCACTCTGGTTCGGCAAATTGAAAGCGGCCGAACAGGAAGCGCATTTCCGGCGTGCCGCGGCGGAAGCGCTGCGAACGGCCGCCGAGAACACCCTGTCCGCAGATCTGCAGATGGCGCTTTTTAATTTCCGGGACGCTGAGAGAAAAATGAATCTGTACAGCGACACGCTGGTTCCCAAGGCCATGCAGGCGCTGGAAGTGACCCGTGAAAGCTTTGAGACCGGCCGCGACAGCTTCACCGCGCTGATTGACGCCGAACGGATGCTGCTGGAATTTCAGCTCGCCGCCGACCGGGCTTTCACCGACCGCGAGATCCGCCTGGCGGAAATCGAAATGCTGATCAATCGCGATTTGTAAAAAAAGGGGCCGCACATGAAAAAAGGAGAAATTCCGAAGAAGACACTGATTTGCGGCCTGTTCGCCCTGCTGATCGCCTTTGCGCTTGGGCGCTGCACCGGCGGAACCGGGAGCGGGGCCCCGGCGCCGTCTGAAATGGCCGTCGCCGAAACGGAAGCCCGGTGGTGGACCTGCTCCATGCATCCGCAGATCAAACTTCCGAAGCCCGGGAAGTGTCCGATCTGCTTCATGGACCTGATCCCGCTTGATTCCGGAAGCGACGAGGGCGGCGGACGCGAAATCAGTGTCAGCTCTGAAGCCGCCGCGCGGATGGAACTTGAGACCACCGAGGTGCGCCGCCAATTTGTAACCGCCGAGGTGCGCATGGTCGGCAAGGTGGATTATGACGAAACGCGCACCGCCTATATCACCGCCCGCATGCCCGGCCGGCTCGACCGCCTGTTTGTGGATTATACCGGCGTGAAGGTGAACCCGGGCGATCATCTGGCCTCCATCTACAGCCCGGAACTGCTGAGCGCGCAGCAGGAACTGCTTCAGGCCATCAAGTCGGTCAAGTCTCTGGATCAAAGCGAGAGTTCCATTGTCCGCAATGTCTCGCAGGCCACCGTTGATGCAGTCCGCGAAAAACTGCGCCTCTGGGGGCTCACCCCCGAACAGATTCAGGAGATCGAAACGCGCGGGGTGCCCACCGATCACCTGACGATCTATTCGCCGGTCGGGGGGATCGTCATTCATAAAAACGCACAGGAGGGCAGCTATGTTAAAACCGGAGACCGCATCTATACCGTCGCTGATCTGTCGCGCGTCTGGGTTCAGCTTGATGCCTACGAATCCGATCTTTCCCGGCTCCGTTACGGCGGAGAAGTGGAGTTCAGCGTCGAGACCTGGCCCGGTGAAACCTTCAACGGCACGATTTCATTTATTGATCCTGTCATCAATTTGTCCACCCGCACGGCCAAGGTGCGGGTGATCGTGGGCAACGAAGACGGAAAACTGAAACCCGGCATGTTTGTCCGCGCCGTGGCGCGCCCGATCGTCGCGGCAGACGGGCGGGTGATGAATCCCGACCTTGCCGGAAAATGGATCGGCCCGATGCATCCGGAAATCGTGAAAGACGGCCCCGGCGTGTGCGATGTGTGCGGCATGCCGCTGGTCACCGCTGAGTCGCTCGGCTACGCCGCCGAAAACGAAACGAACGCGCCGCTTGTCATTCCCGCAACGGCCGCCCTGAAAACCGGCCGGCGCGCCGTGGTTTATGTTGAAGTGCCCGGCAGGGAAAAGCCAACCTACGAGGGGCGCGAAACAGAGCTTGGGGCAAAGGTCGGAGACTTCTATATCGTTGCGGGGGGATTGAGAGAGGGAGAGCGCGTGGTGACCCGCGGCGCGTTCAAGCTCGATGCCGAAATGCAGATCCGCGCCAAACCAAGCATGATGTCGCAGCCGGGGAAAACTCACGAAATGAAAGATATGGGGCCGGTGCCCCAAACGCGCTGTCCGGTCATGGGGGGTAAAATCAACAAAGACTTCTTTGCCGACTACAACGGAATGCGCATCTATTTCTGCTGCGGCGGCTGTGATGAAACCTTCCGGAAAAATCCCGAAAAATATCTTCAGGAAATGCGCGAGAAAAATATAGCCCCCGAAAGACTGGAAGATCTGCATGCCCATTAATCAGGAACAAACCAGAGAGCAGCGGTCGGCCGTCGGGCGGCTGATCCGCTTCTGCCTCGAAAACCGGCTGGTTGTCTCGCTGTTTACGTTTGCCGTCATCTTTGCGGGGATTCTGGTGGCCCCGTTCGACTGGAAGGCGGGCGGCCTCCAGCGCTATCCCGTGGCCGTGGACGCCATTCCGGACATTGGAGAAAACCAGCAGATTGTTTTCACCGAATGGACAGGCCGCTCACCGCAGGATGTGGAAGACCAGATCGGCTATCCGCTCACTGTCGAGCTCCTGGGCATTCCCGGCGTGAAGACAATCCGAAGCTATTCCATGTTCGGATTTTCTTCGATCTACATAATTTTTAAGGAGAATGTGGAGTTCTACTGGTCGCGCGCGCGCGTGCTGGAAAAACTCAACAGCCTTTCGTCCGGCACCTTGCCCGACGGCGTGCAGCCGAAGCTCGGTCCGGACGCCACCGCACTGGGTCAGGTCTACTGGTACACGCTCGAAGGTCTCGATCCCGACGGCAATCCAACCGGCGGATGGGATCTTGAGGAGCTTCGCACCGTTCAGGACTGGTACGCCCGCTACTGGCTGCTCTCCGCCGACGGGGTGGCCGAGGTTGCCTCTATCGGCGGCTATGTTCGCGAATATCAGGTGGATGTTGATCCCGACGCCATGCGCGCCTACGGCGTGAGCATTGACGAGGTCTACCGCGCCGTGCAGGGCGCCAACATTGATGTCGGCGCCAAGAGCATCGAAATCAACAGGGTGGAATATTTCATTCGCGGCGTTGGATTCATCAAAACGCTCGCCGACATTGAAAACAGTGTCATTCGGGTCGGGGCCGACAATGTGCCGGTTCTTGTCAAACATGTCGCACAGGTTCAGCTCGGACCGGCCGCCCGGCGCGGGGCGCTCGACAAGGGCGGCGCACCTGCCGTCGGCGGGGTCGTGGTCGCCCGCTACGGCGACAACCCGCTGAAGGTGATTTCCAGCGTCAAGGCCAGGATCGCCGAAACCCGGGATGCGCTTCCGAAAAAAACTCTGGCGGACGGCACCGTCAGCCAGGTCACGGTGGTTCCCTTCTACGACCGCACCGGCCTGATCTACGAAACACTCGGAACCCTCAACAAAGCGATCGGGCAGGAAATTCTGATCACCATCATTGTTGTGCTGATCATGGTGATGCATCTGCGCAGCGGACTGGTCATCAGCTCCATGCTGCCGCTGGCCGTTCTGCTCTGCTTCATCGCCATGAAGCTTTTCAATGTGCAGGCCAATATTGTCGCACTCTCCGGCATTGTGATCGCCATCGGCACTATTGTGGATATGGGGATTGTCATCTGCGAAAATATTCTCAGGCATCTGGATGAGGCCGGCCCGTCCGAGTCCGGGCTCGAAGTCGTTCACCGGGCCGCCGCGGAAGTCGGCGGCGCGGTGCTGACTGCGGTGCTGACCACCGTCGTCAGTTTCCTGCCGGTCTTCACCATGATCGGCGCGGAAGGCAAACTTTTCAAGCCGCTCGCCTTCACCAAAACCTTTGCGCTGATCGCCTCAATCATTATTGCACTCACGATACTGCCCGTCCTTGCGCACACCTTCTTCGGCCGGACGCGGACACCGGGCACGCCGAGTCATCCGCCGCGGCGATTCTTTCCAGCTCTCCTGAAGAAATACGCGCCGATCACGCTCATTGTTCTGCTTGTCGGAACCTGGCTGACGTTTGAATGGGAGCCGCTCGGACCGGAGCGGGGAGTGATCCGCAATCTGATCTTTGTGGTTCTGCTTATCGGCGGCTTGCTCGGATTTTTCCGGGTTTTTCAGCATTTCTATCCGCAGATGCTCGCGTGGAGTCTCCGACACAAGAAGACTTTTCTCGCGATTCCGCTGGTTCTCTTAGTCTTCGGCGCGACCGTCTGGCTCGGATTCGAAAAACTCTTCGGCTGGCTTCCGGATGCGGTAAGAAAAACCGTGCCCGCCCAGAAAATCGCCCATATCTTTCCCGGATTCGGAAAGGAATTCATGCCCAGTCTCGACGAGGGATCCTTCCTCTGGATGCCGACCACCATGACGCATGCGTCCATCGGCGAGGCGCTGGACATCCTTGAAAAGCAGGACATAGCCATTCGTTCCATTCCCGAAATCGAGTCCGTCGTCGGCAAACTGGGCCGCGCCGAAACGCCCCTCGATCCGGCACCGATCTCAATGATCGAAACCGTCATCAACTACAAGTCTGAATACCGCGAGGACAAGGACGGACGCCGGATCAGCTACAAATACAAGAATGGTGAGTTCGTTCGGGATGCGGCCGGCGAGCTGATTGAAGATTCGCGCGGCCGGCCCTATCGCCAGTGGCGCGATGAAATCCGCAGCCCGGACGACATCTGGAACGAAATCGTGCGGGCCGCAAAAATCACGGGCACCACCTCCGCGCCGAAGCTGCAGCCCATCGCCGCGCGCATCGTTATGCTTCAGAGCGGCATGCGGGCCCCCATGGGCGTAAAGGTGCAGGGGCCCGACCTCGGCACCATCGAAGCTGTCGGCCTGCAGATTGAGAAGTTTCTAAAAGAGGTCCCGTCGGTGGAACCGTCCGCGGTCATCGCCGACCGCATTGTCGGCAAGCCCTATCTGGAGATCGTGCCCGACCGCGAATCACTCGCCCGTTATGGCATCCCGATCCGCAAGTTTCAGGATGTGGTTGAAATCGCCATCGGCGGCAGAAAAGTCACGGGCACGGTTGAGGGCCGCGAGCGTTTTCCCGTCCGCGTCCGCTACAGCCGCGAGCTGCGCGACAGCATTGAGGCGCTCGACAAGATTCTTATACCGGGAACCGGCGGACAGCAGATCCCCATCACCGAACTCGCCGAAATCAAATATGTGCGCGGTCCGCAGAACATCAAAAGCGAAGATACATTTCGGGTCGGCTACGTCGTGTTCGATAAAAAACCCGGCACGGCCGAGGTGGATGTCGTGGAACAGTGTCAGGCCCATCTGCAATCTAAAATCGCCAGCGGCGAGTTCAGTCTCCCGCCCGGGGTCAGTTACCGCTTTGCGGGCAGCTACGAAAACCAGCTTCGCGCCTCCCGAACGCTTGCTCTGGTGCTGCCCGTCGCCCTGTTCTTCATCTTTATGCTGATCTATCTGCAGTTCAAATCCGTGTCCACTTCACTGCTCATTTTCTCCGGAGTGTTTGTGGCCTGGTCGGGCGGTTTCATTCTGATCTGGCTCTACGCGCAGCCGTGGTTTCTCAATTTCAGTCTTTTCGGGGTGGAGATGCGCAGCCTCTTTCAGGTGCATGTCATCAATTTGAGCGTTGCGGTCTGGGTCGGATTTCTCGCCCTGTTCGGCATCGCCACCGATGACGGGGTCGTGATGGGAACCTATCTCACCCAGATATTCCGGGACAAGCCGCACACCACCACAGATGAAATCCGGGCGCTGGTCATCGAAGCGGGAACACGCCGCGTGCGCGCCTGCCTGATGACCACCGCCACCACACTGCTCGCGCTGCTGCCTGTTCTCACGTCCACGGGCCGCGGCTCCGAGATCATGGTGCCCATGGCCATACCGTCTTTCGGCGGCATGCTCATCGAGGTCATTACCATGCTGGTTGTTCCGGTGCTTTACTGCGGAATCATGGAGCGCCGGGCGCGAGAGAGGGCGGGCCCGCCCGCCTGATCCGGATTTTGCCGGGAAGAAGTGCGGTCCAGGCCAGCCAGAAGCAGGCGCAGACCGGACCAAAGGGCAGATAGCCGGCATAGCCCACGACAGGCATCGCGAAGAGGTGCGCCCGGGTGACATAGGGCACGCTGTATTCCCAGCAGGGCGTGCTGTAGAAGTTCCACAGCTCCCAGAAGAAACCGCAGATCAGTGCCGCCAGCCCCAGATTGACCGCCACGGTCCAGTCGCCTTCGGTCATTGCGCTGAAGGGTGATTTCACGCGGGCGAGAGCCAGCGCTGAGCCGAGCAAACCGAGCGGCGCAATCCACACCACGAAAAACAGCGGATCGGGGAAAAGCGGTATCAGGGCCAGCAGGACCGCACTGGCCAAAGCAAGCGGAAGCGGGGCAAGCCGGATGCTGGGCCCGCGGGCATAGCGGACGCGCATGGGCGGAAAGCTCATCAGCCATTCACGGATTTCAAAAATGGCCGGCATCACGGTTGAAAAGCAGAGCGAGGAATAGATCAGATAATGCGCGGGACCAAAATCGGTTCGATCCGGATACCACCAGTTCTGCACAATGCGGTTGAGAAGTTCAAAATACCACCATGAGACAGCCGAGACCGGAAAGAGGGTGAAAAAGGCCGCTCTGCGCCCGGAAAAAAGCGACCGGCCGGTTCTGCGGAACACCAGCCCGTCCATTGTGAAAATGAAGCCGACCCACAGCGGGAAAAACGTGTGCAGTCGCGCGCGGCCCAGAAAGTCGAACTGTCCCCATGCGCAGATCCAGGAAAAGAGCATCAGCGCCAGCCCAAGGCGGCCCCAGACGGGGAAACGCCCCCCGGCAGAAGGCGGAGAAGCAGTCTGCCGGGCGAATCCGAAATAAAATGGAAAAAGGAAAAACAGGGCGGTCAAAACGCAGAGTGCCGCAAACATGGAGAAGACCGGGGGAGAGAAGGGCGCATGAACCGGCGAATGTTCGACAAGCGGCGGAAACGAAAAGAAATCCTCCGGAAGGCCTTTCAGCAGACCCCCGGCAAGTGGAAGGACGGCAAGAAGGATCAGCGTCGAAAGAATAATGAGCTTTCCTTTCATGGGTTCTTTTTATCACGGCCAGTTCATTCAATAAAGTCTTTTTGCCGTCAGGATGACCGGCCGTCCGGGAAGTAATTGACGGCGGACAGCAAATCGGTGATACTGATAAAAAAGAAGCCGGTGGTATCCGGTGCTGCAGCAATTTGAGAGAAGCCAATGCATTATCTCGATGAATCGCACATTCTGCTTTTTCTGATTCAGATTTTCATTCTTATGGGGTGTGCGCGCGGGGCTGGGGAACTTCTTCGGCGCTGGGGCCAGCCTGCGCTGACCGGCGAGATTCTCGTCGGCATTTTTCTGGGTCCTACGATTCTTGGCCGGCTGTGGCCGGAGCTGCAGCTGGCGCTGTTCCCTCCGGACGCCATTCAGCAGACCATGCTGGACACCGTTGCATGGGTTGGCGTCCTGTTTCTCCTTCTGGACACGGGGCTTGAAATCGACTTCTCCATCGCATGGCGGCAGCGGGGAAGCGCATTTTTGATTGCGATATCCGACATCATTATTCCGGTGGCGGTGGGGTTCGCCGCGGTTTATTTCCTTCCGGACCGCTTTCTGGTGAATCCCGAACAGCGGATTATTTTCGCGCTTTTCATGGCCACGGTGATGACGATCAGCGCCATGCCGGTGGCCGCTCGCGTGCTTCATGACCTCAAGCTGTTGAAGGCCGATCTCGGATTCCTGGTAATGTCGGCGCTGGCGGTGAACGATATTGTGGGGTGGGTTCTGTTCACGATCATCCTCGGAACATTCACGACTTCGACAGCCGCCGTGGGGCCCATTTTCATGGTCTTTACCAGCACTGTCGGCTTTGCCGCCCTTGCGCTGACGCTTGGCCGCCCCGTTTCAACGCGTGTATTCGATGCCGTGAAGCGCGGCAAATTTCCCGAACCGGCCACTTCGCTGACCATCACGGTCCTGCTGGGCCTCCTGTTTGGAGTGGTCACTTCATGGCTGGGCATTCATGCGCTCTTCGGCTTTTTTATTGCCGGTGTGGTCGTCGGCGAAGCGAAGAGTCTTTCCGAACAGACGCGCGGTGTGATTTCTCAAATGGTTCATTCGCTTTTTGTCCCGCTGTTTTTTGCGAACATTGGGCTCAAAATGGATTACATTGCCGATTTCAACCTTCCCGTAGTGGCGCTGATTTGCGCGGCGGGCATCGGCGGACGCTATGCGGGCGCATGGTTTGGCGTGACCTGGGCCCGAGTTTCCCGCATCAACCGCGATCTGATTTCCATTGCGCACACGCCGGGCGGAATGATGGAGATTGTTGTTGCCCTGCTGGCGCTGGAGGCCGATCTGATCACTCCGGCCATATTCGTTGCCATAGTGGTTAGCGCGGTGTTTTCTTCCATGCTGATGGGTCCGTGGCTGGCCCGCTCTCTGGACCGTCGTGCTGCAGTGACGCCTGCCCGTTTCCTCCAGCCCGACAATATTGTGGCCGATCTGGCCGGGGCTTCCCGGGCGGAGGCCGTTCAGGAACTGGCCGAACGAATAGAGCGCCAGGCCGGTTCCGGCACCCGGGATATTCTTGTGCAAATGGCCATGCGGCGCGAGGATGAGTTCGGAACCGCCATCGGGGAGGGTGTGGCCATTCCCCATGCGCGAATTGACAACCTTAAAAATCCCGTCATTGCCTATGGCCGCTCCCGTCAGGGAATTGACTGGGATGCCCCCGACGGGGTTCCGGTCGAAGACGTGTTTTTCTTTGCCACGCCCATGGGAACAGAGGATATCCACGTGCAGACGCTTTCCGCCATTGCCTCAAGCATGGCTTCGGCGGATATGCGCAGGCGGCTCCATGCAGCAAGTGGCCCGGAGGAACTGTACGCTATCCTTCAGTCGCTTCTCGTCGGCCGGAAACCGCACAATAGACTTGTGCGGACCTGAACGCTTCCGGCATCGCTTTCGTCTTGCATCGCGCCGCCGGTCGGATAGGGTTTCAGGAATGACGGACATTAAAGAGTATCTGCAGCGGGGAAAGGCCCTTGTCGAAACGGCTCTTGATCGGAATCTGCCGCGTGAAGACGATCCTCCTGCGCGGCTTCATCAGGCCATGCGCGTGAGCATGCTGGCGGGCGGGAAGCGCCTGAGACCCATCCTTTGTCTGGCCGCCGCCGAAGCAGTAAATCCGGGGGCGGACGCCCTGCTGCCGGCGCTCTCCCTTGAAATCCTGCACACCTATTCGCTGATTCATGACGATCTTCCCGCCATGGACGATGACGATCTGCGGCGCGGTCGGCCGACCTGCCACGTTGAATTTGGCGAGGCGACCGCTATTCTGGCCGGTGACGCCCTGCTGACCCTGGCGTTCGAACTGATGGGCCGCTGTGCGGCCCCTCCGCCATGGATGCCCCTGCAGCTGGTGACCGAGCTGGCGCAGGCCGCCGGAAGCCGCGGCATGATTCGCGGACAGATGGAGGACATGCAGGGCGAAAACCGGAGTCTCGGCGCCGAGGAAGTCCGGTCCATCCATCTGCATAAAACTGCCGCACTGATCCGCGCTGCGGTGCGGATGGGTGCCATCGCGGCCGGCGCGCCGCCTGAAGTTGTGGACAGCTTTTCCGTGTACGGCGAAAAATCCGGCCTCGCGTTCCAGATCATGGACGATGTCCTGAACGAAACCTCCACGCCCGAGGAATTGGGCAAGCCCGTGAAAAGTGACCGGGACCGCGGCAAGAGTACATGGTGCGGAATTTATGGTGTCCGGGAATCCCAAAGACAGGCTGCGGAGCTTATTGATGAAGCCGTTGCCGCAGTTCGCGAAACGGGTCTTCAGACCGCCACACTGGAAGATATTGCCCGGTTTCTGATTCAGCGCAGAAGCTGAATGATCAGCCGGCGTCTTCTTGAAGAAGCGCCGCGACGATGTGCTGATCCGCACGGCCCATTGGATACTCGCGCAGTTCGTCCGGGAGAACCCATGCGCAATCAGCGCACTCAATGGCGCGGGGCCGGCCTTTCACAACCCGGCCCCGGTGCGCATGCAGTTCCATAGTGAAATGGCTGTAGGCGTGATGCACCACCGTCACCAGCTCGCCGACCTTCACCTCAATGCCGAGCTCCTCCCGGAGTTCGCGCGTGATGCATTCGGGCATGGTTTCCTCCGGCTCTTTCTTGCCGCCGGGAAACTCCCAGAGCCCGCCAAGCATGTCCTGTGTGCGGCGCTGGGCGATCAGCACCCGTCCGCGGCGGTCCATGATCACTCCCGCGCCGACCACCTTGTGCGGAACCGCTTTCCTTCTGCGCTTTCGGGGATATTCCGTGCTGCGCCCGAGCCCGCAGGCGCGGCACACGGCGGACAGGGGACACTTTTCGCAGCGCGGATCGCGCGGAGTGCAGCACAGGGCGCCGAGCTCCATCATGGCCTCGTTGAATTCCGCCGCGCGGCCTGCCGGCAGCAGCGATTCGGCAAATCCCTGAATGATGCGCCGGCCTGCGGCAGTGTCCACCGGCTCATCCACGCCAAACACGCGGGACAGCACCCGGATGACATTTCCATCCACCACCGCGACATCCAGATTCATGGCAAGGCTTCCAATGGCGGCGGCCGTATAGCTGCCGATTCCGGGCAGCTGCTTCAACTCCTCATACGTTCTGGGAAACCTCCCGCCGCGGGTGTTCATGAGGTGCTGCGCGGTTTTGTGCATGTTGCGCGCTCTCGCATAGTAACCCATGCCCTCCCACGCCTTCAGCACATCGCGAAGAGATGCCCGGGCCAGCGCGCGCACCGATGGAAAAGTTCTGACGAAGCGCCGGTAATACGGCGCGGCCTGGTCCGCGCGCGTCTGCTGAAGCATGATCTCCGCCACCCACACCCGGTAGGGCGTCCGGTTGACCCGCCACGGCATGGCCCGGCGGACCAGGGCAAACCACTCAGGAAGATGCTGTTCAAATGCCGTTTTCAGGACCTGTTCGCGGCTACTGTTTTTCATGCGCACTGCTTTCGCGGAACATCAGCGGCTCCCAGTCGCACGGCGTTCGCATGGCGCCGCCGGCCTCGTCAAAATCCTCCGGCCGAAGCACCCGCCGGGGACCGGCGGTCTTCTGCGCCACGTTGACGATCCACGAGAATCCTGTCTTGTTCATGTTGTACTGGTTGTCTATGTGCGTGAAGGTGAACCGGACTTCGTAGTCGTTGGCGCCCACGCGCCGGGCGGTCCATCGGGGAAACATCACGCTTCCCTCCAGTGCGGCGGTCTGCTCCTCAATCTGCCCGCCGGTTGTGGCGCCGCCGCCCTCTTCGGCCGGGGCTTCCCTAACAATTTGCAGCGCGAGGTCGGACATGGCGCGCACATCGTGCACCGGCGCACTGCCGGCGCCCGGCAGATCAAAACCGATGGGCTGCGGCATCATTTCCTCCTCGCCTCCGCCGGATGGCTTGCATCCGGTCAGGAGACTGGCCGCCGCGACCAGCGCGATCAGGATTCCGGCTATGTACGGCATCTTCAGCATATTGATTTTTCCATGTACAGTAACAATATAGCAGATCATCCCCGGTATTCAGCAAGAAGAGCATACATTTGTTTTGACCCGTTCCCCACACCACTCTAATATGCGCGTAGATTGTTGCAGGAGATGATCATGAGCGAAGAAAACAAAACACCGCCGTCAGCACAGCCGAACAGCAAGCCAGCGGGTGCGCCCGCTCCGAAGCCGGCCCTTAAGAAACCCGCACTGAAAAAGCCCGCGGCGGCAGGGTCCTCTCCGGCCGGGCCCACGATCAAAATCGGCGCCCGTCCCGTGGCGAAAACACCGCGCATTGATTTGGCCGACAAAACGGCGGAGGAAGCTGCGCAGCCTGCGCCGGCCAAGCCGGCGGGAGAAGCGGATCTTGGCACGCTCAAGCAGGCGATCCAGAAAACCTCGGCTCAGATCGAATCGGCCCGCAAAGATCTGCAGAAGCCGCCAGCTCCTGTTTCGGACATCAGGGAAAAAGAAGTGCCCCCGGCCCCCGGGAAAAAGGCCACCATGTTTATGGACGTGGATGCCATCGCATCGGCGGAGCCTGCCGCCAAGAAAGCCACCATGTTCATGGATGTGGATTCCGCGGAGGCGGAAAAACCGCAGCCGCCACCCCCGGTGGATGCCAAGAAGAAAACTTCCCGCATCAGCACCGCTTCGGCCGTGCCGCCGGCTCCCCAGGAAACGCTGGATGAGTTTACGCCTGCGCCGTCTGCCAGTCTGGCCAAGAATGCAACGATGTTCATGAACATCGAAGACGACCTGGGTGAAGCCCCTCAGACCCAGCCCAAAAAGCAGACCGCCCGCATTGACATATCCTCGGCAATTCCCTCGCCGCGCGACACAACCAAAATCAGCGCCGGTGCGCCGGCGACCATTCGGATCAAGCGTCCGGTTACGACTTCCACAGCCCGCAAGCCGCCGGCGCGTCCGCCGGAACCCATGGTTCCCCATTCGGTTCTCGGTCAGCAGCCGGGTTCCGCCATGATGGCCGAAGGCAAGAAGAGCGAGACATCACGCATAGAACTTCCGCCGGACGCGGTGCGTCCGCCGACGCGAAAGAAAACCGTAAAAATCAAGCGGCCCGACGGATCGGATGCCGGAGTTCCAAAGCTTTCTCTGCAGCGGCCGGTGACTTCCAGCTTCCAGGCTGCGCAGGTTGAAATCCCGGCGAAGCCGGAGAAGGAAGAGGCCGGAATTGCGTTCTCGATCGTTTCGATCGCGGCGACAATTGTGCTCTGCGTGCTGGTCTATGTATTCCTGGCGCAGGTGCTGGCCAACGGCCTGCCGTTCCCGAGCCCGATCAACTGACGGCCGCTATTTTGCGCTCCGGATGGCGTCCCGCTGCTTTTTCAGCAGTTCCGCGACACCCTTTTCGGCAAGTTTCAGAAGAGCGGACAGTTCATGTTTTGAGAATGGATGCTCCTCCGCCGTGCCCTGCAGCTCCACGAACTTTCCGGATTCCGTCATCACGACATTCATGTCCGTCTCAGCCGCGACATCCTCGGTGTAGGCGAGGTCCAGCATGGGCTGGCCGCCCACAATGCCGACGCTTACAGCCGCCAGTGCCTCCCGGATCGGGTTCACGGCCAGCCTGCCCTCGGCGATCAGCCGGTTGACGGCCAGCCGGCATGCGACGAATGCGCCGGTTATGGATGCCGTGCGTGTGCCTCCGTCGGCGCGAACGACGTCGCAGTCTATCCATACGGTGCGCGGGCCGAGCTGTTCCAGATCAATGACTGCCCGCATGGATCGGCCGATGAGCCGCTGAATTTCCTGCGAGCGGCCGTCAATCTTTCCGGCGGTGATATCGCGCCTCTTGCGTTCTTCGGAGGCGTAGGGGAGCATGCTGTACTCTGCGGTCACCCAGCCCCCTGTGATTTTCTGCGCGCGCATCCAGCGCGGAACATCCTCCTCGATGCTCACGGCGCAGATGATTTTGTTTCGTCCGGCCTCCATCAGGACCGACGCCGTGGCCGCCGGCGCAACGCCGGGCGTGATGCAAATTTTCCTCAGTTCGTCCAGTTTCCGACCGTCCGCCCGCCTGTGATCATTTTTTTTCTTTGTCGGCATGATGATTTCTCCTGATTTCCTTTAACTGTTCCGAAAGCAAAAGCCGCCCCGCGCGTGCGGGGCGGCTCTGAGGCTGGTACGCCTGCCGGGAGTCGAACCCAGATCTTCAGCTCCGGAGGCTGACGCTCTATCCATTGAACTACAGGCGCGGCGTGTTTTCTCAGCCGTTTTTCTTCTCAAAGTCCGTCATGAACTGCACCAGCGCGTCAATGCCCTCCATCGGGAAGGCGTTGTAGATCGAGGCGCGGATGCCGCCGACGTCGCGGTGGCCCTTCAGGCCGTCCATTTTCAGCTTCTTGGCCTCGGCCACGAACTGCGCCTCCAGCTCCTCGCTCGGAAGCCGGAACGTAATATTCATGAACGAGCGCGAATCATTCGCCACCGGGCTGCGGTAGAACGAGCTGGCGTCAATGGCATCATAGATTTTCGCGGCCTTGGCGGCGTTCATTTTCTCGATGCCCGCGAGCCCGCCGTTCTTCATGATCCAGCGCGTGACCAGCATGACGATATAGATCGAAAAGGTCGGCGGCGTGTTGTACAGCGAGTTGTTCTCGATGTGCGTCGTGTAGCGGAAAATCTTCGGAACCTTTTCCGACACGCGCGCGGCCAGGTCCTTGCGCATGATCACGATCGTCACGCCCGCGGGGCCCATGTTCTTCTGAGCGCCCGCGTAGATCGCGCCGAACTGCCGGATGTCGAACGGGCGCGAGAACATATCGGAGGACATATCGGCCACGATCGGCACGTCCACTTTCGGGAACTTCTTTAGCTGCGTCCCGGCGATGGTCTCGTTGGAGCAGAGATGCAGATAGACGGCGTCCTTGTTCACCTTGAACTCGTCCTCGCGCGGCATGCGGAGCGGAGATTCCTTGCTGACATCGGCGATGACCTTGATGCTGCGCTGGAGCTTGGCTTCGGCAATGGCCTTCTTGGTCCAGGCTCCGGTGTTCACGTGGTCGGCGGTGTCGTTTTCGCCGAGCAGGTTCATCGGGATCTGCGCAAACTGCTGCGAGGCGCCGCCGGTCATGAATGCAACCGCGTAATCGTCCGTCAGTCCGGCCAGCTTGCTTATATTCGCAACGGCCTCCTCGTGCACGGCGTCATAGGCCTTGCCGCGGTGGCTGGCCTCGATCAGCGACATGCCCGTGCCCTTGAAGTCCACAAATTCGGCCTGCGCCTCCTGAAGCACCTCCAGGGGAAGCGTCGCCGGTCCCGCACTGAAATTGTATACTCTTGCCATACTGTTTACTCCTTATCGAAAACTGCTCAATACTGGCCTGAAAACCGCATTGGATACCACGTACCGCGCCCCCCGTCAATAGCGGCGCATAAAAGAAAAAGGCCGGTTCGGTGAACCGGCCTTTTTCATCAACAGGATTTTGATCAGCCGAGGACAGCGTCTTTCGCCGCTTTCGCGATGCGGAATTTCAGGACTGTCTTCGCCGCGATCTTGATCGCTTCGCCGGTGGCGGGGTTGCGACCCATGCGGGCTTTGCGTTTCACTTTGACCAGCTTGCCCAGACCCGGAATCGTGAATCCGTCCTTGGCGCCCTTGTAGGCCTGGCTTACCAGAGAATCCAGAGCGGCGGCCGCCTGCTTCTTGGTCAGTCCAGCGTCTTCGGCGATGCCGGCGATAATCTGCGATTTAGTTTTTGCTTTTGCCATCTGCGTATCTCCCTTTTTTTGCAGTTTTTAAAACTCTGTCCGTCTTTTCTTCAAAGACTAAAACAAGACGCAACATATACATTTGAAGTGTTCGTGTCTACTAAAATGAGAAGCTTTTTAGGCAATTCCCTTGAAAAATTCTGGCGGGCGGGCTCCTTGTCTGGTATGTTTTCCAAACAGGAGAATGTACGGACCATGAAACTGAAAAGCTGGACAGCGGCGGCGATCCTGGTTCTGGCGGCATGGATGCTATGTGCGTCGGATGGCGCGGCACAGGAATCGCAGGCCAGAACAGTTTTCGATCACATCCTCTATCTCACCATCGAAAGCGAGCCCTCGGGCGCCGCGGTTTATGCGCTCACCGACGGGGGAAAGAAAGTCGGCGACATGATTGGGGTCACGCCGTGCCGGACGATGGTGGGTTTGAAGTGGGATCGCACGGCGGGCTTCAGGCGCTGGACGCGCCTCAGCATATGGGCGCCGGGAGATGTCTGCTATGCGCTTCTGGATACGGACAAAACTTGGGATATTTTTGCGAGCTGCAGCGCCGTGCTTCCCGGATGCCGGCCGAAGATCGTGAACGAAAGGATACTCTCTCTACCTTCGCCCGGTCTTGACTGGTCTGAGGCGGAGAACTGGCCGAGTGACCTGACGCTGAAGCTCAATCTGACCCAGGTTGCCCGCGAGCCTTTGGATGAGACCCGGAGCGCGAGTCAGGCTCCCGCTTCAGTTATCATGGCATCCGGCAGTGCGGCGGATCCCTCCACTGTGGGAACCATTAACATCACCGCCAGCACAGATGGCGCCACGGCCTATGTGAATTCAAAGTCCGCCGGGCGTGTCCCCGTCAGCGTCAAGCTGCCGGCGGGAACCTACACCATTGCTGTGTTCAAGGACGGCTGGACGCCTTTCAATGACCGTGTAGAGATCAAGTCCTCTTCTGTAACCGCGATACATGCGGAAATGAAGCCCCGCGCGCCTGCGCCCTAGAATCCGCCAGCCTGACGGGCTGAGTGCGTACGAAGGATCGCGGCGCGGTTATCCCGAGGGGTCGATAAATGAAGAAAAATGATTCTTCGGCCCGCATGTTCCGATTTAAAGCAGCGAAAAATCTCTAAAACAGCAGACATCGTAAAAATTCATATTATCGGGATATGAGATATTATTGATTAATAAGAAATCTAATAATATTAAATATATTGTTATTGAAAATCATAGAATTCAATAATAATATAAACCCATGAAGAAAATTGACTGGAACAGGAACGTTCTACAAGGCTTATCTGAGGCGGATTATCTCATGGGGCGGCTGGGCGGCACGATGGATCGTATGCCGGAGCCGGAAATCAGGCATCTGCTGCTGATCCGAGAGGTTTCAGCCCTCTGCCGCGAAGATTGGGTTTCGGTCTTGAAGAGCCATGCGGAGAGCGCACGATACGGGTCGTCCGTCGAATCCGCCATGAACGCTTTTCATCAGGCCGCGGGGGAATCCCCGGGGTTTTCTTCCGTTTCGGTCCGCCGATTTGTGGATCTGCACGTTGTGCTTCATCAAGACCAGGTGTCCGAACGTCGGGCGTCCAGCCGGTTTGAATCCGCAGCAGAACATTTGAGGGGGATTGATCCTTTTCTGATTCGCGCCGGGCTGATGCTTTGCGAATCAACCCTGCTGGAGAATGAACTGCCTGGGGCGCAGGGCACGGGACAGCTTGTCTTCACGGCCCTTACGGTATCCGGGGCCATGGTACCGTGGCCGGGTTTGGGCATCAGCCCGTTTCTGAATGCGACCAGCGCGGACCATCTGAAACTCTGCCGGGCGGTCCAGAAGACGGGAGACCCGGAGCCCTGGCTGCTGTACTTTCTGGACGGCGTTGCGCGGCAGTGCGAGGATTTGATCGGCCGCATGGCCCGCATTGAAGAGACTGTCCAGACATGGAAGCGGACCCTTTCCGCACCCCGGCATGCTGCGGCGCTCCTGTTGACAGAGAAGCTGGCCGGAAATCCGTTCCTGACCGTAAGAGGAGCGGCGGCACAGCTTGACGCGGCTTTCACAACGGCTCAGCGCGCGGTGGACAAGCTTCTGGAAGCCGGGATCCTTCAGGAAACCACGAACCAGCGCCGTGACCGGATTTTCTGCGCGAATGATATCTTTGCGGTTCTGAATGAACCGCCGCGCGTGATCAGCGCCGCCCCCTGGCGCGAAAAGGAAATCATTCCCGAACTGAAGCTTCTGGAAGAGCCACCCGCTCCGCCGCCGCGCCACGATCCCGCGGCGAAACTTCCCATTCCGTACTGATCCGGCAAGACAATTTTCTTGTTCGCGCGGGGGCATGTTTATAAGGTCTTCTCGTTTTTTAACGAAACGGAATTTTATGAAACTACCGCTTTGCTGGCTGAAGGATTATGTGGATTTCGACGATACGCCGCAGGGGCTTGCCGATCGGCTGACCTTTTCCGGTGTCGAGGTTGAAGGCATTGAAACCATCGGCGGTGATTTCCCCGGCGTGGCGGCCGGCGAAGTCCGCGCCGTGAAACCCCATCCCAACGCCGACCGCCTCAAGCTGGTCACGGTCTTTGACGGCAGCCGCGAACACGTTGTGGTGTGCGGAGCTCCTGTGGTTGAGGTCGGCGCGAAATATCCGTTCGCGGTAACGGGAACCACGCTTCCCGGCGGCATGACCCTCAAGAAGTCGAAAATTCGCGGAGTGGTTTCCGAAGGCATGCTCTGCGCCGAGGATGAACTCGGCATTTCGGACGACCACAGCGGCCTGATGCGGCTGGACGATTCGTGCAAACCCGGCACCCCGCTGTCGGAGATACTCGGGCCGCCCGAAACCGTGCTGGATCTGGAGATCACCCCAAACCGGCCGGACTGCCTGTCGATCATTGGCCTTGCCCGCGAGGTTTCCGCGCTTTACGGCCGCCCGCTCAGGCTTCCGGCGGCTGATTTCGAAGAAACTTCCGAAGATGTGAATGCGCTGGCTGCGGTTGAAGTAAAGGAACCGGAAAAGTGTCCGCGTTATACCGCGCGAGTGCTGCAGAACATTCGCATTGCTCCGAGCCCCGAATGGATGCAGAAACGCCTGAAACTGGCGGGAATCCGGCCCATCAGCAATGTGGTGGACATCACCAATTTCGTGATGCTGGAAGCCGGCCAGCCGCTGCACGCTTTTGATAAAAGCCTTCTGGCCGACAGCAGGATCATCGTCCGGCTTCCGTCGCCGGATGACAGGCTTTCAACGCTGGACGGCATCGAAAGGAAACTTGAACCGGACATGCTTCTGATTGCCGATGCGAAGCGGCCCGTGGCGCTGGCCGGGGTGATGGGCGGGGCCGGAAGCGAAATATCCGACAACACCACTTCCGTATTGCTGGAAAGCGCCTGTTTCGACATGGACACGACCCGAAAAACTTCGCGGAGGCTTGGCCTTTCCACCGATTCGTCCTACCGCTTTGAACGCGGCGTGGACATAGGCGGGGTGGACTGGGCCAGCCGCCGCGCGGCCAAACTGATGATTGACCTGGCCGGCGCGCAGTGCGCCCGCGGCGTCATTGATATCTATCCCAAACCGCCCGCGGCCCGCAGTATCGTCTGCCGCTTTGATGCGATCAGCAGCCTGCTGGGCATCGAGGTTGAACCGGGCCGCGTGTGGCAGATATTCGAAGGCCTTGGTCTTGCGGTCACCGCCGTGGACGAAGCTTCCTGCGCGGTCGGCATTCCGACTTTTCGCGGCGATCTTGAGCGCGAAGTGGACCTGATCGAAGAGGTGGCCCGGATTTACGGGCTGGACAAGATTCCGTCTCCAGCGCCCCAGACCCGGGTTGTTCCGGGCGCAGACGACCGCAAGACCCGCGCGCGGTTTGCCTGCCGCGGAACGCTGGTCGGGCTGGGCCTTCGCGAGGTGATGAGCTACAGCCTGGTTGCTCCGCAGCTTCTGGATCTGTTTGACCCGGCCGGCGCAAAGAGCCGCATTGTGCTTCCTCATCCGATCAGCACCGACCAGTCGGTTTTGCGCACCTCTCTGATTCCGCAGATGGTTGAGAACCTGGGTTACAACCGCGCCCGCCAGCTTCCTGAAGCGGCCTTTTTTGAAATCGGGCATGTTTTCTTCCATGATGCGAAAGGCGCGCCGTCCGAAGAAGAGCGCGTGGCGATCGGCCTGATGGGTCCGGTCGGCCGGTGCAGTCTGGACAAGCGGAAACCCGTGACGGAAGGTGAGGCCTTCCTCTGGATCCGGGGCGTGGTGGAGGCCCTGCTGTCCGATCTCAGGATGACCGGGGTTTCCTTTGTTCGAACGGACCGGCCGTATTTCGAACCGGGCCACGCGGCGGCGGTGGCCGTGGCCGGAATAGAAATCGGTGTGCTGGGCGTTGTCCGCAGAGCCGTGCGCGATGAGTGGCGGATCAGCGATCCGGCGGCCGTCGCGGAGATTCGCACGGCGGACATCCTCGGAGGGGTGTTCACCCTGAAGCGCATCAGGGAGCTGGCGCCATATCCTCCGATTCAGCGCGACATCGCCATGCTTGTGGACGAAGCCGTGACCAACGAGGCGGTGATGGATATCATTCGCGGCGCGGCCCCGCGCGAGCTGGAGCGCATTGAGCTTTTCGACGTGTTTACCGGGAAAAACACCGGGCCCGGAAGGAAAAGCATGGCCTACTCACTGATCTTCAGATCGGCCGAAAAGACCTTGACGGACGAGCAGGCCAACGGATATTATGATGTCGTTAAGAGGGCTCTCGAAAAGGCTCTTCCCGGCATCGAAATCCGGGAGGGCTGAGGCTCGAACAGAATTTGAATAAGGTAAGGTATGAACCCCACATTAATGTGGATTGAAACGCTGGTTCTGATGCTGCTGGGAGTTGAAATTCCCCTTGCGGCGGGTATCGTTAAGTGGAGACCGTGCGGGAGTGCGGCGGTCTCAGTTCGGAGGCCTTTGGTCGGTTGCGAGTGGGCTGTTGGAGCGAATGGCCGGCCAATAAAACCCGGCGGACCGCCGGGTGACGGCTGCGACGGTCCGCCGGGCCGGTTCTTTGTCAGTTGAAGAGTTTCGAGACTTGGGCCTGAAACACGGGTTTCAGGCCGGAAGAAATACCCTGCCTTGTTCGTGATGGCGATGTGTACTCTGACCCAACACTAAATTGAACGGGAGCTCGGAAGTTCGGGAATAGACCTCAAGCCCATGCATGGGAAGAGGGAAATTCGCGACAGAGCACCCACTTTGATCGAGGGATCAGAGCTGGAGCGCATAACGGCAATGGCGGGGTATTTTTTTTCGTCCCCGCGAAGGTGACAGATGGATCTGTTTGCAGATAATCAGAATCCCGGCGGGGAACAGAGGGCACCGGAAGATAAAACCGGCGGCGAGCCCCTGGCGGCCCGGATGCGTCCGCAGACGCTGGAGGACGTGGCCGGGCAGGAACACCTGCTTGCGCCCGGCAAGCTGCTTCGCCGCGCCATCGAGGCGGACCGCCTCGGGAGCATCATTTTATACGGCCCCCCGGGATGCGGAAAAACTTCGCTGGCCGAGGTCATTGCTAAAGTCACGCAGCGCAATTTTGTCCGGACCAGCGGCGTGCTGGCCAATGTGGCCACCCTGCGGACCCTCCTTCAGGCGGCCCGGCAGACCCGGCAGGCCTACGGCCGCGAAACCATTCTCTTCATAGATGAAATTCACCGCTTCAACAAGGCCCAGCAGGATGTCCTTCTTCCGTATGTTGAAGACGGTTCCATCACGCTGGTGGGCGCCACCACGCACAATCCCTTTTTCTTTATCAACACGCCGCTCACGTCGCGGTCGCAGATTTTCGAGCTCGAGGCGCTTTCCGAAAAAGCGGTGGTGACACTGCTGCGGCGCGCTTTGGAGCGTGACCGTGAAATGACGGCCCGCAACGCATCCGCGGACGACGATGCGCTGGAACACCTGGCGAGGGTGTGCGAGGGCGATGCCCGCCGCGCGCTGAACGCGCTGGAAATCGCAGTGCTGACCACGCCCCCGGATGCCGCCGGCCGGGTGCGCGTGACGCGCGCCGCCGCCGAGGAATCCATTCAGAAAAAAGCCGTGGTGTATGACCACGACGAAGACGGGCATTACGACACCATCTCCGCGTTCATCAAAAGCGTGCGGGGTTCCGATCCAAATGCGGCGGTCTACTGGCTGGCGAAAATGCTCTATGCAGGCGAGGATCCGCGCTTCATCGCGCGCCGACTGATCATTCTCGCCTCGGAAGACATCGGCAACGCGGATCCGCGGGCGGTCACGCTGGCGGTTTCAGTGCTGAATGCGGTGGAGTTTGTCGGCATGCCCGAGGCGCGCATCGCGCTGGCGCAGTGCACGACCTATCTGGCCACGGCTCCGAAGAGCAATGCGGCCTACATGGCGGGGGAGGCGGCCATGACGGACGTGAAGGAGGGCCGCACACTTCCGGTTCCCCGGCCGCTGCGGGGGGCGACCTACAAGGGCGCTGAACAGCTCGGCCACACGGGCTACAAATACGCGCACGATTATGAAGAAGGCTTTGTGGACCAGGAGTATGCTCCGACCACGAAGATTTACTACTCTCCGACCGACCGCGGATATGAGGAAACCATCCGCAAACGGATCGAACACTGGAACTCACTGAGGAGCAAGTCACGAAAACGTCAGTCCTAGAACAGAAAGAACGCCTGCGCGAAATCATTGCGGCCCGCCGCCGGAATCTGGATCAGGCATGGATCTGGTCCGCCAGTCGCGCAGTGGCCGGCTCCGCGGCGGCACTTTCCGAGTTTGCGGCGGCCGGAACGGTGGCCTGCTATCTTGCCCTGCCCGCGGAAGTGCAGACCGAACCGCTGATCAGCCTCTGCCGGCAGGCGGGCAGGAACGTCTGTGTGCCGGCCCTTGATCCGCAGACCGGCCGCTACAGCTTTGCGCGGCTGCGGACGGACGAAAAACTCGTCGTCGGCGAGGACCGGACCGAACAGCCCTGCACCCCCTGCTGGACTGATCCGCGGGAGATTGATCTGATGATTGTGCCGGGCATTGCATTTGACGCCGCCGGCGGGCGGCTTGGCCGCGGCGGCGGCTGCTACGACGCGCTGATGGCGGCATTCCGCGGGCCCCGCATCGGGCTTGCCTTTGAGTGCCAGATGCTGGAGCGGGTTCCGCGCGAAGCGCATGACGAGACCGTGAACATCATTGTCACGGAAGAGCGGATTTTGAAAATACAACCGGATGGGGGAAACAAACAATGAGATGGGACCAGATTGACGTGCCCTGGTGGCTGCCGACGTGGACGGCGTTTGTCGGCATTCTGATGGGGCTGATGGCGGGTTATCTGCTGATCAACCTGCTGGAACGGCGGCGTGCCGGCCGCGCCCAGCTGGATTCAACAAGAATCCTTTCCGATGCCCGCAAGGATGCAGAGCATATCCTGAAAGAGGCCCGACTGAAGGCCCAGGACATGCAGATTCAGGCGCAGCAGGACTTCGAGCGGGAGACGAGGGAGCAGCGCGATGAACTGCGGATGCTTGAGGCGCGCATCATGCGCCGCGCCGCGAACCTCGACCGAAAGCTCTCCATGCTGGAGAAGAAAGAGGAAAAGCTGGAACAGCAGCAGGAGGAGCTGAACGACAGGAAATCACAGATGGAGGCCCGTCAGCTGGAGCTGGAACAGCTGATCAGCACGAAAAAGGCGGAGCTGGGGAAGATTGCGTCACTGTCACAGGAGGAGGCCCGCGCCCAGCTGACCCGGATTCTGGACGAGGAAATCCGGGCCGATGCCGGCGTGCTGATTCGCCATATACAGGACGAGGCAAAAGAAACCGCCGAAAAGAAGGCGCGTGAAATCATTGCGGGAGCCATTCAGCGCTATGCCGCCAGCCAGGTCAGCGACATGAGCACCTCTTCGGTTCCGCTGCCCAATGAGGAAATGAAGGGGCGCATCATCGGTCGCGAGGGCCGGAACATACGCGCGCTGGAGGCCGCCACCGGCGTGGACATCCTGATTGACGACACCCCGGAAGTGGTCGTGGTCTCCGGGTTCGATCCGCTGCGCCGCGAGATCGCGCGGGTTACGCTCGAGCGCCTGATCGCGGACGGAAGAATTCATCCCTCGCGCATTGAAGATACCGCCCGCAAGGTGACCGAGGAGGTCGAGGAGATTGTGAGAGAGTCGGGCGAGGCGGCTGTTTTTGAGTTGGGCCTGCAGGGGGTGGATCCCGAGCTGATACATACGCTCGGCCGCCTGAAGTACCGCTACAGCTTCGCGCAGAACGTGCTGCAGCACTCCATCGAGATGGCCCATCTCATGGCCATGATGGCCGCCGAGCTGGGGTTGGATGTGAACATCGCCAAGCGGGTGGGCCTGTTCCACGACATCGGCAAGGCTCTCGATCACAAGGTCGAGGGCGGTCATGCGACCATCGGCGCGGATCTTCTGCGCAAATACGGCGAGCAGCCGGTGGTGGTGAACGCCGTGGGCGCGCATCACGGAGACATTGAGCCGGAAAGCATCTATGCCACGCTTGTGGAGGCGGCTGACGCGATGAGCGCGGGGCGTCCCGGCGCGCGCGCGGAAACCACCCAGATATATCTGAAGCGGCTGACCGATCTCGAAAACATCGCCAGCAGCTTCCGCGGCGTTGAAAAGAGCTATGCCATCCAGGCCGGCCGCGAAATCCGCGTGATTGTTGAGCCGTCCAAGATTGATGACAATCAGGCCCTGCAGATGGCCCGCAATATCACCAAACAGATCGAGCATGACCTGCAGTATCCGGGCCAGATCAAGGTCACGGTGATTCGCGAAACGCGTTGCGTGGAATACGCGAAATAGCCTAAGGTCGAAGTGTCATGAAAATACTGATGACGGGAGATATTGTCGGACAGCCGGGGCGCACCGCGTTCGCGCGAACCGCCGGCAGAATGCGCGAGCAGCAGGGGGTCGACATGATCATCGCCAACGCGGAAAACAGCGCGGGCGGACGGGGCATCACCCCGGTGATCTGCGATGAGCTTTTCGCGGCTGGAGCGGATGTGCTGACGCTGGGCGACCACACCTGGGACCAGAAAGAACTGGCCCCGTGGCTGAAAAACGCGAAGCGCGTGGTGCGGCCCGCCAATTTTGCTCCGGGATGTCCGGGGACGGGCTGCGTGACGGTCATGGTGAAGAATATCCCGGTCACGGTGATCAGCCTTGTGGGACGCGTTTTCATGTCGCCCTACGACTGTCCGTTCCGGACGGCGGATCAGATCCTTGCGCAGAAAAACCCGCCTGGAGGAATCATCATGGTGGATGTGCATGCCGAGGCCACTTCGGAGAAAATTGCGCTGGGCCGCTATCTGGACGGCCGGGTCAGCGCGGTGGCCGGCACGCACACGCATGTGCAGACCGCCGACGAGGAAATCCTGCCCGGCGGCACGGCCTATATCACGGACCTTGGCATGACCGGTCCGAAGGACTCCATTCTCGGCCGGGACGTGAACTCCGTTCTTCAGAAATTCCTGACCGGGATGCCTTCCAGATTTTCAATTGCCACGGAGAAGGTGGCTTTCGAGGGCGCGCTGGTCACCGTGGATGACAAAACCTGCCGCGCGACCGGGATTGAACGGGTGAGGGAATACATGTGAACGCGCCCGCGAAGCCCGAGGTTTTTTCCGTTACCTCCATCACGCGCCGCATTCGCTTTCTGCTTGAGGAGGAAATCGGAAGCGTGTGGGTGGAGGGCGAAATCTCGAATTTCACGCGGGCGGCTTCAGGGCATTTGTACTTTTCGCTCAAGGACGAGGGCGCGCAGATCAAGGCGGCTTTTTTCCGCGGAAGCCAGACGGGTCTGAACATCGAACCCGCCAACGGAATGCAGGTTCGCGTGCAGGGCGAAGTGACGCTCTATGAAAAAACCGGATCCTGCCAGATCATCGTCCGCAGGATGGAGTCAGCCGGCGCCGGTTCGCTTCAGGAGGCCTTCGAGAAGCTGAAGGCCCGCCTGGAGGCGGAGGGGCTCTTTGCGCCGGATCGCAAAAGGGCCCTGCCGATGCTTCCGCAGCACATCGGCATTGTGACCTCGCCGGCAGGGGCGGCCATCCGTGACATGCTCAACGTGCTCGGCCGCCGGTTTCCAAATCTTCACATTGTGATTGCGCCGGTCCGCGTGCAGGGCGAAGGATCCGCAGCCGAAATCGCCGGGGCCATCGGCGACCTGAACCGCCTTGGATATATTGATGTGATCATCGCCGGCCGCGGAGGCGGAAGCATCGAGGACCTGTGGGCGTTCAACGAGGAAGTCGTCGCGCGCGCCATCGCCGCCTCGGCGGTTCCGGTCATTTCCGCCGTCGGGCACGAAACTGATTTCACCATCGCCGACTTTGTGGCCGATCTGCGCGCGCCGACGCCGTCCGCCGCGGCGGAGCTGGTGATTGACGCGAAGGAGAATTTTGAAAATCTTCTCGCGCAGCGCCGGAGGCAGCTTGCGCGCGCGCTGGAGAACCGGTTTCTGAAACTGAAGCAGAGGCTGGTGCGGGCGGAGCACAGTTATGTGTTTCGCGAACCGGGAAACCTGGTGCGGAACTACGTGCTTCGCGTTGAGCATCTGGGCCAGTCGCTCCGCCAGCGGCTGCTGCGCGCCGCGCAGGTTCGCCACCAGCAGGCGGACTCCCTGAACATGCGGCTGGGCCATCTGGCGCAGTCGGTTTTTCAGTCGCACCGCCAGCGGGTGCGGCAGCTTGATGCGCAGCTCCGGGCGCTGAATCCGCACGCGGTGCTGGATCGGGGCTACAGCGTCACGCGCTGCGCCGACGGGACCATTGTGAAAGATTTTAAACAGGTGAAAACCGGCGACGCGCTGGCCACGCAGCTCGCGCGCGGACGGGTGGAATCCACCGTCACCGGAACACAGCTCTGAGGAGTGAACATGAAAGCGGAAAAGAAAAACGAAGATCCGGGTTTTGAAAAGGCGCTCGAGCGGCTTGAAAAAATCGTGACCGAAATGGAAGAGGGCGATCTCAGCCTCGACAAGATGATGCAGCACTTCGAAGAAGGCAGCCGGCTGGTTCAGTACTGCTCCGCAAGGCTCAACGAGGTGGAGAAGAAGATCGAGCAGCTCGTGAAAAAGGACGGGGGAACAGGTACCGCGCCGTTTGAGGCGGAAGCCGAATAGTCCGGCGTTCTAAAGATCGTCAATCTGCACGCGGATTGTGGATTTCTTGAGCGTTTCCTCATCGAAAGGATTCGCCTCGGCGAGCCGGCTGGTGACTCCGGGCAGAATCCATGCAAAGGCGCTCTTCACGGAGCCCTCGTCGCCCTGATAAATGCGGATCACCGGCACTGAATCCGGCAGCACGATTTCCTTCTTGATCAGGTCCTCCTGCGACAGGAGCGCAAACGAGGCCTTGCAGTTCGGGCAGCGGCCTTCGCGGCCGACATCCATGTCGCGCACCCAGAGTTTCTGGCCGCAGGTGGGGCAGCTGCGCTTGAACTCCGCCTGGTCCTGTTCGCGGAAAAGGAAAACGAAGAGCGGCGGACTGCCCTCATCCGGAATGCTGCGGTGGATCGCGTTGAGTTTGTCAATGGAGGTCACATCCATGAAGCGCACCAGCAGGATCAGCGCATCGGCCTCCTGGATTCGTGAAAGCCAGGAGGCGTTGAGGGCCGGGTCCCCGGCCAGCAGGTCCAGGCGCACATTCGTGTTGTCCACCTTCAGTGCGCAGGGGCCGCCGGCGCAGTCCGGGCAGATGCTTTCGAGAAACATTTCCCCCTCATTCTGATACACACACAGGATAAGGGCATGCACATTGCGCTTGCTTGCCGTGTTCATGCCCTCAATGTACCCGAAAGCGGCGTTTTGTTACAAGAAAAATGAAAATTTCCAATGATTGGAACTTTTCCCGCAAAAACTTCCGGGGATTGGAAAATTTTCGATTGCCGCGCGGGGGCGACGGCCCATTGTGGTGATCCATCCGTCATTGCTGGCGTTTCAATCCACGCCCCCGC
>JAKQHR010000140.1 GCA_029557905.1 Verrucomicrobiota bacterium
ATCGCCGATGCTGATTCATTCCAGAAAATCCTGACGCATTTCAACTGCGGCCGGGCGGAGGAACTGGTGGACCAGATGCTCTACACCGACCTGATGACCCGCATGCCGGATCATCTGCTGCCGATCGTGGACCGGATGGCCATGGCGCATTCGCTGGAGGCGCGACCGCCGCTGATTGATCACAAGGTCACGGAGTTTGCGGCATCCATTCCCGGCGGCATGAAGCTCAAGGGGCGGGACATGAAGCACATCCTGAAGCAGGTCGCCTCGCGTCATCTGCCGCAGGAACTGATCTACCGCAAGAAGCAGGGCTTCGGTTTTCCCATTGCCCTGTGGATGCGGAGCGAGCTGAGCACGTTCCTGAAAAATCTTTTTGCGCAGTCGAAGTTTGTGGAGCTGGGCATTTTCGACGGCGCCTATGTAGACCGGCTTCTGGATGAGCATCTTTCCGGAAAACGCGACCACAATTTCAGGCTGTGGATTCTGCTGAACCTGGAAATCTGGTACCGGCTCTATTTTGAAGGCGAAACCGTGGAGTCCATGAAGGCATTCATTGCCTCGATTCGCTGAACGGAGGAACGGCATGGAAACGCAGGAATACAAAATCAAGGATGTGATGAAGGACGAAAAACAGTCGGCCTTCAAAAAGTACCGCTCCGTCTACTACGGCGACATGAGCGTCGGCCGTGTCATCCTGTGCGAAGTTATCATCACGCTGTTCGGGTGGATCCCCGGCGCGCTGGGCCTCGCGTTGCGCAAACTGACCTATCCCTTCATGTTCGAGGACATCGGCAGGAAGGTCGTTTTCGGCCGGAACATCACCATCCGGCATCCTCACAAGATTGAAATCGGCGACAACGTGGTGCTGGACGACCATTGCGTCGTTGACGCCAAGGGCGAGACCAATGAAGGCATCGAAATCGGCGACAATGTCTATGTGGGCCGCAACACGATCATCTACTGCAAAAACGGCAGTATCACGATCGGGGACAACGTGAATCTTTCGTCCAACTGCCAGGTGTTTTCCTCCAACAAGCTGACGCTCGGGCGCGACACGGTCATCGGGGCCTTCTGCTATTTTCTGAGCGGAGGAGAATACGACTACACGGACAGGGAGCACACCTTCGCGCAGCAGAGCGGAACGAACACAAAGGGCGAACTGACGATCGGCCCCAACTGCTGGTTTGGCGCGCGCGTGACCGTGCTGGACGCGGCAGGCATCGGCGAGCACTGCGTGCTGGCTGCCGGGGCTGTCGTCACCAAACCGATCCCGCCGAACAGCCTCGCGGCGGGCGTTCCGGCCCGGGTGATCAAAGAAATCTGATCCGCGGTCAGGGCGCCGTGGCGCGCAGCCTGCGGAGCGCATCCAGAATATCGCGCAGCCGGCCGGTTTTGAGCGCGCGATCGGTGGAATCAAAAAAGACGGAAAGATCACCCAGCTTCTCGTGCTCGTACACGCTGGCCTGAAGGCCCATTTCGAGCCGGTCAATTTCCTTCATGAAGCGCGCCTCGGCGGTTTGGCCGGCCTCGAATTCCTCCCAGACCGCCAGATAGTCGTTCCCCTTCGGGAGCCTCGCGAAGACCTGTTCGACCGATTTTCTTTCCAGGCGGTGCTTGTCCTCCAGCGTCATCTTCCCGGGAACGATGTCGCCGGCGTAGATCTCGCCGAAGTCGTGCAGCAGGCCCATCAGCATCAGCTTCCATTTGTCCAGTTCCGGGAAATATTCGTCCGCGAGGAAGAGCGCCAGCAGGGTTACGCCCAGCGTGTGCTCGGCCACGGTCTCGCAGTGTTCCCTGGGGATTCCGACGCGGAGCCAGCCCTGGCGGTAAAGCGATTTGAGATGGTTGAATTCATAAAACACCTCGATGATCGGCAGTGACTTCCGCCCCTCGAGATGCTTGATGGCCTGTGCGCGCTTGGTTTCCATGGTCATTTCCTTTCACTCCTGTATCGCATCCCCGCCGCGCGATTGCGAGCCAGAAAAAATGTCTTGGGGGTCGGGGGCGCTTCATAGTATGTTTTTCCATATTTTGGGCGCACCAGATTCAGGGGAGAATGGGGCCCGCGCACGGACTGTTTATGAGGTTTCCGGTAACACAGAAAATGCTGGTGGACTGGGCGGGGGCGCGCGTTTTCCGCGAAGGAAAGACGCTTTGCGAAACCGGCCGGGTGGAACATGTTTCCTACGAACATCCCTTTGTGCGCGGCTCGCTGATCTACGGCAACCGCAACATGACCTGCCAGTTCGAGCTGCTGAAGGACGGGTCGGTCGCCAGCCAGTGCCCCTGCCGCGACAACACGGAAAGGGGAATCATCTGCGCCCATGTCATCGCGCTGGCGCTGATAATGATCAAGCGGCAGACCGATCCGGAGCGCGAGCGCAAGTACGAGGAGGAGCGCCGCCGAGCGGAGCGGCTTTCGTCCACGGATGAGTCGCAGTATCTCCGGCGTGTGCCCTCGGGAACGGCCGGGGCGCGCCCCTGCCGGCCCATGCTGATCCTGGACCCCCAGTGGCCGTCGGCGGGTGCAGAGGGGTTCCCGCTGTCCATCTGCTACAAGACCTCCGGAGGCCTCGTTCCGGCTGACCAGATGGATCTTTCTGTGCCCGTGGCCGTCAGCCGGCGCGACGACAATCTGCTTTTTGTGCTGGAAGACATTGCGGAAGGCCCGGTGCCCGCCCGCCTGAGTGTTCAGGCTTCGGATTTCATCAATCTGATCAAACTGCTTGCCGGTCGGCCGCTTTATGAGGGATCGGCCGATCATCCGCTGACGGTCAACGCCGTGAAGATGAACTCCGTAATCCGAATGCATCTTGATTCCGCCAGCGGCGAACTGGTGCTGATGATTCACACGGAGCTGCCGTTCATGGATGCGGCGTGTCTCCCGACATACATCGTGTCGGGGAAAGAGGGCTGGGTTTTTGATGCCGGGCAGTTCTGGCCCCTCGGCAATGTGCTGCCGGCCCCGCTTCAGAACATCTATCGCAATCCCGTCCGCATTGCCCGCCCCTCGGTGCCGCGCTTCATGCAGACCGAACTTCCCCTGATCGAGGCGCACATCAGGGTGGAGACCGATGTGACGTTCGATCTTTTCACCATCGAACCGGCAGAGCCGCGCTTCACGCTGAATGTCCGTGGAAGCCCGGCCTCACTGTCCGCGCAGCTGGTCGCCGTGTACGGAGAACACCGGCTGCCTGCCGGCAAGGCGGATGCGGCGGGACAGTTCGCGCTGCCCGATCCCGAGGACCTCATGCGCTATCTGGTGCGGAATCCGGCGCGTGAGGCGGAGGCTCTTGAAATTCTGCGGGCCATCGGCTTCGGCGGGGAGCACGGCGACAGTCTGGCCGCGGTTATTGGGTGCCGCGAAGTCCTGAATTTTCTCGGGAGCGGGCTTCCAAAACTACGGCGCATGGGATGGACCGTGGCGCTGGCCGGCCGCGTGGAGCCCTTCATGGATGAGCTTGATTTTACCACGCCCGTCATCAGCATTGAAAGCGGCGAGGAGGGGCGCTGGTTTGAGGTCGGTTTCCGATACGAGGACACGCGGGGCCAGAGCCTGTCGGAGGCGGAGATTCAGCGGGCGCTCCTGAAGGGAGATGCGTACGTCGAGAAAAACGGCCGCACAATCCTGCTGGATGCCGATGCCATCCAGACCGCCCGCGATGTGTTTACAGACTGCGCGGCGGGCGAGGGGAGCCGCCCCGGGCTTTTCCGCCTGGAAGGCCTCTATTCGGCCTATGTCCAGGCCTCCCTCGACTCGCTGGACGGGGTGGATGTCGAAGCGGCACCCGCGTGGCGCGAAAAGGCCCGGGAACAGAACCGCGGGGTGCCGCTTCAGCCGGTCCCGCTGCCCGGGAACCTGGACGGCGTGCTCCGGCACTACCAGAAAGACGGCGTGAACTGGCTCCGGTTCCTGGAGAGCAATTATCTCTGCGGCATTCTTGCGGACGAAATGGGGCTGGGGAAAACCCTGCAGACGCTGGCGTGGCTGCGCCTGCCGCGTGTCCACGACGAGGCCGCCGGCCGCCCGGCGCTGATTGTGTGCCCCACGAGCCTTGTGGAAAACTGGGCCGAGGAGGCCGGACGCTTTGTGCCGGACATGCGGGTGCTGACGCTCAGCGGGGCTGAACGTCACGAAAAACGGGATAAACTTGAACATGCCGACATTGTGATCACTTCGTATGCGCTGCTTCGCCGCGATATCGAGCAGTATCTCAACTGTTCGTTCTCGTGCGCGGTTCTTGACGAGGCGCAGCATATCAAAAACCGCTCCACGCAGAATGCGCTGGCCGCAAAAAAGCTGAATGCCGTGCACCGGCTGGTGCTCACGGGCACGCCCATTGAAAACAGCGTGGCGGATTTGTGGTCCATTATGGATTTCCTGATGCCCGGATATCTCGGCCGGCATCCGTCATTCCGCGAGCATTATGAGCTGCCGATTGCCGGCGGCGGCCCGGAGGCGGACATGACGCAGACCGGCCTGCGCCGCAAGCTCCAGCCGTTCCTGCTGCGCCGCCTGAAAAAGGATGTGGCCAAAGAGCTTCCGCCCAAGATTGAGCGCATCGCGCCCTGCCTCCTCACGGCGGACCAGCAGCTCGTGTATAAGAAGATACTGGAGCAGTCCCGCCGAAAAATATCCGGAATGGTTTCGGCCCGGGGCTTCAACAGCTCGCGAATGGAAATATTCAAGACGCTGCTGCGCCTGCGGCAGATATGCTGCCATCTGGAGCTGCTTAAGCTGAAGGATCTGGACAGCCGGTATCCGTCGGCCAAGCTCGACCTTTTCTTCGAACTGCTGGATGAAGCGCTGGATGCCGGGCATCGCGTGCTGGTTTTCAGCCAGTTCACGTCCATGCTGGCCATTCTGAAGCGCGAACTGGCCGCGCGCGAACGAACCTACTGCTATCTGGACGGCGCAACAAAGGACCGAATGGGCGTCGTCCGCGAGTTCAACACCAACCGCGACATCCCTGTTTTCCTGATCAGCCTGAAAGCGGGCGGAACCGGCCTGAACCTGACCGGCGCCGACATGGTGATTCACTACGATCCGTGGTGGAATCCCGCGGTCGAGGACCAGGCGACCGACCGCGCCTACCGCATCGGCCAGAAGCGCACCGTCTACAGCGTCAAGCTCATCACCCACGGAACCGTCGAGGAAAAGGTTCTGGAAATGCAAAAGCGCAAAAAGGCCGTCATCAACGCCACCCTCGCTCCGGCCGGTCAGATGATGGAAAGCCTGACGTGGGAGGATGTCCGCGAACTGCTGGATATCTGACCGGCGCGGAACGGGCCCGGCGGGGGATGTTCTTCCGGGGAAGTATATAGTACTAAATTAGTACTATATTCCCGGGACCTCAGAGACCCGGCGCCGGCGGGTCCCGAAATTCCACCGCGAGCACGCCGCGGCTGATGAGGCTTTTGATGTGCTGGGTGACGGCCACGCGGCTTTCGTGAAAGGTCAGGCCGTATTTTTCCGCGAACGCGTCGATGATATTCTCGACGGTGGTGCGGCCGTCGCACATTTCCCAGACAAGGCTTCCGGGTTCATCCAGAACCGTGACGCGCTCCTCCGGCGCACGCACGATCCACGTCACCGGCGGAACATGATACCACGGCCGGCGCGTGGGAACGGCAATCCGGATTTCTCCGCTGCGCGCGTCGCGCTCCACCCGCGCGGCGCGGTTGCGGATCATGAGCGCATCCAGCATGTCGGACCACGAAGGATTGGAGAATCCCGCCATCATGACATGCCTCCGCAGCAGTCCAGCGGGTGGTTCACGATATCCTTTGCTGAACGACAGATCTGCTCCGCATGATAAAGCCGTCCGTCCTTTGGACAAATCCATGCGCTTGCAGCGTACAGGCCCTTTCGGATCAGAAATCCGCGAGGGGCATAATCCGCTTTTGCCGTCACGATTTCATGTCCATTCCGGCTGCGGGATTCAAAGTCGGGATTCCGGGCCTCCTTCGGGAGCTGCGTTCCAGCCCAGGTGGTCAGCGGCTGATCAAGCCATTGCGGAACCATCCCGAGGCGCTGGAGCCTGATGCGCGCCGGCCGGCGGGCCCCGCTGAACACCATGGCGGCCATCGCGGGCTGCACACTGCAGGCCGTAAATTCATATTTTTCGGGGGAGCGGCAGGACATGCCGAATGCTTTGATTTTTCTGAATCCGTTTTCAGGCGGCGCATAACGGCAGGACTGAAGAATATCATTTTCCAGCGGGATATCCCTCTTGTCCGGCCAGAGAAAAACAAGTTCGGCAAGGAGGTTTTCTTTGTCGAAATAATTCCCGAAACGGGAGACCCGCAGGTTCTTCTGCATCCCCGCGAGCCCGTGCCAGCCGGACAGTGTAAAGGTGTGTGCATCCTGAAGTTCACCGGCGGATTCGAGCCGGGCTTTGTAGTCCGCCATCATGCGGGGAAAATCCGGCGCGCCTTTCACCTGCCGCCAGCTCAGCTCCAGCCGGAACTGCCTGCGATCGGCATATGCGCAACGGCCCTTGTCGCGCGCGCGTGAGAACTGAAGCATCTCCCAGTCGCCCGGGATCTCCAGCCTTACATCTCTCCAGATCCATTCCTGCATTCAATGGCCCATTCTTCGGGGGTGAAGGTGATGAGAGTGTGATCCAGCATGGTGTCGTCATCGAAGATGAAATGCCCCTCAAAATGCTTGCCCTCCAGCATGAGCGGAATCCAGTGCAGATCGTCGGCCCACATTTTGTCGTAGGGAATTTCGTCGAGCGGCGTCCAGCGCGGGACCGCCTCGCAGGTCTCCTGCGGTTCGCCCCGGCAGTCGGTGGCCCAGAACACATGGCCCTGCAGCGAGTAGCCGTCCGTGAACTGAAAATTCAGCCGCCCGCGGGGGCTGACGTTCAGCGGCGTGACGCAGAGCTCCTCCTCCACCTCGCGGATGGCGGCCTCCTGGGCGGTTTCCCCCTTTTCAACCCGGCCGCCCGGCGCGTTGACCTTGCCGGCGCCCAGCCCCTTCTTTTTGTCAATCAGAAGCGCCTGCCCGTCGCGGATCACAAACAGGAGCGTGGCCCGCTCCTTCGGTTTCCATGTTTTCCAGTCAATCTCGGATAGTTTTTTCAGGTGACGCATGCGGATCTCCGGTTAGACGTTGAAATATTTGGCCTGCGGATGGTGAAGCACGATCGCAGCCGTGGTGAATTCGGGAATCATCATCAGGTTTTCGCTGACCTCCACGCCCATTTCCTTCGCATGCACCAGGTCGCAGGCAATGCGGTTCATGGCAAGGTCCGGGCAGGAGGCATAGCCGAAGCCGTAGCGCGACCCGCGGTAGAGCTGGTCGTTATAGCCCTGCAGATCCATCTCCGGCTCATCAAAGCCCCATGCAAGGCGCATGGTTTTGTGGCAGTATTCCGCAAGGGCATCGGTCAGTTCGACGGCAAAGCCGTACAGCAGATAGTAATCCTGATAGCGGTCCTCTTTCAAAAGCCGCTGCGTTTCCTTGTCGGGGCCCCGGCCCAGCGTCACGGACATGAAGCCGACCACGTCGCGGTCGGCGCGGAAATAGTCCGGGATGGCCTTGTGGGGGGGCTTGCGCTGTCGGGGAAAATCAAGGCGGATGGGCTCCGATTTTTCATCGGCAAATACAAACAGGCTGTTGCCTTCCGACCGGCAGGGATAAAATCCCCACGCCGTCTGCGGCTGGAAAAGATCCCGGTTTCTGAACTTCTTTTTCAGTTCTTCCATCCGCGGATTAACCTCTTCATCCATCAGCTTCTGCCATTCCCGGTCCGTCAGTTTTCCTTTGCGGAACTTCCACTGGCCGCGCACGATGGATTTCTCGTTCAGCATTGGATAGACGTCCTCCAGATTGATGTCGCGGTTGATGCGGTGCCCCCAGAAGGGCGGCGTCGGGGGCTCAATCTGTTCAACCGGTTCGGAGGGCGCCGTGCGCAGTTCCGCGGGTCCGGCCGCCGGCCGTTTGATGGGCGGGGTTTTCTCCAGTCTTCCTTTTGAAACCAGCTCCTGCATCCGCGTCAGGCCTTCAAAAGCGTCCTTGCAGTAGATCACCGGACCGGAATAGGCTGGCTGGCAGGTGTTGGCGACGTATTCCGCCGTGAGGGCCGCCCCGCCGAGGAAAACGGGTATCGCAAGTCCGGCCGCATCCAGCGCCTTCATGTTTTCGGCCATCTGCGCGGCGGATTTCACCAGCAGGCCGCTCATGCCCAGCACGTCGACCCGGTGCTCCTTCACCGCGGCGATCATCTGCTCGACCGGCATCTTGGTGCCGAGATTAACCACATGAAAGCCGTTGTTCGAAAGAATGATGTCCACAAGGTTTTTGCCGATGTCATGCACATCGCCCGCCACGGTGGCCAGCACCATCGTGGCCCGGCGCGCCCCGGTGTCGCTGGTCTTCATGTGCGGCTTGATCAGATCCACCGACTTTTTCATGACCTCGGCCGATTTCAGCACAAACGGAAGCTGCAGAATCCCGTCATTGAACAGGCGGCCCACCTCCTGCATCGCGGGCACGAGGATTTCGTTGAGAATATGCTCGGCGGAATATTTCTGGAGCAGGCCGGGCATGACATCGCCCAGCGGCTGAAGGCGGCCGCGCACCACCGCTTCGGTCAGGATGTCCTCGGGCTCTTTTGCGGCCGCGGCGGCGGAAGCGTCTTCCGCCTGCTCGTCGCTGAAGAAGTTGATGAAATTCTCAAGCGGATCGCCCGCGGACTGGTCGTTGTCCAGCAGCGCCCCTGCAACCTTCAGGGCGTCCGCGGAAATCTCTGTAAGCGGGACAATCCCCGCGACATTGATAATGCAGGCATCCATGCCGGCCTTGACGCAGCGGTCAAGAAACACGGCGTTCAGGACCTTTCGTCCGGCGGGCTTCAGGCCGAAAGAAATATTGGAAAGGCCGAGAACGGTCCGTACGCCGGGCAG
>JAKQHR010000143.1 GCA_029557905.1 Verrucomicrobiota bacterium
TTGAAGTTCCTGGACCAGCCGCGGCCATTGTTCGCCCAGAAGAAAAATCGGGCGGCCCTCAAGGAAGCCGGCCTTGGCAATGTCCCAGAAGAACATGACTTCCGTGACGGTGCCGATCCCGCCGTCCAGCGCGAGGAAGGCGCACGAGTGCTTATCAAAATAGTCCAGCCGCCTGCCGAGGGTTTCAACCGCCTTGAACCGGGTGATGTATTTGTTGGGCTGCGCGGTGAATTTTGTCAGGCCGATGCCCGCGCATTTTCCGCCGGCCTCTGTGCACCCGCGGCAGGCCGCCTCCATGACACCGGCGTAGCCGCCGCACAGAATGTTGAAGCCCGCCTCGGCGATGATCCGCCCGGCCAGCACCGCCTGGCGGCAGGCCTCGTCGGCCGGATCCGCGATCGCGCTCCCGAAAACCGCTACTGTTTTTCCGCGCATAACAGCTTCTCCATGAATTCCTCTGCGTCCTCGAGCCGCTTGATGCGGTTGATGACGATATCGCCGTTGGCGTGAATGTGAACCACGCCCTGATTGAGCGGAATCACGAGCGCCTGCAGCCGCTCCATGAGCATAACCTTCGTGGAAATCTTTTCCGCCGCCGTCTTGAGGGCATGCAGATCCACCGGTTCCGGGAATTTTCCGCGGACGGAACGCGTGTCGTCCTCCGCGCAGTATTCGTGGATGCTCAGGCCGAGAGTTTTCTGGACATTTTTCATGACTTGATGAACGGGCGTGTGGCGGCTTTGATCTCCGCCACCTTGGCCACAGGATCTTTTGCGTCGTAGATGGCCCGTCCGATGATTTCGAACGTTGCCCCAGCTTCGATCGCGGCGCCGAACTTCCCGCCCTGCGCTCCGATGCCGCAGCAGACGATCATCATGTCCGGCCCGATGATTTTCCGCACATGCCGCACGACCTCGGGTCGGTTCCCCGGGGCCTGCACTCCGGCCAGCCCGAAAGTGCGGGCCATGGCGGCGAACTCGTCCGTGAACTGCGCCGTGAAATCAAGCCCGCCGGGATTGGTCATCTGGGTCACGAGGAAGAGAGCGGTATTCCCCGCCACCTGAACGGCCGACTGCAGGGCGTCCATGCCGATAAATCCATGGACCATGACGCCGTCCGCTCCGGCCTCGCCGCAGATTCTGATGATGCGGTCGTTGGTGACGGGAACGTCGGCCACCTTGAAATCGCAGAGGATGGGCTTCTTGCAGCGGTTCTTCACCTCGGTGACGATCGAAAGCCCCTCGCGCAGGACCAGGGGGTAATTGAACTTGATGGCATCGCAGTCCTCGCCAATGAGGTCGAGGAGCCTGAACGCCTGCGCGCGGTTTTCCACGTCCAGCGCCAGCATGATTCCGCTATGTTGCTTCCACATAGTCTTCCCTCATTTCGCGGAGCGCCCGGATCAAAGATTCGGCGTCGCCGTCCGCGCTCAGCGCGCCAAAACTGGCGCGGACGGTTCCCTGACGGAGCGTATTGGTATGCCTGTGCGCGTCCGGCGAACAATGAATGCCGGCGCGGAGCTTGATGTTGTGGGACCGGTCCAGAAGCGCGGCCACGTCTTCCGAAGGCATGTTGCTGAAGTTGAATGAAACCACGCCGTGATGAATTTCCGGCGGGGGGGTATACAGCCGGATCAGCGAATTCTCCCGCAGCCCGTTCACCAACTCGCTGGTGAGCTGCGCGAGCTGGGCGCTGATGTCTTCCACGCCGCGCGCCAGCACAAATTCCGCGCCCGCCGCCAGCCCGGCGATGCCCCATGAGTTCTGAGTGCCGACTTCATATTTATGCGGCAGTTCCTCCACCACAATTTCCGTCGCGGATTTTACTCCGGTGCCCCCGAATTTGACGGGAGAAACGATTTTTTCAAGACCCTCGCGGAGATAGAAGCCGCCGGTTCCGGGCGGTCCCAGCAGGCTTTTGTGGCCGGGGAACGTGAAGATGTCCGCGTGCATGGCCCGGACATCCACCGGGTGGCTTCCGAGGCTCTGCGCGCCGTCCACCACAAACAGAATATCATCGTATTCTTCCAGTATTTTCCCGACCTCGCAGACGGGCAGCACCGAGCCAAAGACATTGGAGATATGGTTCAGCACCACCATGCGCGTGTCCTTGCGGATGGCCCTGCGGACGGCGGAGGGGTCGAGCGGCTCGGACACAGAACCCGGAATCTGCGCAAGCATGACACCCCGATGCTTCTCCAGCCAGCGAAGCGGCCGCACCACCGCATTGTGCTCAAAGGAGGAAAAGATGACGTGGTCGCCCGCCTTCAGCGTGCCCAGCAGCGCCGTGTTGAGGGCTTCGGTCGCGCCGGAAAAGAAAAGAATCCGTTCCGGCGCCGGCGCCTTCAGCAGCGCGGCGATTGCGGCGCGCGCGCGCCCGAACCACGCCTCGGCCTCCTGCGCCTCGCGGAAATGGCCGCGATTGTGGTCAATGCCGACATTGTGCGCGTAGCGGTTGACGGCGTCATAGACGGTTTCCGGCTTGGGCCAGGAGGTGGCCGCCCAGTCCAAATAGGTTTTGGGTCGCTTTTCCATGTCACCAAGATAGCACACCGGGGCGGCTGGGAGCAAAGATTTGTGCGCGTTCGATATTCCATTGCGCTTCGGCGGCAAACAGATATGATGGTTTCGGGACGAAGTTGCGATGAGTGAGGACAAGCTGTTTTTAAGCGCCAGCGATTTGCTGACCATGTCGTACCGGCTTGCGCGGATGATATGGGATGACGGCTTCATCCCCACGCACCTGATCGGCCTGTGGCGGGGGGGCACGCCGATCGCCATCGCGATTCATGAATTCTTTGCGACGGCCGGGCATGACTGCTTTCACATGCCGGTGAAAACACGCCGGTCGCTTCAGCCGGACGGCAGCTATCACATCTCCATTGTCGGCGAGTCGCACTTTCTTGAGAACGTGCACCGTGACAGCCGCATCCTTTTTGTGGACGACATTTTTGACACAGGTCTCACGATGGACTCGCTCATCCGGATGACGGCTGCGCAGAAGGGATTCCTTCCGGAAATCCGGACAGCGACCATATTCTACAAGCCCGCGAAAAACCGGACATCCATCACGCCGGACTGGTTCATCCATAAAACGGATGCGTGGATCATTTTCCCGCATGAAATCAGCAAGCTCACGCCGGAGGAACTGCACGAGAACAAGCCGTTCCTCTGGCCGTACATTGAAGACATCCTGAATCCCGGAGGACCCGGCGATGGAAAATAATGTGATCATCCTTAAGCATCCGCTCATCGAGCACAAGCTGGCGCATTTGCGCAACCGCGAATCCGACAACAAGCTCTTCCGGGAAACGCTCAGCGAGCTGTCCTATCTGATGGTCTATGAAATCACGCGCGACCTGAAGCTCAAGGAGGTCCCCATCGAAACGCCCCTGCAGCCCTGCATCTGCCGGCACATCAGCGAGCAGGTGCTGGTGGTGCCGATCCTGCGCGCCGGGCTGGGCATGGTGGACGGCATCCTGAACCTCATTCCAACCGCGAAGGTCGGGCATATAGGCCTTTATCGCAACGAGGAGACGCTGCAGCCGCAGGAATACTATGTGAAGATTCCGCCGGATGCGCAGGACATGAGGACCTTTCTGCTGGATCCGATGCTGGCGACCGGCGGATCGCTGTCGTATGCCGTCAGCCTGCTGAAGAAGCGCAGCATCCGCAACATCACGGTCGTGTCCATCATCGCCGCGCCCGAGGGTCTGGACGCTCTCCACAAGGATCATCCGGATGTCAAAATCTATACCGCGATGCTCGACGAAAAACTGAATGACCGCGGCTATATTCTGCCGGGCCTCGGGGACTGCGGCGACCGCATTTTCGGCACTGTCTGAACCCAAAAGTTCCAATGCCTGGAACTTTCATGAAAAAAAGTTCCAATGATTGGAAGTTTTTGCCGGGATTTTTCCAGTCATTGGAACTTTTGGGAGAGGGGTTTCCCGGATGGAGAAAATCAGGCCGCGGCGGAGGCTTTGCGGATTTTTTCAAGGGCCGTTTCGAAATCGGCGGCAGAGACCAGATAGAAGTGGCACTCGCGACCCGTGACCGCCTTGATGTTTTCCTGCAGATCCTTGTTAAAGGGATTGAGGATCGCCACAAGAAGATCCTTTGCCATCTGGTCGAAGGCAAGCGCGCCCTGCCGCACCATGACATCCATCGGAATCAGGTTGAAGGCTGCGGGCTGCAGTTCGAAAGCCGTCAGGGTGATCAGCGGCATGCCCGCCGATTTGGCCAGGTAGGCGAGGATGCGCTCGCGGTGCTTGTACTGCCGGTCCTCCAGCACATGCAGCACGGTCACCGGACTGTTCAGGGCCTTGGTGGAGTTTTCCGTGAGGTCGTGTACAACCTCCGTGTATTCGTCCTGCGTGATTTCGCCGGCCTGGGCCAGTTCCCACGCCAGCGACATTTCATTGCTTATATCAAGCCTCTTTGCGGGGGCCCTGCCGCGGGTTTCCGCGGCCGCCGGGGTGTTTGCCGCCGGAGGTTTTGCGCTGCCCTGAAGCTGCTGTATGGTTTCGAGAATTTCCCGTGCCGCCGGATCTTTCCCTCCCAGCGAGGTCAGTTTCGGCTGCAGGCCGATGGCGCCGGCTGTGTCACCCTCCTGAAGCATGACCTTCGCAAGCCGCACCAGATAGTTCAGGGCCTGAGCCTGATCGCCGATCTTCTCATATGCCTCCTGAAGCGTTTCAAGCGCCAGGCGGTCTTCCGGCATGGCTTCAATGATCTGTTCAAATGCGGAGATGGCATTCCAGACTTCGGTTTCGGCATCGAGCTTCTTCTTCTGATCAGCCATAGTGTTCCACCCTGTGTTTGCCCGGCGGCAGACGCTTCCGCCGCGAGTGATTACACGTAAAATCATGTAAAAGTGCAACATGTTTTTGTGTGCATTGCGAAAACGATATGCTAACTTAATGCCTGCTTGAAGATGCGGATCCGGTCTGCGGGGCGGCCGCGATGGTTTTATGACAGCTCGGGAGTAACGGCATGGCTGCAGGAAAAATGTCGAACAAGGTCGTTGATATTCTGATCAAGCGCCACAAGCTGGATCCGGAAGGGCTCGACAATCTGATGCAGGAAGCCTCTGAGGCGGGCGCGCGTCTTGAGGACTGGCTGGTGAAGAAGAAGGCCGTTTCGCAGGCGGACATGACGCTCGCGGTGGCGGAATACCTCCGGATGCCCCCCATCGAACTGCAGAATTTCGTGCCGGACCCCAAGCTGCTTGATCTGATTCCGTCAAAAATCATGGGTCAGCATCTGCTGGTGCCGATGTGCCGCTGTCACAACATGCTTACGATTGCACTGGGCGATCCGTTTGATGTGACCGCGCAGGACGAGGTGCATGCCCTCACCGGGCTTGATGTTTTTCCCGTGGTCGCCGCAGAAGCCCAGATCAAGGCGCTGATTCAGAAGCACACGCAGGACGCCGCCACGGGGCTGGAAGACATTATTCGCGACGTGACCGAGGGCGACATTGAGCTGTCCAAAACTGAAGAGGAGCAGGTCAGCCTTGATGAGATGCTGGAGGAGGCCGAGGACGCGCCCGTGATCCGCGTCGTGAACTCGATCATGGTGGAGGCCATCCGGCGAGGAGCGAGCGATATTCACATTGAGCCGATGGAGCGCTCTATCCGGCTGCGCTACCGCATTGACGGCGAGCTGTACGAAAGCCCGAGTCCGCCCAAACCGCTGCAGGCGGCGATCATTTCGCGCCTGAAGATCATGTCCAACCTCGACATCGCCGAGCGGCGCATTCCTCAGGACGGCCGTTTCCGCATTCGCGCGCTGGGCAAGGAGGTGGATATCCGCCTGAGCATTCTGCCCTGCGTGCACGGTGAAAAGATCGTGATGCGTACTCTGGACAAAACTTCACTGGCACCCAGTCTGGCGGCGCTGAACCTCGAGAAGACCGCCTATGAGAACCTGATGTTCGGCATCAGCCAGCCGCACGGGCTGATTCTGGTCACCGGACCCACGGGCAGCGGAAAAACCACCACGCTCTATTCCGCCCTGCAGGAGCTGAACACCACGGATGTGAACATCATCACGGTGGAAGACCCGGTCGAATATCAGCTGGCGGGCATCAATCAGGTTCAGACCCAGGCTTCGGTAGGGCTCACCTTCGCCGCGGCCCTGCGCTCGATTCTGCGCCAGGATCCGGACATTGTGCTCGTGGGGGAAACCCGTGACGGGGAGACCGCCGCCATTGCCATTCAAGCGGCCCTGACGGGCCACCTTGTGCTGACCACGCTGCACACGAACGACGCGGCGGGCGCGGTCTCGCGTCTTCTCTACATGGGCATTGAACCCTTCATGCTGGCGTCCTCGCTGATCATGGCGCAGGCCCAGCGCCTATATCGCAAACTCTGCCCGGTATGCAAGCAGCCCATAGATATTCCCACGGAAACTCTTCGCCTGAACCATCTGGACCCGGCCAAGTTTGAGGGGGTTCAGTTTTTCTACCATAAGGGCTGCCCCAAGTGCGGAAACATCGGATACAAGGGCCGCGGCGCCGTGATGGAAATCCTGATGGTCAATGACCACATCCGCAAGCTGATTCTCGACAACGCGGACTCGGCCGCCGTGCGGACCCAGGCGGTTTCCGACGGCATGAGAACGCTGCTGGATGTCGGGCTGGACCGGGTCCGTGATGGACTGACAAGCATTGAAGAGGCCCTGAGCGTGGCGGGCGGCGAATAACGGAGACAAACCATGGCGGAAAGAACAACAGGAACCGGCGCCCATATCGGCGGCAAGGTTAAAAAAATCAGAATTCCCGGCGCGAAAAAAATCGCCCGGATTGAACTGCCCGCTTTCACGCGCCAGCTTGCAGCGATGCTTTCGTCCGGCATGCCCGTGGTGCAGACGCTCTCGGCGCTTGAGGAGCAGATCGAAAACACAAACTTCAAGACGGTCATCGGCGGCGTGCGCGTGCAGATCGAGGGCGGTTCCTCCTTCACCGACGCGCTCCGCAAATATCCCGACATATTCGACGATCTGTATGTCAGCCTGATGCAGGCGGGTGAAATGGGCGGTTTGATGGCTGAAACCACCGCGCGCATTGCGGCGTTTCTTGAGGCGCGCGAGCGCCTCCGCCGCAAGGTGAAATCGGCCATGACCTATCCGGTGATCGTGCTCACCATTGTGTTCGGCATCACGGCCGGCCTGATCATTTTTGTGGTGCCCAAGTTCGCCGCCATTTTCTCGGACTTCGGCGCCAAGCTTCCGGGCCCGACACAGTTTCTGGTGGACCTGAGCGAAGGGGTCAGAAAATACGCCCTGTTTGTGGTGCTGGGCATCGTGGCCTTTGTGATCGCCTTCGGAAAATTCAAAAGGACCCCGAAGGGCGCCTATATGCTGGATGCCCTGAATCTCAAACTGCCTGTGTTCGGCGAACTGACAACAAAGGTGGCTCTGGCCCGTTTTGCCTCGACCTTTGCGCAGCTCATCCGGAGCGGTGTGCCCATCCTCCAGTCGCTGGACATTGTCGCCTTCGCCACAGGCAACAAGGTGCTGGGCGAAACCATCATGAAGGGGCGCGACAGCGTGGAGCGGGGCGAGCCCCTTTCCAATGCGCTTTCCGCCGACCCCAAGTTCCCGCGCATGCTTGTCCATATGCTGTCCGCCGGCGAAAAGACCGGCCGCATGGAGGACATGCTTCAGAAGATCGCCGAATTCTACGACGAAGAAGTTGAAGCCATGCTGGACGGCATGACCGCCCTGATTGAACCGCTGATGATTGTGGTCATGGGCGTGGTGGTCGGCGGCATTGTGCTGTGCCTCTTCCTCCCGATCTTCAAGATGTCCGAAATCGTGTCCATGTGATTCAACGGGAGAAGCGCCGTGCCGAACAGAGAAGCAAACAGAAAAACCACGGTGGGGGCGGTTGATGCGGAGGTTCTTGCCTTTACGGCCGGCCGCGATGCCGTGCTCGACCTTGCTCTGGCCGAAGCGGACTGCATCGGATCCGCCGCTCATGTGACCATGCTCTCCCGCATGCGGGTGAAGCCGCGTCTCTTCTCGGATCAGGACCGCCGGGCGGTGATTGGCGAACTGGTGCAGATCATGAAATCCGCGCGCAGGGGGCGCTTTCAGATCACGGTAGAGGACCAGGATGTCCATCTGGCCGTTGAGCGTTTGCTGACGGCGAAGCTGGGCGTGCTGGGCAAGCGGATTCATACCGGCCGAAGCCGGAACGACCAGGTGGCGCTGGATCTCCGCCTCTATGCCAAAACCCGCCTGCAGGCCGCCGTGGCCCGGGCGGCGGAGCTGGCGCGCGAACTCCTTTTGTTTGCCCGCCGCCATCAGAAGGTGCCCATGGCCGGCCGCACGCACATGCAGCCCGCGATGCCGTCGTCTGTCGGACTGTGGGCTTCCGCCCATGCGGAAAGCCTGCTGGAAGACATCATGCTGATGATTAACGCCTATGAGCTCAACGACCAGTGCCCGCTGGGCGCGGCGGCGGGCTACGGGGTGCCGCTCCCGCTGGACCGCCAGCTGGTTTCCGATCTGCTCGGCTTCAGCCGACCCTGCCAGAACGTCCTTTATGCGGTCACCGCCCGCGGCAAGCTGGAGTCCATCATTCTCTCGGCGCTCAGCCAGGCGATGCTGACCCTCTCGCGCCTGTCGGAGGACATCGTCATCTATTCCATGCCGGAATTCGGGTATTTCCGGCTGCCGCCGGCCTTTTGCACCGGCAGCAGCATCATGCCGCAGAAGTTCAATCCCGATGTGCTGGAGCTGATCCGCGCGCGCGCCGTGCGTGTGGCCTCAGACGCGCAGGCGGTCGCGGCCGTTGTGCGCGGCCTCGGTTCCGGATATCACCGCGACGTGCAGGAGACCAAGGAGCCCCTGATGAACGGCATGGACACAACAGAGTCCGCCCTGCGCATCATGACCCGCTTCATTCCGGCACTGAAGGTTGACCGTGCCGCGCTGAAAAAGGGCTTTGTTCCCGGTGTGTTCGCGGCCGACCGCGCCCTGGCGCTGGTCGCGGGGGGCATGCCCTTCAGGGAAGCCTATCAGCACGTCAAGGACCACCTGGATGAGCTTTCCGCCGCTGATCCGGACAGGGCGCTGGCGGCAAAGATCAGTCTGGGCGCTCCAGCCAATATAGACTTCGCCGCCCTGCTTGAACGCGCAAAGCAGGCCTCCGCCTGGGCCGCCGACGAGCAGAAATCCTTCAACAAAACGATCAGCAGACTGCTGGGACAGAAGTATCCCCTGTCGCCGCAGAGATGAATCCATGGCCGGCACGGAATATCCGATAGAACTTGATGCGCTGGCCGTCAGCTATCCTGTTCACGGTGGACAGGTGGATGTGCTCAGGGGAATCAGTCTCAAGGTGGGGCGGGGACAGATCGTCGGCTTTCTCGGCCCCAACGGCGCGGGGAAAACCACAACCATCCACGTGCTGCTGGGTTTTGTCGAGCCGGCCGCGGGTTCTGCCCGGCTGTTTGGCGAAGATGTGCGCAGGACCATTGCACGCCAGCGAATCGGCTACCTGCCCGAGCATCCGCAGACCTACGGGTTTCTCACCGGACGGGAGCTGCTGCGGACAGCCGGCCGGCTTTTCGGCATGCGGGGGCCATCCCTGGAAAACCGCGTGAAAGAACTGCTCGGGACGGTTGATCTGGAATCGGCCGCGGATCGCCGCATCAGCACCTATTCGCGCGGCATGATGCAGCGCATCGGCGTGGCGCAGGCGCTGATCAATGATCCGGACCTGGTCATTCTGGATGAACCCACCGGGGGGCTGGACCCTCTCGGCCGCATGCAGATTCGTGCCATCATCGGCGACTTGAGAACCCGGGGGAAAACAGTTTTCTTCTCGTCGCACGAGCTGTCCGAAGTGGAGCGTGTGTGCGACAGCGTTGTGATGCTGGTGGGCGGGCGCATAGCGGCGGCCGGCCCGGTGTCCGAACTGGTGCAGCCGTCCGAGAGTCTGGAGAGCTACTTCCTGCGCGTGGTGGAAAGGGGTCTGGCTTCATGATCCGCATTTTGACCATAGCGGGGGTGGTCTGGCGGGAAATGCTCCGCCGCAGGGATTTTTACGTGCTGCTGATCCTGCTGGGCGCGCTTCTATTTTCGCTGATGAGCATCAATGTTTTCGGCCTTGGTTCAACCATGCGCTACATGGTGGATACGGGCCTTCTGCTGGCGTGGATATTTTCCGCTGTACTGGCGGTGACGCTTTCCGCCCGCCAGCTTCCGGCGGAGGAGCAGCGGGGCACGATCTTCGCCCTGCTTGCCAAGCCGGTCACCCGCTGGCAGCTTCTCGCGGGCAAGGCGCTTGGCGCATGGTCCGCGGTATCCGCGGCGACCGCCGCGTTTTATGCGCTGCTGCTGGCCGTGCTGGCGCTGAAGGGCTGGTCGGTTGATCTGACGGTGACGCTGCAGGCGCTGGTGCTGCATGTCACCGCTCTGGCCATGGCTGTTTCGCTTGCGCTGGCTGTTTCCACCCGCACCACGTTCGGCGCGGCCGCATCACTGACATGGCTTGCGCTTGCCGCGGGCTTTGTTTTTGTTCCCCAGATTCCCGCGCTGCTGGTATACTCCGACCGCGTTTCCGGCGCGGCCATGCTGGTGCTGTATTATGCGCTTCCGCATTTTGAGCTTTTCGATCTGCGGCAGTGCGTGGTGCACGACTGGCCGGCGCTGCCCGCGAACATCCTGTTTCCCGTGCTCTGCTACGGCCTTCTTGTCACCGCGATTTTCATGCTACTGGCGTGGCTGGGCTATCGCGGCCGGCATTTCAAGCGCGGAGATGTCCTGTGAAAGATGCTCGTTCAGCCGCCCTGAAAACCGCATGGCCCTGGCTGCTGCTGCTCGCGCTGTGGACGGCGGCCTTTGCGGCGGTCTGCAGTCTTCCGCAGGAGGCCTGGGCGCACGCCGGCGAGGGTGCCTCCGTGACCGACCGGCTTCTTGGATCCACACGCATGATTATCGGCGAGGCGTTTTATGAGCAGAGCGATAATTACTTTCATCGCGGCGTTCCGCATCAGAAGAAAAAGGCGTTTCACGATATATTTCAGACCTGGGCGCATCATGTGCGGCCCGTATCGCATGAGCATGCCACGGGAAAGTCCGTCTATGAGGTGATGCCGTGGCTGGATTTCACCGTGCGGATGAATCCGCATCATGTGGAGGCTTATCTGGTGGCGGCCTACTGGCTTGCAGGTGATGGGGAGCGTCCCGATCTGGCCATGCAGATTGTTGCGGACGGTCTGCGCGCCAATCCGGGCGACTATCAGCTTCATGCCGAGCGCGGCCGGCTTTATCTGCAGCAGGGCGAAAACGACCGGGCTGAAAAAGCGCTGGAAACCGCCGTGCGGCTGTGGCCCTCCGGTTATGATCCCGATGACCCGATGATCCGCTATGATCTGGCACGAAGCCTGAGCTATCTTTCGGTCCTGCGCCAGGCGGCAGGCCGCCTGGAGGCTGCGTCCGAAAGCGCGGCCCGTGCGGCGGCGCTCTTCCCCCAAAACACATCGCTTCGCGCGCGGGCGGGCGAGCTTGCGCGCGGGACCGCGACAATGGACGCCGCCCGCCGGACCATTGAGGCTCTTTTCCCGGTGCAGTCAAAAGCGGGCCGCCACGTATGCAGCCGGGGTGAAAATCACGATCATGAGCATGAACACGAACTTGAGCATTGAGGCCGGCTGAGATATGTATTTGGATTATTATCAGCTCAGGGAAATGCCTTTCAACATCACGCCCGATCCGCGTTTCCTCTACTTTACCGGCCGCCATCGCGAGGCATTCGATCATCTGCTCTACGGCATTGAACACCGCAAGGGATTCATTCAGCTTACCGGAGAAGTCGGTTCCGGAAAAACCACTCTCTGCCGCGCGGTGCTCTCGCGGCTCCCGACGTCCATCCGGACCGCCCTGGTTCTGAATCCGTGTCTTTCCGAAACCCAGCTCCTGCGGGCCATCATAAACGACTTTGGCCTGGATCCGGCCGGCAACGACCGGCTGGCCTATATTGAGCAGCTCAACGAATTCCTGCTGGGCCAGCTGGAGGAGGGATACAACGTTGCTCTCATCATTGACGAGGCGCAGGATCTGGAACCGGCCGTCATGGAGCAGATCCGCCTGCTGAACAATCTGGAGACGGATCAGCACAAGCTCATGCAGATCGTGCTCGTGGGCCAGCCGGAACTGGAGGAGAAGCTTGCGCGCAATGAACTCCGCCAGCTGCGCCAGCGCATCACCGTGAAGGCCCATCTGTCGGCGCTGTCTGAAGAGGAAACCGCGGACTATATTTCGCACCGCCTGGAAGTGGCGGGCGCCGCCGGCCGGATTCAGTTTGACGGCGGGGCCATCCGCCAGCTGCACAAAATAGCGGGCGGAGTTCCCCGTATTGTGAACACCATTGCCGACCGCGCGCTGATGGCCGGCTACATTGTCAACACATTCACCATCGGGGCAAAGGAAGTGAAGAGAGCCATCCGCGACCTGGAGTTGAAGCCATGAGTCTGATACAGGAAGCACTGCGACGCAAAGAGGCAGATGACAAAGGGGTTCCTCCTCCGCCGCCCGTGCCGTCCCCGGCGCCGAAAAAGGACAGCCCCCTGAAGGCGGTGATCGCTGTGCTGGCGGTGCTGCTTGTGCTGATCGGAGTCGCCGTATATTTGTTCACCTATCTGGTCAATTCCTTCACGCCGCGCCGGATTGCGCCGCCCGCTCCGGTGCAGATGCCTGAAGCGGTGAAGCCCGCGCCCGTGCAGGTTGTGGAAAAGACGCCCGAACCGGAACCGCCTGAGGTTCTTGAATCCGAACCGGTCGCGGCCGCCGCTCCTGTCCGGGAAATTCCAGAACCCGCGCCGGAACCGGTTGTGACCGAAGCTCCCCGCCCCGAACCTGTGCCGGAACCCGTTTCAGTTGCCGCGGCCGAGCCTGTCAGGCTGGAGGTAAAAACCGTGGCGCAACCGGCGACCGTCGAATGGCCCAACCTGAACCTGACGGGCGTATTGCGAAAAGGCGGCTCCGGCGGGCCCGCCTCCGCCATGATCAGCGGAGAGCTCGTGAGTGTCAGCGAGACCATCCGGGGCGTGAGACTTGTCGCGGTGGAGGCCAGCGGCGTATGGCTGGAGCTCAACGGCGAGCAGAAATTCCTCGCCATCGGCCGGTCGCTGAAATAGCCGGCGTCCGGCTATTCATTCAGCATTTTGACAACGAGGCCGTCACGGAGCTTGGGTTCAAACCAGGTGCTCTTGGGCGGCATGATTCGTCCTGCATCACGGTTATGCTTCGTGGACAAAAGAGATCAGATCGGCGGATTCCTCGTTAAAATCGCTGCCAAGGCTGATTTGACCATGACCGGTTATGCCAACCTCCTCCCTTTTCAAAAAGAACGATTTCTCTCGGACAAATCTGACAAAGGTTCCGTTGGTGCTTTGATCAACGATGAAAAATTTGTTGCGCCGAAGCTCGATGCGAACATGCTGTCTGGACGCAAAATGGTTATTCACTACAA
>JAKQHR010000150.1 GCA_029557905.1 Verrucomicrobiota bacterium
AACCCGCATCCCTGAACAATAAAGGCCGCATCAATGTTTGCGGCGATCATTTGGAAGTCCACAGATTTCCCGGAAGTTTTGCGGCGCAGGAACGACTTGCGCGGCAGCACCTCGTGGATGATGGCCGGACCGCCGGACGACGGCCAGTTGACGCACACCCAGTCCCCCACGCAAGGCAGTTCAACGGCCGATTCGATCTGGAAACGGAATCTGCCTGCAAGTTCGGCATACACCTCACCTTCCGGCCTGCGGATCAGGAATGCATCCCGGTCCACGGCCGTAACACGCGCAGGGCAGAGTTCCGGCAGAAGCATCTCGGTGGCCTGCTCCTCAAACCATTCATCAAATCCCAGTGATGTCAGTTCCATGGTCATCTGAATTATTGAATCCACTTGTTACAGATTACTCGGGGACGCTGCTTCAGCTGTCTTTACGCATAGATATTTTGCCAGCACACCGCCGGTCATCTCTTTTGAGCGGATGCTGAACCCGGATCTTTCGAGCAGTCCATCCATGATCCAGTCAAGCGTTGAATACTCCTCGCGCACATGGGCGGACACTTCATCTCGAAGCTGCTGACCGCCAACGGCCCCGAGCTGGTCAAGCCAGCGCAGAATATTGGGGATCGCATCCTTTTCTTCAAACACGACATCGTTGATGAACAGCTTCCCTCCCGGCTTGAGCATGCCGTTCATGCGGCCCAGCGCAATGCTTTTCCAGAAATCCGGGAGGTGATGAAGCGCCATGCCGGTGACCAGCGCATCCGCCGGAGCCCCCGCGTGCGCGTAGGTCAGAAAACCGCCATGACAAAACTCGATATTGCTGAGCTTCTCCTTGTCCGCTTTCATGCGGGCGTAGCCCAGCATGGAAATGGAAACATCCACCGCGTACACGTTTGCGCAGAAGTGCGCGGCACGAATGGCAAAGGCTCCGGTGCCCGTTCCCATCTCGATCACGACCGACTGCGGACCGAGTCCCAGCCGGTCAAGAATGCCGATGCATTCCGCATCCACATCGCGAAACTGCGCATGGCGTTTGTCATAGGCCTCGACATGCTTCGGATCCTCATAGTCGGTTCCGACCTGTCTGAATTCGTTGTACTGCCAGAGAGGGCTGTTCATTATCTTTCCTGTCTTTTAAAAGTCATGGGGCTTCAAGCGAACTCCCGGCCGGTCATGGTGAAGGGCCCGGTCCAGTCTATTTTCACGCGGACCAGCTTTCCGAAACAGTCGCGAGGACTTTCGAAGAACACAATTCTGTTTTGCGGCGTGCGGCCGCGCCAGCGGTTTTTATCCATATCTTCCGCCAGCACTTCGACGACGGTGTTTTCAAGCCGCCGGTTCTGATCCTTCTGAATGGCGACCTGAAGATCGTCCAGATGTTTCCGGCGCTGCTCTTTCACGTCTTCCGGAATGTCATCGGCATAGCGCTTCGCGGCGAGCGTTCCAGGCCGGGGCGAATATTTGGCGATGTGCACCTTGTCCAGCCGGAGCTGTTTCAGCAGTTCGCAGGTTTCATTGTACTGTGTGTCGGTTTCTCCGGGAAATCCAACAATGATGTCCGTATGGATCGCCGCGTCGGGAATAAGCCGTCGGACTTTTGCCGCCAGATCAATGAACCTTGCCGAATCGTATCCGCGCCGCATGCGCTC
>JAKQHR010000162.1 GCA_029557905.1 Verrucomicrobiota bacterium
GGAAGTTGCCGCGCATCCGGAGCCGGCCGCGGAGCCGCCCCCCGCCACCGGCTGTTCCGCATGCGGAATCGAGGGTGATGTGCTTTTTGTTGCACAATCGGCCCGGGAGAACTGTTTGGGAGTGATCCGGAGGCTCATTCAACAGTTGCAGATTGAAGCCCCCGGTATTCGAAGCATCATATTTCAAACCCGCAGGAATGTTGTGGTTCCTCCCGCCGCGGAGAATCTTCCGCCCGTTATTACCTATCAGGAAAGGGTATGTTTCCCTTGCATTGCCAGGCTGCTGCGGCTGATGGGTGTGATTTGGCTGGAAGGGATGAAGGTCCCCCGGGTCAGGAAATGCATTTGCCGGCACCCCGTTGAAGTGATGCTGCATGCGGTGAAAATTCTGATTCGGTTTCCGCAGATTCAAAAACTTCTGGCCGACGCAAAAGTCAAAATGGTGGTTGCGCCCAACGAGGTGACGGCAGAGGCGTCTCTGCTGTTTCCTGTCGCGCGCAGAATGGGAATCAAAACGGTTCAGTATCTTCATGGCACCCCGAACCGGCTTTTTGTCCCCTTTATCAGTGATGAATTCTGGGTGTGGAGTGAAGTCGCGGGCCAAATGCTGACCGGCGACCGCCGGGACGGACGCGTTGTCCCAATCGGGTCGCTTGAGCACAGCGATTGCGCGGTGATGCGCAGTGATAACACTCCCGCCGGGATCTCGTCGGGCCCCCGGATTTTGTTTCTGTCCCAGATCAAGGGGGATCAGGGCTGGCAGATATCGGCGTTTGGCCGTGCGGCGGAAAGGGTGGCGAGGATCGTTTCTGCCGCAGCGGATACAGAGCTTCGCGTGCGCCAGCATCCTCACGAGGGCGATGAGGAACATCGCCGGCTGGAAGAGATATTCAAGGACACACACTGGCAGCGGTCATCTTGTGCGACTTCGCTGGATAAAGATATCGCGTGGGCCACCCATATTTATACCGCCAGCTCCACCGGCATTCTGGCGGGTCTTGCGGCCGGGAAGCCCTGTTATCTGCTGTGGGACGATGAGCTGGATGACATTCACCGCCGGCCCTTTTTCCCCGAAGACTATGTTGTTCGCACAGACGAGCAAATGCGCAGGAGCCTGTCCCGCGCATGGAGCGCCTCTGAATCTCAATCGATCCTGACCGGGATCTCGGGAACCCCCGGATCACTTCAGAGAGCGGTGCAGCGAATAAAACAGATTGCCGGATCATGCTGAAAAAAATCTCCATTGCGGGCAGCCGCTACAGAGGGGAGCTTCTTTTCATGGCGGCGAACTATACCACACCGCTGGTTGCTTTTTATGCCAGTTCCATTGCGGCGTTTTTCATCACGCCGGAGGAAATGGGGTCGGTGCAGGCGGCGCTGCTGATCATCCCCTATTTCAGCATGCTTCATCTTGGCGTCTTCCACGGGTTGAACCGCAATCTGGCGTTCTATTTCGGCCAGGGAAACCGGGAAAAGGGACTGATGATGGTGAATGCTTCCGCATTCATTGCCCGAACAACAGCCTGGATTGGTGCGCTGGCGGGGCTGGGTCTGGTGGCCTGCGCGCTTCTGAAGCAGAATTCCAATATGATTACCGTGGCGGCGGGTGTCGCGGCGGCGCTGGCGCTTTATTGCACGCCATACATCACGCATATCAGCACCACAAACCGCAGCGGCCAGCATTTCCACGCCTATGGCAAAATCGTTTTCATATCCAATATCCTGAGACTGGTCTATTCGTCGCTGCCCGTGATTGCGGGATGGATCGGGTATGTGGCCGCTTTGGCGCTGCAGCCTCTGATCACGGTGGGTCTCTTGAAGGCCAAAGAGCCTTATCCTGCGGAAAAGAGGTTCCAATGGGCCGATCTTGGAGAGCTCATCAAGGTGGGCTTCCCTATCATGGTGGTGGGTTATTTCACCAACCTGCTGATGGTCGCTGACCAGACGTTCATTGCCCTGTACATGCCCAAGGAGAGGCTTGGACATTATGTGCTGGCAAAGCTCATCATGCAGGCCATGATTATAATTCCCGCGACATTGAGCATACTGATATCGCCCAAGGTGGCGAGCTGCTATGGGGAAACGGGAAGCGCACGATCGCTTCGCAAGTATTTCTGGGCTTTTTTCTGGCTGCATGTGGCCTTTATTGTGCCGGTCTGCGCGCTGGCCTATGTTGCTGTCGGGCCCCTGGTGCACTGGCTTCTGCCCCGGTACATCCCGGGCATTGCCGCCGCAAAAATAACCATTTTGACCTGTTTGACGTTTGTGGCCAAGGGCGCATTTGTTATAACAGCCACCATGCGCAAGAATACAGCAATGATTATCCTGCACGGCGCCGGTCTGGCGGCCATGTGGCTGATCGGAATCCTGATGTTTGAATTCGGGCAGCCCTCACTGGAACATGTGGCGTGGCTCAGATTCTGGATGTCTCTTGTTGTGTCCGTCGGACTGCTGGGCTACGGCCTGTATATGACACGGGAAGGAGCCGCATGCTGATAAGCAGACAAACCTCTGTCCGGGCGCTTCCGTGGCCCATGATTCCGGTGCTGGCATGGCAGCGGATCGCGGCCGGCCTCAGCCTGCTGGTGCGGTCGTTCTGGTATCGCGCGTTCCTGCGCGGGTGCGGCTGCTCCTGCGGTCCGGAGTTTCGGGTATATGGGCGAATCTGGATTCGGATGAGGGAGCGGGGGGCCATACGAATTGGCCGGGGCGTAACCCTGATTTCCCGGTTCGGGGCCAATCTGGTCGGTTTGACAAGTCCGGTGGTGCTGGACTGCCGTCGGGGGGGGCGCATCGAAATGGGAGACTATAGCGGATGCTCCGGCGCGGTCATATCCAGCCACTCCTCTGTTAAAATCGGCCGGCATGTGAAAATCGGGGGGAATGTCCGAATTTATGATCACGATTTTCATTCACTTGATTATCAGGTTCGCCGGGGGGCGGAGGATCAGCTTCAAATCAAGACCCGGCCCGTTGAAATCGGAGATGATGTGTTTATTGGCGCTAATGCCATCATCCTGAAGGGCGTGTCCATTGGGGACCGGGCGGTTGTTGGCGCGGGATCGGTGGTCAGCCGGAATATCGGTCCCGATGAAATCTGGGCGGGCAATCCCGCCCGCCTGATCAGGGCTTCTGCCGGCACACAGTCGAAATAGAGTTTTACTATGGATCAGAAAATCGGATTGTTTGCGTGGCTTCTCGCCGGCTTTGCCGTTCTCATCGGCATCAGCGTGTATGTGCTGAAGGGTGGGCTGTTCAATTATGCCCGCGCGCTGGCCCTGCTGCTTCCGTTTGTATTCATACTGCTCATCAATGTCCGCAGTCACTGGCATGTGCTGATCCTGGCATTTGTCACGGCCGAATCCATTGTCATTCCGGTTTACGGACTGAACAAGCTGACCATCGAAATGCTTCTTCTGAGCGCGGTAGCCTTCACGCTGGTCCTGGACTACATCATCAAAAAGCCGGTCCGGGAACACCCCTTTTACTATGCGGACAGGCTGGTGTTTTGCCTGGGTATTATTTTTGCGGTGCGCTTTCTTTATGACCGGCCTGGTTTTGTGGGGCTGGGAATGGAAACCGGGGGTCTCGTCAACAGTATATACTACACTATAGCTCCGTGGTTCTATTTTGCGGTGCGCGCGGTGTTCGCGCGGGCCCGGCTGACCCGCCAGCAGCTGTGGGCCGTGTTGTTCGTTTCGGCCATAACCAACGTGGCCATGCTTCATTTCGCGCCCTCGCTGGAGTACACCTTCTGGGGCCGTAAGGTCGTGAACGCCCCGGCCTGGCTGTTCTGCGCCACTGCGCTCGCGCTTGTTATTTCCCTTCGTCCGGGCCTCAAGAAATGGTTTCTCTTCTATTCCATATCATTTGGCATGCTCGGACTGGGATTGATTTCAAACTATCGCAGCCGCACGCTGTTCTTTGCGGCGGAAATTCTGCTGATTGCCTATTTTGCCAAAATCTTCAAACAGGCGGTAATAGTTCTCATCATCGGAGGAGTGCTCGGAACCGGCGCCATGTATGTGGCGGGCGGCGGGCGTCTGCCGCGCGTGGTCAATCGCGCGATTTCCATTTTCATGGACGTGGAGAAAACAGATTACACCGCGGGCGGAGCCTATGGATGGGAGGACACCTTCCGGCGGGAGCTGTATCAGATTGCCTGGGGCCGCATTCGGGAAAATCCGATAGTGGGCAGCGGATTTGGCCTGAATGTTCAGGAGGCCCTCCAGATGCTCTCCACTTTTCGCACGGTCACATACGCGGAACTGGTGGCCCACAGCGGGAATTATCACAACAGTGTTCTGGAGATTGCCGTTCGCGTTGGTCTTCCGGCGGCCGTGATATTCAGCATCTTTTATGTGGTGTACTTTCTTCGCTTTTTCAAGACCATCGAATCTCTCGAGGGCGTGGATAAGACCTGGGCCATTGCCATTACGGCGTTCTGGGCGGCCAATACGGGCATGATGCTCATGAACGGGGGGCCCAAAGAGTACTTCGTCAGCATGATCATATGCGGCATCATGGCCGGGCTGACGGCAAGAACCCTGAAAAACAGCAGCGCGCCGGTGGAGGCGCCGCGTGCCGTGGCGACTCCCCCGGCCAATGTCGGCATTTCGTTATCCGTCTGAACACATGATTTCGGTAATAACCCCCAGCTTCAACATGCTGCCCTATTTGCGCCGCTGCGCGGCCTCGGTGCGCGATCAGGGTGCTTCACAGGTGGAGCATTTGGTCATGGACGGAGGCTCGACGGACGGGACGGCGGACTGGCTTTCCGTCCAGCGGGACCTTCGGCACGTCAGCGAAAAAGACAACGGCATGTATGATGCGATCAACAAGGGGTTTGATCGCGCGCACGGTGATATTGCGGCCTATCTGAACTGTGATGAGCAGTATCTTCCGGGCACACTGGAATTTGTGGAAGAATATTTCCGTCAGCACCCGGCGGTGGATCTGCTGTTTGGCGGCGCCCTGCTCATTCGCCCGGACGGATCGCTGATTTCATACCGCAAGCCCTACCGGCTCAGGCCGGTTTATATCCTGACCGATCATTTATATGTGCTGAGCTGCGCGATGTTTCTGCGCCGCGGCATTATCGAAAAAGGATTCCGTTTTGACACGTCTTTTCGGGCTAACGGAGATACCGATTTTGTGGTGCGGCTTCTGCATGCCGGCTGTCGCGCGGCTGTAACCCCCCGATATCTGTCAGCCTTTACCATGACCGGCGGGAATCTGAGTGCCGGCCAGACGGCGGCAAAAGAGGCCCGGCGGCTTTTCGACCGGGCGCCGGTCTGGGCGCAGAAGACAAGGCGTCTGCTGATCCTGGCACGCCGGCTGGAGAAATTCCTGAGCGGCGCCTATTATCAGCGCTGGCCGCTGGAATATGCGGTTTATGCCGGGGAGCCAGGTGTCCGAACCGCCTTTCGGGAGACAAAAGCCAGCTTCCGCTGGAAGAGCGAATGATTGCCGCCCTTTGTCTGAGCGGCCGAGTATTTTAAGTCAGCAAACAGTTAACAGGAGTAACTATGCGAGTATTCATCACGGGCGGAGCCGGTTTTATTGGGTGCAATGTTGCGCGTCATCATCTCGAACGCGGCGATGAGATTGTTGTTTTCGATAACTTGTCGCGCCGGGGTGCGCAGATCAATCTGGAGTGGCTGCATGAAATATCCGCCGGCAGGCTGCACTTTGTTCAGGGGGATGTCCGCAGCGCGGAGGCGCTGGCAAAAGCGCTGCCGGCAGACGCGGAGCGTGTGTACCATCTGGCGGGACAGGTGGCGGTGACCACATCCGTTGAGGATCCGCGTGACGATTTTGAATGCAATGCGCTGGGCACGTTCAATCTTCTGGAGGCTGTTCGCGCGCGCACGCCGGGGGCAATCGTGTTCTTTTCCTCAACCAACAAGGTGTATGGCGAGATGACTGATGCGCAGGTGGTGGAGGCGGACACGCGTTACGCCTACCGGAATCTGCCCCGGGGCATTTCCGAGGAGCAGCCGCTTGATTTTCATTCTCCCTACGGCTGCTCAAAAGGCTGCGGCGACCAGTATGTAAGGGATTACGCCCGCATCTACGGGCTGCGCACGGTTGTGCTGAGGCAGTCCTGCATTTACGGCATTCGTCAGTTCGGCGTCGAAGATCAGGGCTGGGTGGCTCATTTTTGCATCGCGGCCCGTTTCGGCCGGCCGATCAACATCTATGGAGACGGGAAACAGGTTCGGGATGTCCTGTGGATTGAGGATTTGATCGGCGCCTATGAATGTGCAGCACAGAAGATTGATCGCGCGGCCGGCGAAGTTTTCAACATCGGCGGCGGCCCGCAGAATACCATTTCGGTCTGGGAGGAGTTCGGCCCCATGCTTGAAAAGCTGGCCGGCCATCCGCTGGAAGTCCGCCGTGGCCCGTGGCGGCCCGGCGATCAGCGCATCTACTGCAGCGACATCCGCAAAGCCGAGACCCTGCTGGGCTGGAAGCCCCGTACCGGTTTTGAGGAGGGGGTGGGGCGTCTCTGGACCTGGATATCCGAAAACTCCCGCTTTTTTACACAGGCCTGACCGGTACGGTTTCGCATGCGCATCACCTATTCGATAGCCGATCAGGACTGGCTGGCGGCCAAGTCCATTGGCATCTACAACATATCGCTGGGCCTTGGCCGGGCCCTTGCGCAGCATCCGGCACTTGAGCGCCTGACCTGTCTGGTCAATTCGACCCTGCCGGCGGACATGCTGTCCTCGGCCCGGACGGAAACCCGGATTGTGGATGTGCCTCTTCGCGGCCGCTGGGGGCGCATAGCATGGGATCAGGCCGGCTGCTACCGGGCCGCCCGGCGCAGCGGGAATCCCTGGCTGTTCCTGCCAAAGGGCTTCGGCTCCTTTGTTCAGCGCTGTCCGGTGAAGCTGGCGGTTTATCTGCATGACATCATTATCCTGATTTATCCAGAGCGCTATCCGGGGGTGGTGTCCCGGGCGCACTACCGGTATTTTGATCTGACCTGCAGGCAGACCCTGCGCCATGCCGATCTGGTGTTCACCAACACCGAGTTCAGCCGCCGGGAAATTCTCCGCTGGGCCCGGGAAAGAAAAATCCGCTGCCCGCCGGTCGTGGTGGCGGGCTACGGGTTTGAACCCCGGCTTTCCCCCCGCCCGCGCAGGGATCAGATTCTGGTGATGGTCAGGGATGTTCCCCACAAGCGGACGGATCTGGCTGTCGCGTGGACTGAACGATGGAGGACGGAGAGCGGCTACGAGGGAAGAATTCTCTGTGCCGGTCCGCTTCCGGAGGGGCTGGCTCTGCCGCGGGATCCTGCGTGGGTTTCCGCCGGCAAGGTGCCGCCGAAGCAGATGATCGAACTGATGGCCGAATCGCGCGCGGTTGTGCATTTCACGGAATATGAGGGTTTCGGGATGCCCCCCGTGGAGGCCGTTCTGGCGGGGACCCCGCCGGTTTATTCGCAAATCCCGGTTGCACAGGAGGTCATGGGGGAAACCGGCTGTCCGTTCTCCAATGAAGACTATGGTTCCTTTTCCGCGGCTATGAACCGGGCGCTCGTCGCCGCGCCGGATGAAGTGCAGTCCTGGGCCGATGCGCTCGAGCAGCGGCACAACTGGCCGCAGGTGGCGAACCGCGTCATGGATGCCTTGCGCAGCTTTCCGGCAAATTGAGTGTATAGTTAACCGGCGGAACTGAATGTTTCATAAAAATAGAAAGCCATGAAGGCGACGGCTTATATCGGGTTGCTGGTGACTGCAGCGGCCTGTGTCTGTGCGCCCTGCGCGCGGGCGGCGGATTACTATGTGGCGCCGGACGGAAGCGATGCGGCGGATGGAGCATCGCTGGAGACCGCGTGGCAGAGCCTGCCGTTTGCCGTGCATCAAATCACTGGCGGTGATACCCTCTATGTGCGCGGGGGCGTCTATCGCGGCCGCACCGTGTTCACAAACAACGGCGGGTCGGCGGAAGCGCCCATCCGCATTTACGCCTATTCCAACGAGGTGCCTGTTCTGAAGGGGTCGGTTATTGTCGGGGAGTGGGAGCCGTTCACAAACAGCATCTGGCGCGTCACCAACTGGACGCACCGAAGCCAGCAGGTGTTTGCGGATGAAGTGCTGCTGCAGCAGATCGGCTGGCCGAACGATTTCAATCGCGACCGGGCCTGCTCGTGTTCTTCGTGGCTTTACATCCCGTACGGCTATTCCTGCGCGGATATTGATCCAGTGACCTACACGCTGAACATGGGCGACCCGCTGACCAATATGGTTCCGGGCAGCTTCTACTACTGTCCAACCTCGCAGGTGCTTTATGTCTGGCTGGCCGGAGGGGAGTCCCCGACCGGGCGTCTGATGGAGGTGAGCCGGGAGAGCGGCATATTCTATGACTGGTCCGACAAGGGCTATTTGCATGTCCGCGGGCTTGCGTTCCGCCATTCGAGCACACTGACCACCGCTTCTTCCGGCTGGCCCGGCGTCTGGGCCGGCTACAATGGATTGATCGAAGACTGCGATATCGAGTGGTGCGATGGGAGCGGGCTGGGAATGAGAAACAACTCGACGGTGCTCAACTGCCGCATCAACAACAACGGGATTCAGGGTATCCACGCCAATACGCACACCAATCTGTCGGTGATCGGCTGCACGATCATGAGCAACAACTACAGGAACTACACGCTCAATCATGCGGCCGGGATCAAGTTCATCATTAACGTCAGCGGCACGGTGATCGCCAGCAACGAAGTGGCGTACAACCGCGCGCGCGGGATATGGTTTGACACCTGCCCCTCCAATTCCCGGAATGTTGTGGCGGCCAATTATGTTCACGACAACACGCCGTTTCCCAATTCGCCCGGCGACCCGACGAGTTATGCCAATTGCGGCATCTATATCGAGAAGACGGGCGGGGTGGATGTGTACAACAATATAGTGGTCAGCAACAGCACCAGCGGCATACAGCTTTCGGGTGCTTCCGGCTGCCGGGTGTACAACAACTACATCTCCGGAACGCGCGGCACGCCGGGCGGGCACAGGGGGCTTGCCGCCGTGGCCGTGAGGCCTTCCGGCGGCGTCAGTCTTCCGCTCAAGGACAACAGCATATTCAACAACATCATTTCCGACAATTTGTGCGATGCCGACCTTCATTTGACGGATCCCAACTCCATCAACGTCGAGCGCAACTACAGCGATTTCAACTGCATCTACAGGACAGCGGGCGCGGGCATTGTTTTCCCGTCGAGTCATCTTTCTGTGAGAACCGATCCGATCAAAACAGACGATCTGGCGGTCTGGTCGGCCCTCACCGGCTGGGACACCAACAGCATGAATGTGACGCCGCTGTATGATCCCGGAGACGGACTGGCCTCAAATTCTCCCTGCGTGGATGCGGGAGTCACTCCGGATGCGCTGGCGCAGTACCAGCGGTTCGGATTCGGCCCGCTGGACGGGGACGGCGACGGCCGCGCCGCAACGGACATCGGCCCCTGTGAGCTGCAGGCGGAGCCGGCCGGCACCGTTTATGCCGATGCCCTTTCCACCAATGCGGTGTTTCCATATACCAACTGGAACACGGCCGCCGCGGAACTGGCGGACGCCGTGGCCGCCGCCGGCGATGGCGGACTGGTTCTGCTGCGCGAGGGGCAGTATCTGCTTTCTGAAGAAGTCATCATCACCAATGCCGTCACCGTGCGGTCGGCCGGGTGTCCCGCGGACACGCGGCTGATTGGAACCGGCGCGGACCGGTGTCTGACGGTGACCTCGCCGCATGTGCTGATTGACGGCCTGTCCATCGAGCAGGGAGCGGCCGATCAGGGCGGCGGGGTGTTAATGGCGGCCGGACTGATTCAGAACTGCCTGGTGCTGTCGAATTATGCATCCGCAGCCGGCGGCGGAATCTACTGCGCGTCCGGCGCGGTGGTCAGGAATACAACGGTGATTGGAAATGCGTCATCCGGTGACGGCGGCGGCTTGTATTTGGAGCAGGGGGCGGCTGCGCTCGATTGCACGGTTCTCCAGAACGGCGCTTCGGGCTCTGGCGGCGGCCTGTATTTGGAGGGCGCTGCGCTTGTGTTTGGCTCTCTCGTGCATAACAACAGTTCAGTTGATGGCGGGGGGCTCTATATGGCGGCTTCCGCCGCTGTGAGCCGCTGCACGCTTCGAAACAATACGGCGTCCGGAAAGGGCGGCGGCGTGTATTGCGCGAACGGAGGGCTTGTGAGCCTGTCCCATGTGGACGGCAACCGCGCGGCCATTGGAGCGGGCCTTTATGCCGCTGCAGACAGTTTGTTTTCGGGCTGCGTGGTGATCAGCAATGCCGCCTCGTCCGCGGCCGGCGGAGTCTGGATGGGCGGCGGCGGAGAGGTTTTGCATCTTACAATCGCGGAGAATGCGGCGTCGAATTCCGCGGGCGGACTGTTTCTGGACGAGAACGCGGCGGTGACGGCCTCCATTATCTTCAACAACCGGGCTCCGGGGTCTTCAAACCATGTTCTGTCGGGCGGAGCCATGACCTATTCCTGCGCCGCGCCCCTTGCGGCCGGGAGCGGGAATATTGATGCTGATCCCCTGTTTCAGCAGGGCTTCCGGCTGAAATATGAATCTCCCTGTGTCGACGGCTCCGCATCTGCGGGGGCCGGGGTTTTGGATATTGATCAGAATCCGCGATATGTGGATGGAGACGGGGACGGCGTTTCGGCCGCAGACATGGGCGCTTATGAATACAGGAACATACTGTATGTGGACGCGTCATCAACCAATCCGGTGGTGCCCTACAGAACGAGGGACACGGCCGCGGCGCGCATCGGCGATGCGCTGCTGATGAGCTGGCACGGCGATGTGATTGTGGTTGCAACCGGAACCTATGCCATCACGTCCCAGCTGCTGGTGAACAAGGGCGTGAGCATTTACGGGGAGGGGCGTCCCGATGAATGTGTCGTGCAGGGAAACGGAAAAACGCGGGGCTGGGTGCTGAATCATGCCAATGCGCTGATCAGGGGTTTCACAATCACAAACTGCGCGGCTGATGCCGGCGGGGGGGTGTATATCAAGGACGCAGGCACGGTTCAAAACTGCCGCATCACGGGAAACAGGGCCACCAATGATCTGGGCGGCGCTTTTCAGTATTTCTTCGGCACCTTCCCCGTCTACTGCTCCATAACCTACGATTCCTATGTTCATGAGGGCGGCGGCGGCGTGGTGCTTGCGCGCGGCGGAACACTGGAGAACTGCCTGATTGACAACAACGAGGCCTCCCGGGCGGGCGGAGTGCTCTGCCTGGATGGAGGAGTTCTGAAGAACTGCACCATCAGCGCCAACAGCGCCTCGCAGCAGGGCGGGGGTTTGGTCATCCAGAACACCGGCGCCGTCCAGAACGCCATCATCCGCTTCAATGAAGCGCCGGCCGGGTCCAACGTGTTCAATGCCGGCAGCTCATACAGCTATGTGTATTCCTGCGTCGCGCCCCTCGCGGCCGGCGAGGGGAACACGGACGCGGATCCGCTCTTTGTATCCTCCGCCGACTTCCGGCTGCAGCCGGCCTCACCCTGCATAGACGCGGGGGATAACAGCGTGACGCTGAACCCGCTCGATCTGGATGGAGTTCCCCGAGTGCTGGACGGCGATGCCGACGGCCTTGCCGTTGTGGACATGGGCGCCTATGAGCATGTCCACGGCACGAATGACGCCGATGCCGACGGTTTGTCCGATATTCTTGAACTGCAGCACGGCACGGACATTTTCAACCGGGATACAGATGATGACGGCATGACCGACGGCGATGAAGTGGTGGCGGGAACAAATCCAACCGATGCAAATTCAGTTTTCAGCATGAGCATGGAATCGCATGTCGAACCAGACAAAATGCTGATCCACTGGTGGAGCGCAAGCAACCGGATATACGATCTGATGCAGTCAACCAACCTTCTGGAGGGCTTCGCTCCGCATGCCGTCGGCCTGCCCGCCACTCCGCCGATGAATGTTTATACGGATTCGATAACGGTGGATATGAAGCTCTACCGGGTGAATGTCCGCGAATAATCCGCGAAGACTACCAAAAAACATCAGAAAATTCAAGAAAAACCGTAAAAAATCGCTAAAAAACGCGAAAAAATGGGCAAAAACGCGAAAAAATCATGAATTTTCATGAAAAACCGTTATTTTTTGCGTATTTCTCGTGATTTTCTGGATTTTTTGACTGGAAACCGATTTTTATGAAAGTTGGACTGAAATCCGTCCCGGAGTGCCGATATCCGGCTGAACCGCCCTTCTATCCGTCCGAATCCTACCCGGAACTACTGATGCGCGGAAGGTCGGCGCAGGTCAATGCGGTTTATGATGCGGTTCGCGAAACTTTCCATCTGCTTGGATACGACGCGTCTCACCGGGGCACCGCCGCATGGAATCCGCTGGGCTGGCTGATCAGGCCGGGCGAGACGGTGTTCATCAAACCCAACATGATTGCCCATAAACACGCCCTGCGCGATGACTGGGAATATGTGATCACGCACGGCTCCGTGATCCGCGCGGTGGTGGATTACGTGTACATCGCGCTCCAGGGCCGCGGCCGGATCCAGATCGGCGACGGGCCGCAGACCGACTCGAAATGGGATCTCATCACGGAGCGCATGGGCCTGGATGCCGTCCGCAAACTCTACGCAGAGCAGAAGCAGTTTGAAATCGAGCTGATTGATCTGCGCGACGAGCACTGGATCGAGCAGGACGGAATTTACACCGACCGCATAAAACTGAAAGGCGATCCGGCCGGGAAATCCCTTTTTGATCTGGGTGCGAACAGCATGTTTGCGGAGTTTGACGGCCGGGACAAGATATACTACGGAGCGTATTACGACGTGGATGAGACCAACCGCCATCACAGCGGGGGGAAGCACGAATATGAGGTCTCCAATTCGCCGCTGGCGGCGGATGTGTTCATCAACATTCCCAAGCTGAAGACGCACAAGAAGTGCGGATTGACGGTAAACTTGAAAAGCCTTGTGGGCATTAATGCCAACAAGAACTGTCTCCCTCATTATATCATCGGATCACCCGAGACCGGCGGCGACCAGTTCGACAAGCTGCGTGCGCGCGGCCGGCTGGAGAATACCCTGGTGCTTTCGGTGAAAAGGAGGCTGCTGAAAAACAGTCGCGCGGTGCAGACTGCCGCCCGCCGCCTGAAGAAGCTGGCCTACAGAATATTCGGCGGAACGGAGGAGGTGGTCCGCTCGGGCAACTGGCACGGCAATGACACCGTGTGGCGGATGTGCCTTGATCTGAACCGCATTCTGCTTTACGGCCGCCCCGGCGGAAAGTTTGTCGGGGACCCCAAGAAATTCTTCTCGCTGGTGGACGGGATCGTGGCCATGGAGGGCAACGGTCCTGTGGCGGGTGATTCCCGTCCCGCGGGCCTGATTATTGCCGGCGACAATCCGGTGGCGGTGGATGCCGTCTGCGCCCGGCTGATGGGGTTTGATGAAAACAAGCTGCCCCTTGTGAGGCGGGCCTTTGATGCACATGAACTTCCGCTGATGGACGGCGATATTACCGTTGTCAGCAGCGAGGGGAAATGGTCCGGCGATTACAGGAAGTGGCAGAAGAACGAACTGCTGAATTTCCGCCCGCACTTCGGGTGGACCGGACATGTGGAGCTGGAATGAGCTACGGAACCGGAATCAGGCAGCGGCTGTACAACGCGTCGCCTTCGCTTATCAAAGATGCCCTGGCGACAGTCTATGGGTTGCAGCAGCGCCACGCGCGTTATGGCGATGATTTTGTAAACCATCTTGCCCTGCTGCTTCAGCTTCAGTACTGGCCGCGCGAGGCCCTGCTGGCCTACCAGCGCGAGCAGCTGCGCATTTTTCTCAGAAATACCGTATCCGCCACGCCCTATTATGCATCACGTCCCGAATACGCGGAGGCGGCGGAGAGCGGTGACATCTCGAACCTGCCGCTGCTTCCGAAATCGGTTGTGAAAAACAATCCGGCCGAATTTGTAAACGGTGACTTGAAGAACATTCCGCACAGAATGGTGCATACCAGCGGCACGACCGGGCAGGCGCTGGTGTTTCCCATGGCTAATTCCTGCTTTCAGCGCGAATATGCCTACAAGCAGATTCACTATTCATGGGGGAAGGTAAGCCTGCTGAACCGGCAGCCGTTTGCATTTTGCGCCGGACACCCGGTGGCGGGTCCCGGCCGGCGCCGTCCCCCGTTCTGGACTCGCGACAGCGCAAACAATCACCTGTTTATGTCGTCCTATCATCTGTCCGATGAAAACCTTCCGCATTACATCCGGGAGCTGGAACGCTTTCAGCCCGCGATGCTCGGGGGCTACCCGTCCTCGATTTATCTGCTTGCGCTGGCCGCGCAGAAGGCGGGCGGCTGCCGGGTGCGGCCGAAGGCGGTTTACACGTTCTCTGAAACCCTGCTGGATTATCAGCGCGCACTGATTGAAGAAATATTCGGGTGCAGGGTCTTCAACTGGTACGGCAACACGGAAATCTGCGCCAATATTGTGGAATGCGAATGCGGTGAACTGCACATGAAGCTGGAGCACAGCTATGTCGAAGTGCTCAATGACGAGAACAAGCCTTGTTCGCCGGGCGAAACCGGACGGCTGGTCTGCACCGGGTTCGGCAATCCGGCGTTTCCGCTGGTTCGCTATGAAATCGGCGATGTCGTGACTTTGTCCGGAAACCAGCAGGCCGCCTGCGGCCGCGGAGGGATTCTTGTGGATAAGGTTCTGGGCCGGGTCGAGGATTACATCGTGACGCCCGACGGCCGTCTTGTCGGCCGCCTGGATCATCTGTTCAAGGACAGCGTCAATGTGGCCGAGGCGCAGATATGCCAGCAAGACAGAAACGAAGTTGTCCTGAAAATCGTGAAAAAGGATTTGTACGGGGATCGGGATGAAAAAGCCGTCCTGCGCGAGGCGCGAACGAGGCTTGGGAAAGAAATCGGAATCAAATTCGAATATGTGGATTCCATTCCGCGCGCGGCCGGCGGAAAGTTCAGGTTCATCCACTCAACCATCAACAGGAAAGAAATCGCATGAAGCGTTTTTTGGGAAAAATCTTTCAGGGGAACGGGCGCATGTCTGCGGCCGTCATCCTGCTCCTGTACCTGCTCATCTTTGCCCCTTTCTTCCTGATGGTTGCAGGAGATGCCCAGGTTCATCTGGCGGTGGCGGAACGCTTTGTGGATGGGCATCCGTTCACTTACAATGCGGACGAAATCGTGGTGGCATCCACCAGCCCTTTCTGGACGATCCTGCTGGTGGCGCTGATGCACATGGCCGGGCCGGCCGCCGTTCTGCTGCTGAAGGTGCTGGTCACGGTCATCTATGCCCTGGTATCGGCGGCGCTTTGCGCCGCGGCCGGGAAATATTTCCGTGTTGAAGCGCCTTTCATCAAACTGCTGCTGGGCCTGTGGCTGCTCTGCATTCCTGTGCTGGCCAACGCGGTGTCGGGACTGGAAAATATACTGTCCGCACTGCAGGTGCTTCTTGTCCTGCTGCTCTCGGAGCGCTTCTTCGATCCGGATCGACGGGGTGTCGGCTGCAGCACGGCAATGGGGCTGGTGCTCGGGTGGGCACTTTTGACGCGGCCCGACGGCGGGGCGCTCTGCCTGCTTGCGGTGGCTCTGCTGCATCTTTTCCGACTGGTGCAGTTGAAGAAATGGAAAACGGAAATCATCTCCATGGGTGTATGTGTGTTCTTTGCCGCGCTTGTTCTTCTTCCGTGGTATGCCTATCAGTATAGAATTACCGGAAAAGTTTTCACGGATTCCTCTCTGGCGCGAATGTATGCCGGAAGAAGAGCTTCGGTCATGATCATCCCCGACGTGCTCTATTTTCATCCGAAGGCTTTGGTAACGCTGCTGTCCTTTTTTGCTCCGATCTCGCTTGGGGCCGTAATATGGGCGGCCTCTCTGTGCCGCTCCTTTTTTGCAGAGAGAGCCGATTGGCGTGCACATCTTCACCGCCATTTGGTCGAATATGCATCCCTGGTGATCATTGCGGCCGGCCTGGTCTTCTATTCTTTTGTGGTCGGCGCAGATCATTTTGGAAGATACTTCCTCGTGATATTCCCGCTGTTCTTTGTGGCGGGAATTTGCGGGCTGAACACACTTCTGTCCCAGTATTAATTCCACAGCATCAACTGGTTAGGCGGTGATAGTGTTTTCAGTGAGGTATCTGCTTGCTGAAAAGCCTGTAAAATGGGGATTTTTTCGAAAAGCGAGACACTCAGGACCTGTAGAATATTGT
>JAKQHR010000169.1 GCA_029557905.1 Verrucomicrobiota bacterium
ACGGGCTTTGAATCGGTCGCAGCCGCTATCGCGGATGCCCGGCGCAACGCAACACTGAACGGGGTGGAAAACTGCACCTTTGTTCTGGGCGACTTGCGCGACGGCCTGAGCGACACCCAGCACATCCGCACGCAACATGGACAGCCGGACGTCTGCATCATCGACCCGCCGCGGGGCGGCATGCATCCGAAAACGGTTGAGGCGTTGCTGCGGCTGCTGCCCGCGCGCATCGTTCATGTGTCCTGCAATCCAGCGACACTGGCGCGGGATGTCAAGTTGCTCTGTGCCAACGAGTATCATCTCGACAAAATTCAGCCCGTGGATATGTTCCCGCACACCGCTCATATCGAAGCGGTGGCGCTGCTGCAGCGAAATCACTAACCAGCGCTATGTGATCACATAGCAAGAGAGGTATTCACTCTTATGAAACTGTCATTCTTCAAAAAGCTGTTTGGCACGAAAACGGAAAGCAAACCCGCACCCAAACAGGAATCCAGACCCCCGCGCGATCATCAGGGCCGCCCGAGACGCAAAGGCCATCGGCCTTATAAACCCAATCAAGGCCAGCAGCAAGGCAGGCCGCGGCCCGAGCAGCGGGAAAAACCGGCCGGCCAGCCACAACAGGGCAGGCCCGAGCAGCGGGAAAAACCTGCCGGCCAGCCGCAGCAGGGAAGACCCTCACACCGGCATCATGAAAGACCGGCGCACCAGCAGCCCAGAGAACCGCGACCGCCCCTGGAAAAAATAGAGATCGAACAACCCAAACCTGAACCAAAGGTCCTCAAAGAACCGTTGCCGGCCATCACGCCGGAACAGCTGTCCGAGCCCATACAGGCGGCCATGCGCCGCGCAGGGTGGACGGAAATGATGCCGGTGCAGGCGCGCACGATTCCCTATTTACTGGCGCAGCGCAATCTCATGGTGCAATCTCGCACCGGCAGCGGCAAGACCGGCGCCTTTGTCCTGCCCATGCTGGAGCATCTCGACGCCTCCAAAAATGAAACTCAGGCCCTGATCATGGTGCCCACGCGTGAACTGGCCAAGCAGGTGTCCGAAGAGGCCAAACTGCTGTGCGGCGACAGCGGCATGAAGGTGATTGCGGTCTATGGCGGCGTCGGTTATGGCCCCCAGATCGATGCCTTTCGCGAAGGCGCACACATTGTTGTCGGAACACCGGGCCGTATTCTCGACCATCTGTTGAAACGCTCCCTCAATCTCGATGCGCTGCGCCTGCTCATTATGGATGAGGCCGATCGCATGCTCTCCATGGGATTTTATCCGGACATGAAACAGGTGCAAAAGTACCTGCCGGAAAAAATCAATGCCTACATGTTCTCCGCCACCTTTCCGCCCTTCGTGCTGCGCCTGGCCGATGAATTCCTCGATGATCCGGAATTCATCAGTTTGAGCGGCGACCAGGTCCATGTCGCGGAGACCGAACACTGCTTCTATGTCGTGCCGCCGATGGACAAAGACCGGGCGCTGGTGCGCATCATCGAGCAGGAGAATCCAATCCAGTCCATCATCTTCTGCAACACACGTTCCCAGGTGCACTATGTCGCGGTGGTTTTGCAGCGCTTCGGCTATAATGCGGACGAATTGAGCAGCGATCTCTCGCAAAACGCCCGCGAACGCGTCATGGCGCGCCTGCGCACCGGCAGCCTGCGTTTCCTCGTGGCCACCGATGTGGCCGCCCGCGGCATTGACATTCCCCAGCTTTCCGCTGTGATCATGTATGAACCGCCGGAGGATCCGGAGGCGTACATCCATCGCGCCGGACGCACCGGCCGGGCCGGGGCTGCCGGAGAGGCCATCTCCCTGGTCACCGAATTTGAACAGATCGAACTGGACCGCATCGCGCGGCGCTTTAATTTCAGCCTGATCCAGCGCGACCTGCCCAGCAATGAAGACGTGTCCAATCTGGTCACCGAACGCATCACGGCCATGCTCGAATCCAAGTTCCGCGCCAAAGACAATGTGGAGAAGGAGCGTTTGCGCCGTTTTCTGCCCCTGGCACAAAATCTGGCCGGAAACGATGACCTGAACACCGTCATTGCCATGCTTCTGGATGAGTATTACCAGGCCAGTCTGCATGCGCCGTTGGCTGCTGATGAGCCGGCGCCGCAGCCCAAGCCCGCGGAGGAGGGCGAAGTGAGACGGTACAACAATCCGCGCCGCCGCGGCGGCCGCCGGCGGTCTTCATTCAAAAGACCGTAAAAAATTTAAGCCTTCGCAATAAATTCGTGACGGCATGGACTGCACCCCGGTTCATGCCGTTTTCTTGTCGATTTAACACGGCAAAGAAAAGCATGAAATATGTCGGTGCACATGTAAGCGCCAGCGGCGGGGTCTCCAACGCGCCCAGGAATGCCGGCGAAATCGGCGCGAAGGCTTTCGCCTTGTTCACCAAAAATCAACGCCAATGGCGCGCTCATGCCCTGGCGCCGGAGGAGGTCG
>JAKQHR010000177.1 GCA_029557905.1 Verrucomicrobiota bacterium
GGGAATGCATGGGCGGCGACCGTTACGGCATGCACGACTGGACATCCGTTTACATTAAGCCCTGGGGCTGGGTCCCCGCGGATCCTTATATGGGCGTCTGGGCGATACAGGAATCCACGCTGCCCGACGAGGACCGCCAGTATCTGCGCGACTTTTATTTCGGCAGCATGGACCCGTGGCGCCTGGAGGCCAATGCCCGCAACAACGCCGAATTGAATCCCGAAAAATACGACTTCCGCTCCGAGCCGGTGGACTTCCAGCGGGGTGAGGTTGAAGTGGACGGCGTAAACCTCTACTTCAATGAATTCCGCAGAAAGATGTCGCTTACCGTAGTGGATGACGCCTCCACAAGCCCGTCCGGGACAAGGTGAATTCCATTATGGAAAAAATGCGTGACACCATCAGAACAGCCGCCCTGAAGGCCGGTGAGATTCTCATGCGCCACTATGGCCGAATCGAGAATTTTGAGACAAAATCGGCGGATATTGACCTTGTCACGATCGCGGATCGCGAGTCCGAGGCGGCGGTGATATCCGTCATCCGCGAGGCGTTTCCGGACCACGCCATCCTCGCCGAGGAATCGGGCGGAGGCGGCGGCAATGCCGGATATCAGTGGGTGATAGACCCCCTGGACGGCACGACGAACTACGCGCACAGCTTCCCGGCTTTCTGCGTTTCCATCGGGGTCATGAAGGCGAACCGGCCAGTCCTTGCCGCGGTGTTCAATCCTTACTATAATGAGTATTTTCATGCCGAGCGGGGCAGGGGCGCGTTCCTGAACGACCGGCGGATTCACAGATCGGCGGTGAGCGATCTTTCGCGCGCCCTGCTGGTGACGGGTTTCGCCTATGACCGGCGTGACAAGGCCGATCTCCTGATGCGACGATACCGGGACTTCATGATGCGCTGCCATGATGTGAGGCGTGTCGGCGCGGCGGCCCTGGATCTCTGCTCCGTGGCCTGCGGACGTCTGGACGGGTACTGGGAGGAGAACCTCAAGCCGTGGGACACGGCGGCGGGCTGGCTGATACTCGAAGAGGCCGGCGGCCGCGTGACGGACTTCTCCGGGGGAGAATTCCGCATCGAAAAGAAGCAGCTGCTTGCGACAAACAGCCTGATTCATGACGATATGATCCGCGTCTTAAGCGGACAGGCCTGACCCGCCGATAAGCGGGATTCCTGATTTCCCCGGGCATTTGCCGCCCCGCCGCTTCAGTTACTCTTTACTCCAGAAGGTTCCAGAACCCGGAGGCTGAAAGAGCGGGAAGATAACTGATAAAGGCGCCCCACCGCTCCTCCGTGAACACCGGTTCATGTTCAGTGCCCGTTTCCAGCGCCGCGGGGAACGCACCCCAGACAAAGGGGAGGAGCATCCCGTCTCCGGAGGCCCCCGCCGTATATCCCGGCACGGAAGCCATGGTGTCCACCTGCCATGCCAGCCAGTAATCGCCGGCAGGCAGCCGAAGATTGGCGGGCGAGCCTTCGGTTATGGCGACACTCAACCAGTCATCCTTTATCGTATTATTAACCTCTCCGCTTTCCCAGAGCAGCGGCCGGTTCGCTCCCGCGCCATAGATTGCCAGGCGGACATTACCTGAATCCGCATGGGAATAGATATTCACACATTCAACTTTTATCCGATCAGACACATGGAATTTTGTGCCCTTTACAAATCCCTTGTGTGACAAGGCAACGCGCAGCACCCTTCCGGGGTTTGTCAGACATCCGAAGCAGGCATAACCATTCACGTCATCCATAACCGCTGAATGAAGATTCTCTCCCCAACCGAACAGAGAGATGGCGCCAAGG
>JAKQHR010000085.1 GCA_029557905.1 Verrucomicrobiota bacterium
GGGGGCTTTGTTATACCGTTCAGGACTTTTCCAAATGTCTTTTTGAAGGGAAGGAGTTTGTCATGCGTCATTTTATTGCGTTGAAGGACTGGCCGGTTGAGGAGCTGGCCGCGATGCTGGATCTGGCGGCCGAGATCAAGAGGAATCCCGGCGCGTACGAGGATGCCATGCGCCGCCGGGTGCTGGTGATGATCTTCGAGAAGCCCAGCCTGCGCACGCGTCTTTCGTTCGAGACCGGCATGTGCAAGATGGGCGGCGATGCGATTTATTACGACATGTCCACTTCGCCGCTGGGCGCGGGCAAGGAGACGATCGAGGACAGCGTGAAGACCGTCAGCCGCTACGCCGATCTGGTCATGGCCCGCCTGATGAAGCATGAGAACATGCTGGCCATGGCAAAGCATGCGGGCATCCCGGTGATCAACGGCATGACCGACTACAATCACCCGTGCCAGATCATGGCCGACCTGCTGACGATCAGCGAGAAGAAGGGCCGGCTGGCGGGACTGACCCTGAGCTACTTCGGAGACTCCAACAACAACGTGACGCATTCGATTCTGTTCGGCGGAGCGCTCTTCGGCATGCATGTGCGCGTGGGCTGCCCGGCCGGCGAAAAATTTTCTCCGCGTCCGGATGTGATGAAAGAGGCTTCCGCGATCGCCGCGAAGAGCGGCGGCAGCGTGGCGGTCACGCACGACGCCGCCGAGGCCGCGCGCGGGGCGGATGTGGTTTATACTGATTCATGGATGAGCTATCACATTCCCAAGGACCAGCTTGAGGCGCGCGTGAAGACCCTGACGCCCTATCAGGTGAATTCGGCTTTGATGAAGCAGGCGAAGCCTGACGCCATCTTCATGAACTGCCTGCCGGCGATGCGCGGTTACGAGCAGACGGCCGAGGTGATTGACGGGCCGCAGTCGGTGGTGTTTGACGAGGCCGAAAACCGGATGCATGCCCAGAACGCGATCATGCTGAAACTTCTGGAAGGCTGAATTCCCGCAGGCGCGCATGAAACTTTCACTGCCGGCCAATCCGAGAATCCTGATCATCAGGATGAGTTCGCTGGGCGATCTGTTTCACTCGCTGCCGGTGGCGCGCGAGCTGAAAAAGAAGCTCGGCGCGACGATAGACTGGGTGACGCAGCCGGAGTACGCCGAACTGCTGGAGTGCTTCGCGGATGTGGATCGTGTGATTGTTTTCCCCCGGAAGAAGTTCATGCAGTCGGCCTGGTGGTTTGTGAAATCGGTCCGCAGGAACCGCTATGACGCGGTGATTGATCTTCAGGGGCTGGGCAAGAGCGCCCTTGCGGCGCGGCTGGCGCGGGCCCGCGTCCGGATAGGCCCTTCGTATCATCGCGAGGGCGCGCGGTTTTTCTACACGCATGTGGCCGGCAGGAAGAACAAAAACCGCCACGCGGTGGACGAAGCGCTGGATGTGGTGCGCTATCTGGGACTCGAGCCTTCGGAAATCGAATTCCCTGTGCAGTTCCCCGATGTGCCGCTGGAGGGCAGCCGGAGGGTGGTTCTGGTGCCCTGTTCGCGATGGGCGACCAAAAACTGGCCGGTTGAGAAGTTCATTGAACTGGGGCGCAAGCTGACGGAAGCCCGGCCGGATGTGACGATATTCCTTGCCGGATCGCCTGCGGATGCCGGGGTGTGCCGCGGGATTGAAGAGGGCATGGGCGGCCGGGTTGTGAATCTCTGCGGTAAAACTTCACTGGTTGAACTCGGCGGCATCCTGAAGTCGGCGAATCTGGTGATTACGGTTGACTCCGGGCCCATGCATATGGCCGCCGCGATCGGCGTGCCCGTGCTGGCGGTGTTCGGGGCCACCGATCCGGTCCGCACGGGGCCTTTTGGAAAGCCGCACCGCGTGGTGACCTTCGAAGGAAAACTGGACTGCCGCCCCTGCCTTGCGCGCACCTGCCGCCGCGGCGACCTGCGCTGCCTGTCCGCGCTGCACACGGACCGTGTGCTGTCCGCGGCGCTGGAGATGCTGGGACCATGACGCAGGCGTCGCTGTACTGTGTCTGCCTTGATTTCGACGGCACAATCATGGAGTACGAGGGCGAACTTGGATGGTTCCATCCGGCGGTGATCGAATGCTTGAATGCGCTTGAGGCGGCGGGGATTCAGTGGTTCACCAACAGCGGTCGGGGCATCAGGAACCAGCTTGAGGTGCTTGATCTTTCCGTGAAGCGCGGACTGGTTCACAGGCCGGAAAAGATGATCTGCGGCGAGAGTTTCATATATGACCGTTCCGGCTCCGGCTATGCCGACCGTGAACCATGGAACACAGACACGCGGGCGTATCTGCGCCGGTTCCATGCGGAGGTTCAGTCGCGGGTGCGGAGTTCACTTGAGGGCTGGATGGAGAAATACGCTCCGAAGGAGACCTTTGTGCGTGAGGACGCGACGGTTTTCCTGGTTGATCCGTCCGATGGCCGTCCCGCGGCGCTGTCGTCCGAGATGGCGGCGTGTCTCAAGGACATGCCGCAGGCGGAAGTATTCATCAACGGGGGCTATGTGTTTGCCATTCCCGATTTTCTGGGCAAAGGCCGGGTGCTTGCGGAGAGTCTGGGGCATGACCGGAAGAAGCTGGCTCGAACGCTGGCGATCGGGAACGATCAGAACGACATTCCGATGCTGGACGGCCAGTCGGCAGAGCTGGTGGGGTGTCCGGCGGATGCCGCGGAGGGGGTCATTCGCACGGTGCGTGCCGCCGGAGGTTATGTGTCGTCCCGGCCGGGTCCATACGGCACTTTGGAGGTGATAGAGCACTACGCGGGTAAAAACGGTAAAGCGCTTTAATTTTTCTTGCACTGGCCCCGGTTTTCAGCGTATAGTCCTGCAGAATCATCCAAACGAGGAGACTGATCATGACTAAGTACACACTGATGTCTGTCCTGACTGCAGCGCTGGCGTTTGCAGGAAATCTCATGGGGGCAACCTATACGGATTCCGCCGCCAATTATCCCGGCGGCTGGACCAATGAATCCAACGGCGGCACCGGTTTCGGCCCGTGGAGTGTTGTCGCGGATGCACAGGGCGGATTCGCCGGACATGGCATCTGGGACAGTGCCGGTGCCGGCCTGAACATGGGGTTGGCCTTTGGCTATGTGGGCAAGGTTGGCTACATCAATATTGACCGCGATTTCTCGCAGGCCCTTAACACGGGCGACACCTTCGCGCTCGATTTCGGAGTGAACTGGGATTCCTCCGGCGGGAACAAGGGGTTCAGCCTGTATGCGCTGGATGAAGAAGTGATCAATGTGAACCACGGAAGTTTTCCCGGCGAGATCTACATGAACGGGAATGTCGCCTTGGCAGAATTCGGCACCAACACCATGCGCTGGACGTTCACGCAGGAAGCGGCTGACCAGATCGCCGTGCAGGCAACAGGCCGGGACGGCTCGGAAACATTCTCGGCAACGGTAACTGTGGCCAATGGCTACGGGTATCTTGGAAGCATGCGCTTCTATTCTTCGGGCCTTCCGGACACGCTGGAAGACCAGCGGCAGAGCTATTTCGACAATCTGGAGCTTAATCAGGAAGGCACGCCTCCGCCGGATCCTCTCATTCTTACCTTCACTGCGGGCGACGCCAATCCCGGCGCGCTGGGAGACTATGAATACACGCTGGGCCGCATCGGCGAGGTGGGCGATGACATAGACCTTTCCAGCGACAACGAGGATGCGCTGACGGTGCCCGCATCGGTGTCTTTTGAAACGGGCGTGGACAGTCTGACCTTTACGGCAGCGGTGGTCAGTGTGACCAACGGCGCAGCGACCATCACCGCCACCAACTCGGCCACCGGCGCTTCAGCGACGTATGTCGTCAACATTCAGGTTCCGACGCTTCAGGTGAACGGCCCCGCCGCGGCCTGGACCAACAGCACGAAATGGTACACCGTCACGCGCCTCGGCATGGTGGACGACACCGTGAACCTGTCCAGCTCCAACACGAATGTCCTGTCCGTTCCCGCCACTGTGGATTTCCCGTCCGGCCAGAACTCTGTGAGCTTCCCCGCCGTGATCGGCATGGCGGGCGCGGCGCAGATTACAGCCACAAACGCTTCGGCCGCGAGTGCTCCCTTTGAGGTCACGGTCACGGAAACGCCGAACGTCATCGCCCATGACGAGGCGGGCAACTACACGCCGGCAACTTTCACCAACGGTTCAAATGAAGGTCTGGGTCTGGGCCCCTGGAATTTCTGGAACAAGGATGCGGAACTCGGAGACTCCACGGCGGGCGGCGGCGGAGACCTGAATTCCACCAACGGGTATTCCTTCCGTTTCATGGGCGACGGGTCCAACGGATGGTGCAACGCCAGCCGCAACCTCGGCGGCGCGCTGCGGGTTGGCAATGTCCTCAGCTTCACGTTCACCTACAACTGGGACGGCGGCGGCCGCGGCGTGGATATTTCCTCCCAGAGCGGGCAGTTTGCCAACCTGATTGATGTAACTCCGGGCAATGTGTTCAAGGTCAATCAGCAGATCATTTCGACTGCATATTCGCCGGGCGCCGTGGTGAATGTGGAAATAACCCAGCTGGCCGGCGGGATTGAGGTGTATCTGACCCGGTCGGTGACCGGCGGAGTCAATCTGGCCTACACAACGAATATTGTGCACGGCGAACCCGCGACAAGCGTGGCCATGTATTGCGGCGGCTACACGGCCGATCCGATAGGGGACAATGCCAACTACGCGATCTTCATGAACAACCTGCAGATCGCGGGAGATGAGCGCGTGAGCCTGGTGTTTTCCGACGGCACATGGAATCCCGGCGCGCTGGGCGATTATGAATTCGTGATCGAGCGCAGCGGCCCGGTCGGGAGCAACATCGTGCTCAGCAGCAGCAACACCAATGCCGTCACGGTTCCTGGGAGTGTGCAATTTGAAGAAGGGTCCAACACCGTGAGCTTCCTGGCCACGGTCGTCAGCCTGACGGCCGGCGAAGCGACGCTCATTGCCAGCAACGAAGAGACCGGCGCATGGGCGGAATATGAAGTGAAGCCCGCGCTTCCGGTTCTTTACATCGCCGGACCATGGGAACTGACGGTACCGGGGATCCCGGCGGAGTACACCCTGACGCGCGAAGGCGGCGTGGGTGACGATATCATCCTGAGCAGTTCCGACGAGGGCGTGCTGACCGTGACCAACAGCGCAGCCTTCGGGGGCGGAAGCACCAGCCTGGTGTTTGAAGCCACTCCGGTATGGTTTGGAACCGCCACGCTGACCGCCAGCAACGCGGCCAGCGGCGCCTTTGCAACGTATGATGTCACCGTGCAGGCCCCGGAACTGACCATCACGGGCCGTGATGACATATGGACCGGCGGAACAACGGAAACCTATACCATAACGCGCAAGGGTGCCGTGCCCGACACAATATTCCTGGGCAGCACCAACACCGCGGTGATGACCGTGCCTGCTTCGGTTGATTTCCAGTCGGGGTCGAACAGCCTCACCTTTGAGGCCACGGTTCTTGCGGCGGGGCAGACCCGCCTGACCGCCAACGACGGCGGGGACGCCAGCACCTATCTGGATGTCACCGTGACCGAACGGCCGGAGTTTGACGCGTATGACGATTCCTCGCTGTACGAGGGCGGGGTCTGGTCCAACTCGCCGGCTCATGTCACGGGCTTTTCCGACTGGACGGAAACGCTCAGCCCGGAGACAAACGATTCCTATCGCGGAAAGTTCATCGGGGCCTCCGCCATCGGCGGCATTAATGAAGGCGGTACGGCGTTCGGACTGTATGCGAATTATACCGGAGCCCAGCCCGATCCTCTGCCGGAGATCAAAGTTTCGCGCGAGTTCCCCGCGCCGATGGTGTCCGGGCAGACGTTCTCTGTTGACGTGGCCTACAACTACAGCGGCGGCACAAAGGGCTTCAAGCTGAAGGGCGATTTTGAGGGTACTCCGTACGAGCGGTTCGAGCTTTACAACAGCGGCGGTGACACCTGGTCGTACAAGCTGGATGCCGGAACCCCCGTGGTGATCTGGTCCAATTATCTGGCCGGAGGCTTCATGGGCCGGGTGCAGGCCATCTGCACGGCCCCGAACACCTTCACCTTCTCTTTCCTGCGCGGCGCCGAAGAGACGCCGGTGCTGGTGGAGGATGTGGTGCTGCCCGGCACGATTGACCAGATCGAATTCTACAACTACAACGGAGGAAGCGGGGACGAGGAGAACTTCTACTTCAACCGCATGTATGTGACCAAAGCGCCTGCCGGTCCTCCCGAGATCGGCGAGATTGTTCCCGGAGCGGGCGGCAGTTCTTTCACCTTCGACGTACCGGCCGGATACACTCTGGGAGCAGTTTACGGCGCCGACACCGTTCTGGAGGATGGAAGCTGGGACTGGGAACTGCTGGTCGAGAACACAGACTATACGGTGTCCGGCGGACAGGTCACCATCCTCGGTGATACCGCCGCCCACAGGATTATCCGCATCGGCGTGAATCCGGAATAAATTATCGTCATTGTATCGCAGGCCGCCGGCCCCGCAGGGGGGCCGGCGGTTTTTTGCGCGCGCCCGGGCATTTCTTTTTGCGTTTGATCCGGATTCGTTTATAGTCTTTGCAGGACTATTTTCAGGAGCACGGAGCATGGGCCCAAAACGCAAAATCAAATCAGGACACGTGGGCGCTGACAGCACGCGGGTGGATGCGCCCGACAAGGTCCGGGGCCGCGCGGTTTACACGGACGATATTGACGTGCCGGGCTGCTGGTACGGGAAAGTCGTTCGTTCACCGGTGGCACACGGCCGCCTGCGCTCCCTGAAAAGGGATGAGGAATTTGACTGGAGCCGGGTCAGCGTGGTCCTCCCGGATGACATCCCCGGCAAGAACATCGCGGACCTTTTCATCCATGACATGCCCTTCATCGCGCACGATGAAATCAATTATCTGGGGGAGCCGCTGGCGCTGGTGGCCGCTCCCGACCGTGAGCTGGCCGAGGAGGCCGCCCGCCATTTCCATCCCGACATTGAGGAGCTTCCGGGCATCTTCCACATGGAGGAAATTGTGGACCTGTACAAGAAACAGGATTCCTCGCTTCATTCGCTCGGCGAGCAGACCACGGTCAAGGGTGACATCGAAAAGGGTTTTTCAGAAGCGGATATGATTGTCACCGGCGAGTACTGGGCGGGCTATCAGGAGCAGCTCTATATTGAGCCGCAGGCCATGATCGCCGAAATGACGGACGACGGAGGGGTGTTTATCCGCGGCAGTCTGCAGTGTCCCTATTTCATCAATCCGGAGTTGTGCCTGACGCTCAATCTGCCGCCCGAGAAAATCCGCGTGAAGCAGGAGATGACCGGCGGCGCGTTCGGCGGCAAGGAGGAGTATCCCACGCTGATTGCCGGCTACTGTGCGCTGCTGGCCATGAAGTCGCGTCATCCGGTGAAAATTGTTTTCGACCGGAACGAGGACATCCTGTTCACGACCAAGCGTCATCCGTCCTGGGGCCGCCTGAAGACCGGACTGAAGAAGGACGGCACGATCACAGCGATTCACGCGGAACTGCTGCTGAACGGCGGCGCCTATACGACGATCAGCCGGGTGGTTCTCGCGCGCGGTATTCTGCATGCGGCCATGGGCTACCGGTGCGACAATGTTTTTGTGGACGGCCGCATTTTCAAGACGCACACGTTCCCCTGCGGCGCTTTTCGCGGCTTCGGCGCCCCGCAGGCGACCTGGGCTTTTGAATCGCATATCGAGGAGCTGGCGAAAGCCTGCGGCATGCTCCCGCAGGAATTCCGCCGGAAGAACTGTCTTGTGCAGGGGGATGTCACCCCCACGGGCATGGTGCTGAAAGACAGTGTGGGGTCTCCAGCCGTTCTGGATCAGGTGCTGGACCGGTCGGATTTTGCAAAGAAACTGAAGCAGTCCAGCCGGGGTAATCCAAAACACAAGAAGTGGTACGGCATCGGCCTGGCATTTTTCGCCCACGGATCCGGCTTCACCGGCGACGGCGAGGCGCGCTTCAAGGCAAAGGGCGCCGTTGAGCTGGACTGGATTGAACCAAACCATCCCGGGGTGAACATACGCATCAGCTCGACAGAAATGGGGCAGGGCGCTTTCACGATCATGGATCAGATCGCGGCTGACGCGATTTCCATACCCCTTGACGATGTTCGCTGTCCGCTTCCCGACACTTCTTTGTGCCCCAACAGCGGGCCGACGGTGGCCTCGCGCACGACCATGGTCGTCGGGCATACCGTTCATGGCGCGGGCCTGAAGCTGAAGGCGGCGCTGGAGGAGTTCGCCTCAAAAGAGGTTTTTGAAGGCCGGCCGGTTGTCCTGGAAAACGGGCGGTTCGTCTGCAGCGGCGAGGCGCTGCCCTTCCGGCAGATTGCCGCCTCGTATCTTGACAAGCACGGCCGTCTGCGGACGGAGCATCAGTTCACGCTCCCGCCTGATCTGAAGTGGGACCAGAGCACGTTCAAGGGAGACGCATATCCGGCGTTTTCCTGGGGATGCAATGCGGCCGAGGTGGAGGTGGATCCCCTGACCTTTGAAATCCGGCTCAAGAAAGTGACGGCCTGTTTCGACGTCGGGCGCATGATTAATCCGCTCAACTGCAAGGCGCAGGCGGAAGGCGGGCTGGTGCAGACCATTGGCTATGCGCTGATGGAGAAGATGGGCATCCGCAACGGGAAATATGATGCCGACCGCATGCAGACCTACATTGTGCCGACCATGCCGGACATTCCCGAATTCGACATCACCTTTGTTGAATATCCCTACGAATTTTCTCCGCCCGGCGCGAAAGGCATCGGGGAGATGCCGATGGACGGGCTGGCTCCTGCCATCGCCAACGCCATTGAGAACGCCACGGGGCTGCGGTGCAACCGGATTCCCATCATGCCGGAGGATCTGTTCACGCTGCACCGCGCAAAGCATCAGAATGGATAGACTATGAGCAACGTGAAAAGAACCTGGAACGTGAATGGCGAGGAGAAGACGCTGGAGTTTCCTCCGCTGCGTCGGCTGCTGGATGTGATCCGCGAGGATATGCGGTTCACCGGATGCAAGGAAGGCTGCGGCGAGGGAGAGTGCGGCGCCTGCACGGTGCTGCTGGACGGCGTGCCGGTGACCTCCTGTCTGGTGGCCGCGGGGCAGGTGCCCGATGGAACGCAGATTCTGACCGTGGAAGGGCTGGAGAAAACCGAGCAGGGCCGGGTGCTTCAGGAGGCTTATGTTTCGGCGGGCGCATCTCAGTGCGGATTCTGCATCCCCGGCATGCTCATGGCGTCCTTCGCGCTTCTCTCGAAAAACAGCCGGCCGACAGAAGAAGACATTCTGGATGCTCATGGCGGCAATATCTGCCGCTGCACGGGTTATGTGAAAATCATTGAAGCTGTCAGGCTGGCGGCGCAAAACTGGCCCCGGAAGTGATTATGAAAAAGCTGGAAAAATCAGACTGCCGTTTCCCTTCCACGCTCAAAGAGGCGCTGGAGCTCCTGGCGAACGAGTCCACCCGCGGCCGGCTTCTGGCGGGAGGAAGCGATTTGATGGTTCAGTGGGCGGCAGGCATGGAGCCGCCTCCGCGCGTGATCAGCATCAAGGGGCTGAAGGAACTGCAGGGGATTAAAGAGGATGACGGCGCCGTTGTCATTGGCGCCGGCGTGACGCACGCGCACATTCGGAGTTCCAAACCGGTGCAGAAGCATCTGCCGGCCCTGGCGGCCGCCGCGGCCACAGTGGGCGGGCCCCAGATTCAGGCGCTTGGCACCATTGGCGGCAATGTGGCCAACGCCAGCCCGGCGGGCGATCTGGCTCCTGCGCTGCTGATCACCGGCGGAGAGGCCGTCGTGGCGAGCCGGACCGGAGAGCGCACGATCCCGCTGACGAAATTTTTCCTCGCCTACCGCAGGATTGACCTGAAACCCGATGAAATGATCGTGCGTTTTGTACTCCCGAAGCGTGCCGCCGGAGAGATTGAGGTGTTCCGCAAGCTCGGCACGCGCGCCGCGCAGGCGATCTCCAAGGTGATGTGCGCGGCCCGGTTCTCGGTGAAGGCCGGATCGTTCGAAACCTGCGCCGTCGCGCTGGGCAGCGTGGGCCCAACGACCGTCCGTCTGCCGAAACTGGAGGAATGGATCATCGGAAAATCCGCGAGTGAGGAAACGCTGGCGGAGGTTGAGAAGCGCGCGTCGGACGAAGTATCTCCGATAGACGACATTCGTTCCACCGCCGAATATCGGAAATGGGTTTCGGGCCGGCTGGTGCGTTTCCTGCTCGAATCCTGATTTCAGAGCTGTCCGGAGACTTCTTCCCAGTCTTTTGGCGTGTTGATGTTCCGCAAAATGGCCGGATCGTCCACTTCCAGTTCGAAGGCCCGGTCCGCAAGGAGGTCGTCCAGCCTTTCGGAATAGTTCTTCTGTATGATTTCATCTGAAAGCGCGGACGAAATCCACACCAGTTTGCCGCGAATTCCCCTGCAGACCGGACGCACCGCCGGCCATTCAGCCGTATCGGAAAATTCCAGAACACGTTTTATGGTTTCGGGCCGGATGCCGACCGTGTCCACCGGCAGGATGATCATGCCTTCGCAATCCGCCGCGCCCTTCAGCGCGGCCAGAACGGACGACGGCCGCCCGGATTCCCACGCGGGATTCAGGATGATGCGGACTCCCGGGAGTTCCGGCGCAATGCGGTCGGCCTCCGCTCCGAGTACAATGGCGGTTTTGGAGCATCCCCCCGATTCTAGCAGCCGGATCTGATGGAGGGCGAGGGGAATGCCGTCCGGCGGCCGCAGGAGCGCCTTCGGGGAGCCCATCCGGGACGATGCCCCGGCCGCCAGCACAATCCCGAGGTGGATTTTCACGGGGAATCTCTCTCGGGCCGCGGATCACGCGTCAGCAGGGCCTGCACGGCAAGCTTGGGATTTTTGCCCCTGTGAATCACGTCGTTCACCTCCTGCGTGATGGGAACTTCCACGCCGTGTGCTTCGGCCAGCGCGAGGGCCGAGGCGCTGTTTGCCACGCCTTCGGCCACCTGTTCCATTCCGGCAAGAATGGATTCAATGGACTGGCCGCGGCCCAGTTTTTCGCCTACCGCCCGGTTGCGGCTGAGCCTGCTGGTGCAGGTGACGATCAGGTCGCCCATGCCGCTCAGCCCGGAAAAGGTTTCGGCATGTGCCCCCAGTGCGCATCCAAGACGCTTCATTTCGGCCAGTCCGCGGGTGATCAGCGCGGCGCGGGTGTTGTCCCCGAAGCCGATCCCGTCGCTGACCCCGACGGCGATGGCGATCACATTCTTGAGACAGCCGCCCAGTTCGGCGCCGACGGTGTCGTCTGTCGTGTACACGCGGAAGCGCGGGTTGCTGAACAGTTCCTGCACAAACTCGGCGCGCGCGTGATCCTCGCAGGCGGCGACCACGGCGGTTGGAATGCCGCGGGCGACTTCTTCCGCATGGCTTGGACCGGTGAGGGCGACAATGGGGCCTCCCCGAAGCAGATCCGCGGCCATTTCACTCATGCGCCGGTGCGTTTTCCGGTCCAGTCCCTTGGTCACGCTGATGGCGTGTGTGTTTTTATCTGCAAACGGACGAAAGGACGCAACCACTTCTTCATAGAACTTCGATGGCACAGCCAGGACCCAGGCATCTGCGTTTTTCGCCGCCTCCGCCCGGTCTGCTGTCCATTGAATCTCCGGAGGAAGTTTTACGCCGGGGAGGAATTTGCGGTTCTCGCGGGCGGCCATGATTTCTCCGATGTAATCTGCAAAAGGACCCCAGACTGTGACGTGGTGCCCGTTGGCCTGCAGAACCGTGGCCAGCGCGGTGCCCCAGCCTCCGTCACCGATTACCGCAACTCTTTTCATTCTGCGCCTTCCTTTTTCTTTTTGAAGTCAAAGCGATTTTCGGTTCCCTTGAGCAGCCGGACGATGTTTGAACGGTGCCGCACAATGACCAGTGCGGCCAGCAGGGTCAGTGTCGCGGGAACCAGCCGGCGGCCGGGATAGAGAATCCATCCGGATATTCCGACCGAACCAGCCGTGATAATGGAGGCCAGTGAAACATAACGGGTAAGGGCAAAGACGATGATCCAGCAGATCAGGCCGATAATAACAGCCTCCCATGCAATGCCCACCACGACTCCCGCGCCCGTGGCGACGCCTTTCCCGCCCCTGAATTGCGCGAAAACAGTCCATATATGCCCGGCAATTGCCGCGCAGCCGCAGAGAATCGGCGCGGCTGTGTCCGGAGCCAGCCAGTGTCCGGCCGCCAGCACGGGGAGGAGCCCCTTGAGGAAATCGAGGAAAAAAGTCAGGAGGCCGGGACCTTTCCCGACGGCCCGGAACACATTGGTGGCGCCGATGTTCCCGCTGCCCACGGAGCGGATGTCAACTCCCCTGGCACGGGCCAGCAGCAGCCCGAAGGGGACTGACCCCAGCAGATATGATCCCGCCGCGGCCGCAAGAACAGAAAGCCAGTCTGACTGCATAAGTTCTCCTCAAATCACGCGGTGCATTTTAAGGGCAGAGGCCCGCGGATTGCAACCGCATAAAAAAACACCCGGAGCATTTGCTCCGGGTGCTGCATGTGGAAAGCTCTGCGAATTATTTCTTTTCGAACTGGAAGGCGTCCTTGATGCTGGCTTCGAAGAACGAACCCTTTGAGGGCGCGGCCATCAGGCCGTCATAGATCGCCTGGGGCACGCCGGCGTAGACATACGTTTCACCGCTGTCAAACACAACCGTCAGCGTCTGGGCTGCGCCGTCATATTTCACCTTCTCCAGCAGACTGGAGTCAATTGCGACGAATCCTTCGTCAGAAGCTGCCGCCACGCCCGCTGCGGGCGCCGCCTGTTCTGTCGTGCCCTTGCTGCAGCCGGCAGCCAGTGCAACAGAAACAACAGCCAGAATGCTCAATACCTGATATAACTTCATGATCTCCTCCTGTAATTGTTAATCATGCAGGATTCAGTTTAGCATGACCCCGCCTTTGCGCAAGCATTTCCTGCAGTGTCATCCAGGAGGCCTCCGCGAAAAGCTGTGCGAGAATGTGATTGCCTGATTCCCGGTCGACTTTCATAATGGCCTCGATTTGGAAGGAGATTACGGTTATGGACGCACTGCAGGCAATATTTTCAAGGCGAAGCATTCGCAAGTTCACCCGTCAGCCGGTGGCGGGGGATCAGATTGAAATTCTGATGAAGGCGGCCAGCGTGGCCCCTTCGGCCGGCGATCAGCGTCCGTGGCATTTTGTTGTCATAACCGACACCGCTGTTCTCCGGAAACTTTCCGCCGCCATGCCCAAATGCGAAATGCTGGACACGGCCACGCTGGGCATTCTGGTCTGTGGCGACGAAGCGCTCGAGAAAATTCCGGGCTACTGGGTGCAGGACTGCTCGGCCTGCGCCGAAAACATTCTGCTGGCGGCCCATGCCCTGGGCCTCGGGGCCGTGTGGATCGCAATTCATCCCATTCCCGACCGCTTCAATCCCTGCCGCGAGATTCTGAATGTGCCGGAAAACATTTTCCCGTTCGCGCTGATCGCTGCCGGCCACCCGAATGAAAACCTTCAGGGAGAGGACCGCCTTGATCCCTCCCGCATTCACAACAACCTGTGGTGAAGAAGACCGGAACGCCCGCCTGCGCGGCTCTGCGCGGACTCATTTTGAGAGGCCGGCGCCCATGAGGCACTGTTCCACATAGGGATGAACGCCTTTGGGAATCCTTCGGACCCATTTTGCGTCTGTGTGATGGCTGTCCAGCGACGGTTTGAAGTCTGCCTTCACGGGATACATGAAGAAACAGCTGTTGATGCTGTGGATGCTGATGCCGCCCGGCCCGTCGGGAAAGATTGTTTCCGCCGTATGAACAATGGGTCCCACATGGCACTCGATGCCCACTTCATCGCGCGCTTTGCGCGCCGCGGCGGCCTTCATCATTTCCCCCTTGAGCACCCGTCCGCCCGGAAGCCACCACTGGCCTTTTGCGGGGTCGTCCTTCCGCCGCACCAGCAGGACCGCGCCATTGGCGACAATGGCCACATCCACGCATGCGATCGGCACGTTCTGAATAATCCGGCTGTACAGTTCCCAAGGGATCTGCTTTTTCATCAGGTTTCCTTTTTTCCCGGCCTTTCGCCGTGCGTCAGAAGGGGGTTTTCCCGAGCTTCTTGAGCCGATCCCTCAGGCGGGCGGCGTGCTCGTAGTTCTCGCTGGCGATGGAGGCCGCGAGTTCCTCGTGAATGCGATCCTCTTCGCTCCGCGGCTGCATCCGTATGATCTTGTGCTGCAGCGACTGCAGGGTGCGGATTTCCGGACAGTCCTCGAAATCCTCGTCCTCGTCCGTATAGTCCTGCATGAAATTGCGGATGTCGCAGAGGCCTTCCTCCACCGCGGCCAGGGCTTCGTCATAGTTCTTCTCGCGCAGCCCCTTTTCGGCCAGCGCCTTGCTGTTCATCATGCGGACATAGGGGAAGAACTGAATGAACTGCCACGCCACATCGTCATCGATGGCGTGTTCGGCCACAAGGTCGAAAATGGACAGGTCGTGGTCTGTGTCCGCGATGACCCCGTCGAGGTGGCCCAGCGCGGAATAGGCCAGGTAGCGATAGTAGTACTGCACCGCCTCCTGCTGAAGTTCTGCGCACATGTCCTCGTCAAACTGAAGCGAGGGGTGATCCTCCGGCACGGTGCGTTCCAGTTCCTCGTAATAGTCCAGAAGCGAAGGAAATCCGCGCGGCGTCTGGCCGTCGGGCCGGCCCTCCGCGCGCATCTGCAGCACGCCCAAATCAAGCCGAAGCTGCACTTCCGCCTCGCCCGACGCGGTTTTAACCCAGCGCGCGCGAACTTCGCGGGGGTTGTAATCCCATCCTTCAGTGATCAGCGATAAGTCTTTTCTGTCCAATTTCCATCTCTCCGTCTAAAAGCATACAGGACGGCACGGGTTTTTGCAACCGGGTGAGGTTTTTACCTTGCTCCGCCCGCGTTCCGTCATTTATCATGAGCGTTTAATCTAGTAATTATCAGCGAAAGATCAAGATGGCATCTGGAAAAGTTCAAATGAAGTACAAACGGGTTCTGCTTAAACTGAGCGGGGAAGCATTCCAGGACGGGGACAAAAGCGAAAGCCTGTCTCCAGAAATGCTCCAGAAGGCGGCCCGACAGCTTAAAAAAGTGCATGACGCGGGCATTCAACTGGCCGTTGTGAACGGCGGCGGCAACATCTTCCGCGGACTTTCGGGCCTTGAGGGCGGCATTGACCGCGCCCGGGGCGACAACATGGGCATGCTGGCCACCATGATCAACGCCCTTGCCCTGCAGTCCGCGCTCGAAAACCTCGGGGTGGAAACCTGCGTGATGTCGGGCGTCGAAATGCCCCGCATCGCCGAGGCGGCGATTGCCGCCAAGGCCGTTGGCCATCTGGAAAAGGGCCGCATTGTGATCATCGGGGGCGGAACCGGAAACCCCTATTTCACAACCGACAGCGCCGCCGCGCTGCGCGCCTGCGAAATCAAGGCCGGCGCCCTGCTGAAGGGGACCAAGGTGGACGGCATTTATACAGCCGATCCCGTCAAAGATCCCTCCGCCGTGCGCTACGACGATATCTCCTACAAGGAGGCGCTGAACAAACGCCTCAAAGTCATGGATTCGTCGGCCTTTTCGCTGTGCATGGAAAATGACATTCCGATTATTGTGTTCAACTGGTTCAAGGATGATGAAATTGTGCGCGTGCTGAAGGGCGAGCCTGTCGGCACCGTGGTGCATCAGTAGCGCAAGGGAGGAAAAGCATGGAAACGCTCGACGACATACTGCTCGACAGCGACGACAAGATGAGCAAGGCGCTGGAGTACCTGCAGCAGGAGCTTGCGGGGCTGCGCACCGGCAAGGCGTCGCCAAGCCTCGTGGATCACATCGCCGTGGACTACTACGGCGCCGCCACGCGCCTGCGGGAAATCGCCGGCATCTCAACGCCCGAACCGCGCCTCATTGTGATCAACGCCTACGACCCATCCGCTCTGCCCGCAATCGAAAAAGCTATTCTGGCCGCCAACATCGGCGTCACGCCGATCAGCGACGGCCGTCTGATCCGCATTCCGATTCCGGAACTGACCGAGGAGCGCCGCCGGGAACTCACCAAAGTGGCCAAGCGCCAGGCGGAGGAGCAGCGCGTTGCCGTGCGCAATGTCCGCCGTGATGCCAATGAGGCCATTAAGAATCTGCAGAAAAGCAGCAAGATCACAGAGGATGAGCGTGATTCGGGTCTGGAGGAAATCCAGAAATACACCGACGACTACATTAAGAAAATCGATGCGCTCCTTGCTGCCAAGGAAAAGGATATCATGCAGGTCTGATATTTGTGGCGGCGGAACCGGATAAGTCCGCTGCGAGACATAGGGGCCTGTGTCGAGGATATGCGGAGGGCATGAGGTCTATGAAAGAATGCTTGCGGTCAGCAGTATGCGTTCTGTTTCGTGTTTGCCGCCAGCGTGGCCCGGCCTTCGCATTTTTCTTTTTCTTTGTGGGGAATGTTTTCATCCGCTGTGCATCGGCCGGGCCGCTCGCACCCGACACCATTACGGTTGTTTCCGATGACAATTATCCCCCTTTTATCTTCCGGGATGATGGAGGGGGTCTGCGGGGAATTCTTCCGGACGAATGGAAGCTCTGGGAGCAGAAAACGGGCGTCCGGGTCAATCTCATGGCGATGGACTGGAATCTTGCGCAGGAATACATGCGTCTTGGCCGCGCCGATGTTCTCGACACGATCTTTTCGAACTCAGTTCGGTCTTCGATTTACGATTTTACCCGTCCCTATGCGGATATTGAGGTTCCGGTGTTCAGTCACCATTCGCTGGGCGGATTTGCGGATATCGAGTCGCTGCGCGGATTTCCCATTGGCGTGAAAGCCGGCGATGCCTGCATTGATGTGCTGAAAGCCGGGGGGGTCAAGGATTTCAGGGAATATCCCAGCTATGAAGCCATTATTCAGGCCGCTTCTGACCGCGATATTCTGGTTTTCTCCGTGGACAAGCCTCCGGCCCTGTATTACCTCTACAAAATGAACCTGGAGGATGACTTCAGGCTCTCTTTCACCCTCTACACCGGCGCCTTTCACCGGGCGGTGGCAAAAGGCCGTCTGGATGTGCTGCAGCTCGTGGAGGACGGGTTTGCGCAGATCACCGAAGACGAGCGCCGGGCCGTCATGAACCGCTGGATGGGACGCTCCCTGAGTCACCCGGCCTATATCCGCCCGCTGATCTATGCCATTCTGGCGACCGCCGGTTTCTGCGCGGTTCTGCTGGTCTTTAATTTGATGCTCCGCCACAAGGTTGAGGAGAAGATGGCCGACCTGAAGCGTGTCGAGCAGAAGGGGCGGGAAAGCGAAGAAACCTTCCGCGCCGTCATCGAAAGCTCGCCGATGGGCATTTATCTTTACCGCCTGGAGGATGACAGCCGCCTGGTGCTGGTCGGGGCCAATCCCGCCGCAGACCGGATCATCGGCATGGATCACTCGGTGTACTTCGGGAAAACCATCGAAGAGGTGTTCCCCCCGCTGGCAAAAACGGAAATCCCCGACCGTTACCGCCGCGCGGCGCAATTCGGAGAAAGCTGGCGCAGCGAACAGGTGGATTACGACTATGGCGGCATCCGGGGTGCGTTTGAAGTGTATGCGTTTCAGATTGCCGAGGGCGAAGCCGCCGTGATGTTCAACGAGATTTCGGAGCGCAAACAGGCCGAAGCGGAGCGCGAACGCCTGCGGGAGCAGCTGGCGCAGGCGCAGAAGATGGAGTCGGTCGGTCGTCTGGCCGGGGGCGTGGCCCACGATTTCAACAATATGCTGGGACTGATCCTCGGCCATGTGGAACTGGCCATGGACCAGCTTGATCCCGCAGATCCTGTTTGCGATGAACTCCGCGAAATTCACAATGCGGCGGAGCGGTCGGCCGACCTGACCCGGCAGCTGCTGGCGTTTGCGCGCAAACAGCCCATTCAGCCCCGCCGGCTGGATATCAATGCGACTGTTGAGGGACTGCTCAAGATGCTTAAGCGGCTCATTGGCGAGAACATTGAATTAGTCTGGCGGCCCGGTGTGCAGATTCCTCCGGTGATGATGGATGGTTCCCAGATAGATCATTTGCTGGCCAACCTTTGCGTCAATGCGCGGGATGCCATTGCGGACACGGGCCGGATCACCATTACCACGGGCCTTGCGAGGCTGCGGGGCGCCGCCTGTGCGGCTCACCCGGAATGCGCGCCGGGCGATTATGTTGAATTGAGTGTTTCCGACAACGGCTGCGGGATGGATGCGGAGGCTCTTACGCGGCTGTTTGAGCCTTTTTTCACCACCAAAGAAGTGGGCAGGGGAACGGGACTGGGTCTGGCCACCGTGTACGGAATTGTCCGCCAGAACCACGGGTTCATTGATGTGGACAGCCGGCCGGGTCACGGAACCCGCATCAGGATATGTCTCCCCCGCTGTGATGGGGATATTGATGTCCCCGGCCCAAAGGAGCGGAGCGAGGAGGCGGCCCCCACGGGCGGAGCGACAGTGCTGCTGGTGGCAGATGAAGCCACCATACTGAAACTGGGCGCGCGGATGCTTCGCAAGCTGGGCTATCAGGTGATGGAGGCTGATCGCCCGGACAAGGCCATGCAGGCCGTTCGCGAATATCAGGGGCGAATTGACCTGCTGATCACCGATCTCGTGATGCCGCGAATGAACGGCAGGGAACTGGCGGATCAGATACGCCAGCTGCGCCCGGACATCCGGGTCCTTTTCACTTCCGGCTATGCGGCGGGAACCCTTGACAACCTTGCGCCCGGGCACGAAGCGGAGATCAGTTTCCTCGCCAAGCCGTTCAATATGGCCTCTCTTTCCCGCAGTGTCCACTCGGCGCTTTCGCGGAAGAGATCAGGCCGCTGAAGCCCTGATCCTGTTCAATCCTGCGCCGGTGACGCTGGAGCATATGGGGCAGAAGTTCTGACTTCTACGGAAGAACGTTGAGAGCGGCCTTGTAGTCAGGCTCCTGCGTGATTTCCGGGACCAGTTCGCTGTAGATGATCCTGCCTTTCGGGTCCAGGATGATGACCGCGCGTGCCAGCAGGCCGGCCAGGGGCCCGGTGGTGATCGTTAGGCCGTAGTCTTTCCCGAATGCCGGCGAACGAAATGCCGACAGCGGAGTCACATTCTTAAGGCCTTCGACTTCGCAGAAACGGGCATGGGCGAAGGGGAGGTCCATGGAAATGCAGAGCACCGCCACATTGTTGCGGTTGCCCGCTTCTTCGTTAAACCGGCGGACTGATGCCGCGCAGACGGGGGTATCAATGCTTGGAAAGATATTGAGAACAAGGGTTTCCCCGGAGAAATCGGCCAGTCTGGCATTGGAAAGATCAGATTTCGCGAGTTCGAAAGCGGGGGCCGCGGAACCGGGCCGGGGGAGATTCCCGGAAGTTTCAGCCGGATTGCCTTTCAGTTTCACCGTTGCCATAAACACCTCCAGATTCAGTTGAATGGATCAGTATTGCTGCTAAAAATCTGAACACAGAATAGACGTCTGTGGAAAAAAGTCAAAACAAAACGAATTAAAGCGCTTTACATTGCAGCGTCAAGCGGTTAACTCTATTCAAGGTTCCGAGTTTTTTGAAACATCTGAAACAGGTGCGGCCATGATAAAATCTGATTCTCGCCATCTTATCTTCACTCTGCTTGCGGTCTTCGCATGCGCTCTCTCCATTCCGCTCGTGGCTGGCGCGGAGGAAGACGGCATCGACGCCTGGGGTGTGGACGATCCTGTTTATGGGCTTAAAACCCGGGAGGGCGAATCAGGCTTCACCTATACCCCGAGCCCGGCTGACTGGCGCGATATCAATATTTATCAGCTTTTCACCGACCGCTTCGCGGACTCGGGCGAGGACCAGCTGGCTGGCTACAAGCCGGCCTGGAAATGCGAAGGCAAATCCTTTCCGTACAACCGCAATTATCACCACGGCGGCGACTGGAAGGGCCTGAAGAACAATCTCGGATACCTGACCGGCATGGGCGTTAAGGCGGTATGGATGTCCGGTGTGCAGATGAACGACCAGGGCAAGGATACGAACTACACCCCTTATCATCAGTACCATCCGGAGAACTTTTTCAAGTGCGATCCGGCCATGGGCACGTTTCAGGACCTGAAAGACCTGATTGACGCCTGCCATGCCGCCGGCATCTATGTCATTCTCGATGTGGCCCCCAACCACATGTGCGACAAGAACGGCCTGTGGGGCAACAACCAGCTGGAAGATAAACAGTACTGGGCGAGCGGAAACAGCACCTTTGGATGGTGGGACCAGAACAACAAGCATCCCGCGCCGTTCGACAACCTGAACTATTTCCACAACAACGGGACCATCAACTGCTGGGACTGCTCTCCGGAAAATCTGCTCGGCCAGTTCAAGGGCACGGACGACCTGAAGACGGAGGACGCCGCGGTGCAGAGCATCCTCTCCAAGGCCTTCAAAAACCTGATTGACGCGACGGACTGCGACGGATTCCGTGTCGATGCCATCAAGCACGTGGAATACAACTGGATAAAGCAGTGGGCGGACGACATGCGCAAGCACGCGGCCTACCGCGGCAAGAATGACTTCATCATCTTCGGCGAGCTTTTTTCTTATGACAACGGAGCGCTGGCCAGTTTCTGCAAGGATACGGGCTATTCCTTCAATTCAGCGCTTTTCTTCCCCATGAGCCAGACCATCAAGGGGGTGTTTGTAGACAACGGCTGGGCGGGACAGCTTACGCAGCAGCTTAACAACAAGAGCCAGTACGGAGAAGGCGCCGACCGCCTGGTGGCGTTCATTGACAATCACGACCTGAACCGCATTGCGCTCATGAACGGCGGCGACGCCGGGAATGACGTCTGGAAGCTGCGGCCGGCGCTGAGCTTTCTCTATCTGGCTACGCCGGTGCCCTGCCTCTATTACGGCACGGAGCATGTGTTTGACCAGGGCGGGCACTACAACGGGAGCAGTCCGTCGGGAGACAACCCGGACGACGGCGACTGGCAGCGCGAGTGCATGTTCGACAAGGGCTTCCAGCCCGGGCCCGCGCAGGGCAACAAACTGGCGGCCACGACCGCGCCGCTCTACCTGCACATCGCCGCGCTGAATACCGCCCGCGAGACGTACAAGAGCCTGACACGCGGCTCGTTCCAGGAACGCTGGACAGACGGCGCCTATGCCTTCAGCCGGGTTTATGATGACGAAGAGGCTCTGGTGGCGATCAACCTCGGAGATGGGAACAAGGATCTGAACCCGGAGGTGGGCAAGGACAGCACCGAGTTCACGAATGTCCTGAATCCGGCGGAAAAGGTCACGTCGAGCGGGGGCCGGCTCTCGTTCAGCCTGTCGGGCAAAGAGACCAAGATATTCGTGGCGGGCACGGCGGCGCCGGCGCTGTGGGCCCGCGGCACACATTCCTATCCCGTGGCGGGCGAAATCACATCTGACACTCCAATCTACATTAATTCTGAAGCCGGGCCGGCCGGCAGCGTGACCAATGTCCTCCTCGGGTACAGTTTGAACGGCGGGACCACCTGGACCACAATGGTGATGGCCGTGAACACCAACTGGAGCAGTCAGGGCGGCGCATGGTACAATGCAACCCTCGGCACTCAACCGGCCGACACGGTCGTGGAGTATTACATTGAAGCGCAGGGCGAGGCTGACAGCAGGGCGTGGGATAACAACAACGGCCAGAACTACACTTTCACCGTTGCACAGGGCTCCTCTTCCGGCCTGTGGATCCGCGGGACCAAAAATTATCCCGAGGACGGTGACGCGACTTTTGCGACTGATTTGTACGTGGACACCGAAGCCGGTCCGGCTGGAAGCGTGACCGGGGTGCAGGTTGTTCACAGCACCAACGGAACGTCATGGGCAACCAACGCCATGACGCTCAATGCCGACTGGGGTTCCGACGGCGGCAGCTGGTACAATGCGAATCTCGGCACATTCGCCGAAGGTACTGTCGTACGCTACTTTATTCAGGCCACCGACGGTGAAGAGACGGTTGAAAGCAACAATGGCGGACTCTACTTCCAGGTGACGATCCGCGGCGCGGGACTGGCGATCACGAACCCGCCGGGGGATTTGGCCGTGGAGAATTCCGTGTCGAACTATACGCTGCAGGGCACTGCGAGCGCCGTGACGAACGGGAATCTGCGCTGGACGAACACGCTGACCGGCGCCTCGGGACAGATCGCGGCCGCATCACCGTGGAGCGTCGAGAACATCCTTCTGGGAGTCGGCGCCAACCAGATAATTGTTTCAGGCGAGACTTCAGGGGGAGCGCCCTCCGCCATGCAGGACAGCGCCGACAACTACACCGGCGGCTGGGCCGACGGAGCCAATCAGGGGTCGGGCTTCGGGCCGTGGTCGTTCAACCACACGCAGGACGGGACCACCTTCTGGGCCGGCTGCTTCATCGGCAACCCGACCAATGCGGGCATCGAGGGATTTGGCGAGAATGCCTTCGGCTTTTACGCGAATCCGCCTGCATCGGGCGCCAATGCGGAAGTCCGCCGCAGTTTCAGCAGCGCAATTACGACGGGCTCGGTGTTCAGCTTCAAACTGGGCCTGAACTGGGACAGCAATGCCGAAGGATCCAATCGCGGCTTCAGTCTGCTGGCGGGCGACACGGAACTGGTCAACATCAATATGGGCAACAGCCAGACCGTCACGGTCAATGGCGCGTCCATGTTCACCAACTACGGCTATCGGGCCATGACCATGAACTTCGAGTATGCCTCCTCCGGCAGCATTCATGTGTGGGCGAACGGGCGCGACGGGATCGAAAGCTATGACCAGACATTGAGCGTTCCGGCCGGAGCGCCGACACGCTTCAAGTTCTATTTCAATGCGACTGATGCCGGCACGGATGAGCGGCAGATGTATGTGGACAGCCTGTCCATCACGGGTCCGGGCGCGGGGGAGACGCTCAGCGCGGCGGTGACCATCACGCGTGACGAGCCGGTTGCCGACACCAACGGCGACGGCGTTCCGGATGAGTGGCTCATCGGGCACGGGCTGGATCCCCTGACACCGGCCGGACAGATGGCCAGCAACGGCTACACCTACGGGGAGTCCTATCTGATGAATCTGGACCCCGCTGATGCCGGCACGCCTCCGTTCGTCATGGGCCCCGTGGACAGCAGCCGTTTCACGTTCGACGCCCCGACCAACTGCCGCTACATGGTGCAGTTCACCACCAACCTGCTTGCGCCGTTCGAAGACATGGGCGAGGGCGTGGATGTCGGCCATGAAATCCAGATCAACGGACTTCCGAACGGCTTCTATCGTGTGCGCTTCTATGACGAGGAGGGCGAGAACGAGTCCGTGACCGTAAGTGCAGCGCCGGGCAGCACGACCTTCACCAACGGCGCCGGTCTGCCAGTGAGGCTGAACGTTTCCGGAGTGAATGTTGAAGTCTCGACCTATGCCGTTGCCGGCGGCGCCCCAGTGGCGTTCACCAACGGGGAGGTCATCACGATTGGAGCGGGTCTGACGAATAATCAGACTGTGCTGCTGACACTCTACGGGGAAACATCACGCGGCGTTTCGGACAATGCCGTGTACGGCTATACTTACACCGATCCTTCCGCCCTGGCGATGACGCACGTCGGCGGCACGCATCACTGGGTCAGTGATGAGAACCAGGTGTTCATCAACTCCGCCGGCTATCCGGAAGGGGCTTCCGTCGAGGCCTGGGTGGTCTACAGCATCAAT
>JAKQHR010000130.1 GCA_029557905.1 Verrucomicrobiota bacterium
TGCGATATCGGCTGGACTGGCGGCATGATGGTGGCGGGACCCCTTCTTGCCTGGGGAAAGCGCTCAGGCAAAGCAGACTCCGTGAATGCCGCCCTGCGCGCGGCTGATTCCCTCACCAGCGCCGGGTTCAATATGAAGGCGTCGCTCTTCTTTGATTCCTGCCGCAAGGGTGTCTGGACGGTGGACGGCTGGTGGCGCAACTGGGCGGGAGGACACCACCTTGCCTACACGAACGGTCAGGCGGTCTATTTCATTCTCAACATGTGGGAGACCCTTTCCGAAGAGGAAAAGAGAGAACGCGGCATCTGGCTCGAACGCTGCCGCGCCGTGATGGACACTGCGCTCAAGCATCAGAGGCAGAACGGCGAATTTCCCGCCTCGTATTCGCCCGAAGACGCCTCGCCCGGCGCCATTGAAGGCTTCGGCGGATGCTGGTTTGTTCCCGCGGCTCTCAAGGCATACCAGGTTTTTGAAGACAAGCGTTATCTGATCGCGGCGATCCGCGCAGAAAAGTTTTACTTTGACTGGCTGCGTACGCTCGAGGTCTGGGGCACGCCGATAGACGCCGAGGGGGCTGTCGAGCTTGAAGGCAATCTCGCCCTTGTCAAGGCCGAGCGGCTGCTCCATGAGATCACGAAAGAACCGATTTACCGGGATCACCTGGAGCGCGCCGTCAACTACGATATCTCATGGAAATGGGCGTATAACACCCATTTTGAGAATCCTCCCCTGCGCGACATGAACTGGCTGAGTCAGGGGGGCAACGGCGCTTCCTCCTGCAATATTCACCTGCACCCGATGAGCAACATGATCCTGGATGATCTATGGTATTTATATAATCTGACCGGCGATGATTATTACCGGCGGCATTTTGAGGATTCCCTGGATTTCGGCATGGGCTGCATCAATCTCGAGGACAATTATTTCGGATTCGGCAAGGCGGGCTGGGGAACCGAGCAGTTCTTTCACACCGACGCCCTGCAGGGGCAGGAGCCGCGCGACGGGGGCATCTGGACGCGCTATCTGTGCTGGGCCACCGCGGCGGTGCTCCATTCGCTTGTGACCGCTCCGGAGGCATATATGCCGGGCAAGTAAAACCGCATCGGAAATTACAATAAAGGAGGGTTGAAATGTTGAGTAGAAAGATGAAGATTGCGGCGCTTTGCGCACTGGTCATCATTGTGATGGCGTTTGCCATGCCGGCAGGGGCGCAGTCCCGGCGGGAAATCAAAATCCCCGATGTGCCGGGATACAGGGTTCTCAAGTTCGACCTTCACATGCACACCGTATTTTCTGACGGGAAGGTCTGGCCCACGATCAGGGTTCAGGAGGCGTGGCGTGAGGGCCTCGATGGGATCTCGATAACCGATCATATTGAATATGTGCCTTTCAAGAAGGATATTCCAGTCAACTACAACCGTCCTTATGAGATTGCCCTGCCCGAGGCGGAGAAACTGGGGATTCTTCTGATCCGCGGGGCCGAGATCACGAGAGAAATGCCGCCCGGCCACATCAATGCCCTCTTTCTCGAAGACGTGGACAAGTTGAACACCGAAAAATGGGATGACGCCGTCAAGGCGGCCTTCGATCAGAAGGCCTTCATCTTCTGGAATCATCCCGGCTGGAAGGGCCAGCAGCCCGATGGCAAGAGCAGATGGTATGACGAGCACACCATCATGCTGGAGAAAGGCTGGATGCATGGCATCGAAATGGTGAATGAATTTGAGTATTACGCTGACGCGCACCAGTGGAGCCTGGAGAAGATTCGGACCATGGTCGGCAACTCCGATGTGCATGATCCGATCGCCATGGCGTATGATCCCGTGAAAGGGGAGCACAGGCCGCTGACGCTTATCCTGGCGAAGGAAAAGACTCTTGAGTCCGTCAAAGAAGCGCTGTTTGCCGGCCGAACAGTGGTTTACTGGAAGAATGACCTGATGGGAAAGGCCGAGCACCTTTCGCCGATCTTCAACCAGTCCGTTGCCATCGAGAAAACCACGGTTGAAATCAAGCCCAAAGGCCGCGCATACTTTCAGATCCGCAACATTTCCGAGATCGAATACGAACTGGAGCTGGCCGGTTCCGTGGCGGATTTCGACGCCCCGAAGACGTTGACCATTCCCGCGGAGCGCACAGTTGTGTTTTATTTGCGCAGCCTGAAGGAAGACGCAAAAGGACAGGTTAAACCGGATCTTCCCTATGTGGTGAAAAACCTGAAGACCGCCCCGGATGCCGGTCTGCCGGTGACGTTTCCGGTTACGGTGAACTTTATCGCGGCGGAGTGAGCGCCGCGGACGGATCCTTTTTCAGAAGAGTAACCCCGGCTTTGTCACTCGCAGCGGCGGATGGTGGCCCCAAGGCCCGCGAGTTTTTCCTCGATGCGCTCATATCCTCGGTCTATGTGATACACGCGCAGGATCTCGGTTTCGCCCTTTGCGGAGAGGGCCGCGAGGATCAGCGTCGCGCTGGCCCGCAGGTCGGTGGCCATCACCGGCGCCGAGGTCAGTTCCTTCACCCCGAGTACCGTCGCCGTGGCGCCGAACAGGCTGATGTTGGCTCCCATTCGGGACAGCTCACTGACATGCATGAAGCGTTCGGTGTATATGGTTTCTGTGATGGTGCTGTTGCCTTCGATCAGGGTGAGAAGGGCCATGAACTGCGCCTGGAGATCCGTCGGGAAGCCCGGGTAGGGAAGAGTCCTGATGTTGATGGGGTTCAGCTTCTGATTCGGATCGCAGCGGCAGCGGGCGCCGCCGACGACGGGTTCCACGATGACGCCGATCTCGCGCAGCTTCTGCACCACGGTTTCCATGTGGGGGAGGTGGCAGCCGCGCAGGATGATGTCGCCCCGTGTAATGGCCGCGGCGACCATGTAGGTTCCCGCCTCGATGCGGTCGGGGATGATAG
>JAKQHR010000145.1 GCA_029557905.1 Verrucomicrobiota bacterium
ACCACCAGATCCACCATCCATCCGGCTTCGGACAGCGCCTGCGCGTCAAACGCAACGCGGATGGGCGAGCCGCGCCACTGAAAATACGGCTGCGGCGATATGAAAAGAACTCTGCGCATTTTGTCGTTCATGATTTTGCCGAGCTGTTCTTTTTCAGCCGGGTTAAAACACTCAGCAGCGAATCGCGACGGCCGAAATTCTTCGCGCCGGGCAGGTTTGTCAGCATGTCCCGCAGCGATTTCAAGGGCTGCGCCGGATCAATGTTCCCGTCGCACCGGATCCCGTACGAAACCGCCTTTGCTTCCTCGCCGGGCACCGGAAGCGGATCGGAGCCGGCCACCACTTTGAATCCCTTCTTTTTCGCGCGGCGCATCAGCAGCGGCTCCGGCCAGACGGTCGGGCGCAGCGTGGAATCGCCCAAAAGAAAACTGCCCGCGGGTTCGGAATCAATCAGCGCCCGAACAACTTTTCCCCGTCCGAAAAACCATTTGCCGGGGGCCCAGGCGATCACGGGGACGGCGCCGATTTCACGAATTCTGCGGATCACATCGCGCGCGGGCTGACCGTCGGGAATTTCCGCATCGGTGGTCAGCGCGAGAATTTCCAGCCGCTCCGCCGTGACGATCTGCCGTCCGGCCGCCAGCCAGAGGCGCTTCCCGTTCCGGTTGCGGATGGTCAAAACTTCCTCGCCGGCCGCGCATTCCATTCCGGAAACCTTGGAGAGCCCCTCTTTCAGCTGCCGGAAGAAATGGCAGTCATGCCGCTCAGCGAGAAAGAGTACATGGTCCGCACCTTCTTCCAGCGCCGCAAACTTCCGGAATGCGCCGCCGAAAAACAGCGACAGCTCGTAGAACGGATAGACATGAATATGCGTATCGGCCAGTATCGGCATTTTTTTACACTCTTGCTTATGCTTCTCTGATTGGGCACTATAAAGCACGACTGTCACAGGAGACAACAGGATTCAGCTGAAATGCAGGAAGCAGACGCCGTATTTCCAGAAACAGCGGACATTGAGACCTCGTCCGACGATTACGCCGGGCGCTTTGCCGGCGCGGCCGGGCAGTGGCTGCTGGAGGTGCAGGAGCGCATCACCATGCGGTTCCTGCGCGGCCATCCCGGCGCGCGCGTGCTGGATGTCGGCGGCGGCCACGGACAGCTTGCCATCCCGATGTGCAAAGCCGGATATGACGTCACGGTCCTGAGCAGCGATGAGTCCTGCAAAAAGCGAATCCGCGAAATCGTGGATTCCGGGCAGTGCAGGTTCCTGGTCGGCAATGTCATTGCCCTTCCGTTTCCCGACAACAGTTTCGATGTGGTCATCGCGTTTCGCATGGTCACGCACTGCGAGCAGTGGCCGGTGCTGATCCGGGAGCTCTGCCGCGTCGCGAAGAGCGCGGTGATTGTGGACTATCCGACCAGCCAGAGCCTCAACGCGGTGGCTCCGGCCCTGTTCAACGCCAAGAAGAAAATCGAAACCAACACCCGGACATGGATTCTTTTCCGGCACAGGCAAATCATGGATGCGTTTCGGGACAGCGGCTGGCATCTTCACGCGCGCAGGGGGCAGTTCTTCCTGCCGATGGTGCTGCACCGCATGCTGAAGTGCCGCGGCCTTTCGGCTTTTCTCGAGGGCGCCTGCCGCGCGCTGGGGCTCACCCGCCTGTGGGGTTCGCCCGTCATCATTGAAATGAGGCCGCCCGCGTGAAGAGCCGCCGCTTCATTGTGGTCACCCTGATGATGCTTGGGCTTTCCGCCTGCGCGCAGACCGAGCGGGATCCCTATCACTATGCCGGGGCTCCGGTTGCGGCCTCGAACCGGTTTGAGAAAATCACGCTGCTCAAGAACAGGGGCTATGCCGTCGGGTACGACGAAGCCCGCCGCAATCCGGCGTGGGTGGCCTACCGCCTGCATCGTGTTCGGAACCGTCCGGACACCAGCCGCCGGGACCGCTACAACACGGACATGAGAACGTCCGCGAAGGTTTCCAACAACGATTACAGCAACTCGGGCTATTCCCGCGGGCACATGGCGCCCTCATTCGCCATGGCCGTCTGTTACGGGAAAAAAGCGCAGAACCAGGCCTATCTGATGTCCAACATGACGCCTCAGAAGGTGCCCTTCAACGGCGGTCCGTGGCAGGAGCTGGAGCACCAGGAGCTCAATAACTACGCGTTCAACTTCGGTGAAATATGGGTTGTTACCGGCCCGGTGTACGACCAGAAGATCGAGAAGATTCCGGGCGGTCCGGAAATCCCGGACGCTTTCTTCAAAATCATCCTGGATGAAAAAGACAACGCCATCCGTGCTATTGCCTACCTCATGCCGCACGAGGCGCTGTCCAAGGAGCTGAAGTACTATCTGACCTCCATAGACCGCATCGAGCAGCTCACCGGTCTGGATTTCCTTCCGAACCTCCCCGACCATGTGGAGAACCGCCTCGAGGCCATGATCGCCGCCGAACCGTGGTGAGCGTATATCGGGTTGAAAGGGCGCCGCCATAAAAGTTCCAATCATTGGAACTTTCAGCAGAAAAACTTCCAACCATTGGAACTTTTCGCCGGCCAACCCAGTTGCATTGCCGCGGGCGAAAAGCTAGTATCCGGCTTTCGACTAACAACGGACGGTTTTATGTGCGGCATTGCAGGCGTTATGGCTCCGGGCCACCGGAATATCATCTCGAAGCTGACGGACACGATGAAGCATCGCGGGCCGGACGACGAGGGTTTTTATCACGATGACACCATTTCGATCGGCCAGCGGCGGCTGAGCATCGTGGACGTGGCCGGCGGGCACCAGCCGATCTGCAACGAAGAGGGCAACCTGCAGCTGGTGTGCAATGGCGAAATCTACAACAGCCCCGAGCTGCGCCGCGACCTCGAAGCGCGCGGGCACGTTTTCAAGACGCACACCGACGTGGAAACGGCTCTTCATCTTTACGAAGAATACGGCGCAAACTGCACGAAACACCTGCGGGGCATGTTCGGCATTGCGATCTGGAATGCGCGCGACAAATCTCTGTTTCTCGCCCGTGATCACATGGGCCAGAAGCCGCTGTTCTATTATTTCGACGGAAATATTTTTCTCTTCGCTTCCGAAGTCAAGGCGATCCTCGCCTCCGGGCTTGTTAAACCGGAACTGGATCTGACGGCGATCTGGCACTACATGTCGCTCCGGTTCATTCCGGACGACCGCACGCTGTTCAAGAACATCAAAAAGCTCCCGGCGGCCACCTCGCTCCTTTTCGACGGGCGGTCGGTGAAAACGGAACAGTACTGGTCTCTCGATTTCAAAAACAAGATATCCGGGAGCGAGAGGGATGTTACCGACGAGCTGGAGCATCTGCTGCGCGAGACCGTTAAGCTGCATCTGCTCAGCGATGTGCCGGTCGGAACCTTCCTGAGCGGGGGCATTGATTCCAGCCTCGTCACCGCGCTGATGGCGGAGATCACCGGCGAAGCCTTCCCCACTTTTTCGATCGGCGTGAAGGAGCAGGGCTTCAACGAGCTGCCCTACGCGCGCATGGTGTCGGACAAGTACCGGCTGAGCGCCCGCGAGCGCATCGTGGAGGCGGACATGATCAACCTGATCCCCTCCATGATCCACCACATGGACGAACCGTCCGACCCCTTCGGCGTGGGCGTCTACCTGGTCTCGCAGGTCGCGGCCGAGGAGGTCAAGGTGGTGCTGAGCGGCGACGGCGGCGACGAGAATTTTGCCGGCTACGACCGCTTCGCGGGCCAGCGCATGGTGGATTTCTACTGCCTGCTTCCCGCCTGGTTCCGGCGCACGGTCATGAAAAAGCTCACCTCGATGGTGCCGGAATCGTTCGGCTACAAGAGCCTCGCCCAGAAAGTCGCATGGGTGAACGACATGTCGTTTTATGAGCACGGAGAGCGCTATGCGCAGAGCGCGAGCTTCCTGCGCTTTACGCCGGAGCACAAGGATTCGCTTTTCACCGGCCCCGCCAAAACGGGCATCGCCGATGCTGATTCATTCCAGAAAATCCTGACGCATTTCAACTGCGGCCGGGCGGAGGAACTGGTGGACCAGATGCTCTACACCGACCTGATGACCCGCATGCCGGATCATCTGCTGCCGATCGTGGACCGGATGGCC
>JAKQHR010000179.1 GCA_029557905.1 Verrucomicrobiota bacterium
AGCGAGATGCAGGTGATCATCGACATGCCCGAAGGCAGGACGCTGGAAGAAACCGCCGCGCTGACCCGCGATCTTGCCGAATATTTGAAAACCGTTCCGGAGGTGACCGACTACCAGGCTTACATCGGGACCGCCGCGCCCTACAACTTCAACGGGCTGGTCCGCCACTACTTCCTCCGTTCGGGCGGCAATGTCGCCGATATCCAGGTGAATTTTGTCGACAAGGCCGATCGCGGGGAGCAGAGTCATGATATCGCCAAGCGCCTGCGGCCACCGCTCAAAAAAATCGCGGACCGCTACGGCGCGCGGATCAAAATCGCCGAGCTTCCGCCTGGTCCTCCGGTTTTAAGCACGCTGGTTGCGGAAATTTACGGACCGGAAACCTCCCGCCAGATCGAAATTGCCCGTAAGATTCGGAATATTTTTGAAAAAACGGACGGCGTGGTCGATGTGGACTGGTTTGTGGAAGACGACCGGCGAAAAATTTCTTTTGTCGTGGATCAGGAGAAGGCGGCAGCCGCCGGGATTACAGCCGAAGACATTGCCGGGAGCGTCCGGATTGCCCTGGGCGGCAGCGCCGCGGGCGTGGTCCACATGGACCGGGAGCGCGAACCGGTGGAGATTTTTCTGAGGATGCCTCTGGCGCAGCGGGCCGATATGGCTTCCCTGAGGACGCTGATGATTGCCGGGCCGTCGGGGAAGGCGGTTTCCCTGGCCGAGCTGGTCACCACCCGGGAAGAGGTGGAAGAAAAAACCATCTATCATAAGAATCTGAAAAAAGTGACGTATGTGGTGGGCGATGTCGCGGGGACGGAAGAAAGCCCGGTGTACGCCATCTTGAAGATGAAGGACGCGGTTTCAGGCCTGAAACTCGCGGAAGGGTACGAGCTCCAACAGTATTTCTCGGTGCAGCCGTGGCTGGAACACCATTATGCCATGAAGTGGGACGGGGAATGGCACATCACGTATGAGGTGTTCCGGGACCTGGGCGTCGCGTTTGCCGTGGTTCTGGTCATTATTTATATTCTGGTCGTGGCCTGGTTCCGCAATTTTATTACGCCGCTGGTGATTATGGCGCCGATTCCCCTGACACTGGTGGGCATTCTTCCCGGCCACTGGCTCTTCGGCGCCTTCTTCACCGCCACCTCCATGATTGGCTTTATCGCGCTCGCGGGCATTGTCGTGCGCAATTCCATTTTGCTGGTCGATTTTATCCAGATGGAATGGACGGAAAAAGGCGAACTGCGCCAGGCGCTCATCCGGGCGGGCGCCGTGCGTTTCCGGCCCATTCTTTTAACCGCAGCGGCAGTGGTGGTCGGTTCGTTCGTCATGCTGTTTGACCCCATTTTTCAGGGGCTGGCCATCGCCATGATGTTCGGCGCCGTGGCCTCAACCCTTCTGACGCTGATCGCCGTGCCGCTGCTCTACTATGAATTCTTTAAAAACAAGTCCTGCCCGGAGAGGGGGAAAGAGGAAAAGGATGAGGAGCCGGGAGAGGAGCCGTAAGGCTCGAAATGCTGGAGTCCGTCATGGATAACGGGAGCCGGAATTTTGATCAGGATGCACAACGGTGGGATTTGAATCCAGGAAGGGTGAAAGCGGCATCGGAGATCAGCCGCGCAATCCTGCGGGAAATCCCTCTGACGCCAGACATGGAGGTCCTCGATTTCGGCTGCGGGACGGGGCTGCTCACACTGGCGCTTCAGCCCTATGTTCGTTCCGTCACCGGCGTGGACAGCTCGCGGGGCATGCTGGAAGTTTTGCGCAAAAAGATTTCCGACCAAGGTTTGACCAATGCCACCGCCCGATATCTCCATATCGACGGGGGCGATGTTTTGGCCGGTTCCTATCACCTGGTTGCGAGCAGCATGACGCTTCATCACGTGAAGGATATCGCTTCTCTTCTCAAACAGTTTTATGATGTGCTCCAGCCGTCCGGTCTGCTGGCGGTGGCTGATCTGGATTCGGAAGGCGGCCTGTTTCATTCGAACAACAGTGGCGTGTTCCACTTCGGATTTGATCGGGAAGAAATGCGCGAGCAATGTCTGAGGGCCGGTTTTCGGGATATTCGCTTGGTTCAGGCGGCGCAAATTGAAAAACCGGTTGCCGGTGGCGCAACGAAGATTTTCACGGTATTTCTGATCATTGGCCGCCGAGGAAATAATGAACAATGATTTGAATGAATTCATGCTTGCCTTTTCGATTCATGTTGACAGTGGATCCGCTAATATGCTTTTGTGAACCGTTTCCATCAAGGAGAAACCTGTTGAAAAAGAGCAAGACCAGCTTCTTCTGCCAGCACTGCGGGTACATGTCGCCCAAGTGGCTGGGCAAGTGTCCGTCCTGCAACGGCTGGAACTGCTTTGCCGAAGAACTGGTGACGGATCCGGATTCGGGCGGACGTCCCGATCTGGTGTTCGGGGGCAAGCCCCTTCCCATATTCGACATCCCGGCCGAGGAAGGAAAGCGAATCGTCACCGGCATGGCCGAAATCGACAGGGTGCTGGGCGGCGGAATCGTGGCCGGTTCAGCCATTCTCATCGGCGGCGAACCGGGTATCGGCAAATCGACGCTGATGCTGCAGGTGATGAAAAATCTGGCTGCGGCCGGCCGGAAAGTGCTCTATGTTTCCGGCGAGGAGTCCGCCTCCCAGATCAGGCTCCGCGCCGAC
>JAKQHR010000028.1 GCA_029557905.1 Verrucomicrobiota bacterium
AACTCCGGCCGAATGGAGGGGATCAACAACAAAATCCGCACCATGACTCGTTCAGCCTATGGCTACCGGGATGAGACTTTTTTCATCCTCAAACTTTTCAATCTGCACCTCTCCAGACAGGAACTTGTCGGATGAACCCCATTTCTTGCGTTTTTTTGGACTTTTTGAGGCTCTTTTCAGCGGACCTGATTCACTCGCGACACAAGGTCGCGGGAGCCTGGCGCGGGGGATGCCCGCCCTTTTCAGGTTGCGGCGGAAAGTTGCTGAAACGCCAGCGCGTCGCCGCGGACCACCACTTCGACGCTTTCATCGGGATGGATTTCGCCGCGCAGGATGCTTTCGGCCAGCGGGTCCTCGATGTATTTCTCAATCGCGCGCCGCAGCGGCCGCGCGCCGTAGGCCGGGTCATAGCCTTTTTCGACAAGGAAATCCTTTGCCGCATCGGACATCTGCACCCTGATGTTTTTCGCGTCCAGGCGCTTGAGCACCTTTACGAGCTCAACTTCAAGGATTTTCATGACGTCGTCGCGCAGAAGCTGGTGGAAGACGATGATTTTGTCTATGCGGTTGAGCAGTTCCGGCTTGAAGACTTTTTTGGATTCTTCCGTCATTTTTGCTTCGAGCTTTTTGAAGTCGGAGCCGGCGGTGGTCTCGCCAAATCCAAGCCCCGCGCCCTTCTGGATGAAGTCGGCTCCGAGGTTGGAGGTCAGGATTACGACGGTGTTGCGGAAGTCCACGGTGCGCCCAAGGCTGTCGGTGAGCTTCCCCTCCTCCAGGATCTGCAGGAGCATGTGCATGACATCGGGATGGGCCTTTTCGGCCTCGTCGAAGAGGACCACGGAATAGGGCCGGCGGCGGACCTGCTCGGTGAGCTGACCGCCCTCGCCATAGCCCACGTAGCCGGGCGGTGAGCCCACCAGGCGGGACGATGCGAATTTTTCCATGTATTCCGACATGTCGATCTGGATCAGCGCGTCGGGATCATCGAACATGAACTCCGCGAGCACCTTGGCCAGGAGTGTTTTGCCCACGCCCGTCGGGCCAAGGAAGATGAACGAGCCGATGGGCCGACGGGGATCCTTCAGGTCCGCGCGCGAGCGGCGCAGCGCGCGGGAAATGGCCGAGACGGCTTCGTGCTGGCCGATCACGGATTTCTCAAGTTCCTTTTCCATCCCCAGCAGGCGGTTCATTTCATGGTCTTCCATGCGGACCAGAGGAACTCCGGTCCATTTGGAGAGAATGTGCATCACGTCTTCGGCTGTGATCGTGACGATTTTCTCATCGCGGGCCTTGCGCCATTCTTCCAGCAGGCGGTCCACTTCCTTGCGGGCGTCCCGCTCCTGGTCGCGGAATGCGGCCGCCGCCTCGAATTTCTGGGCGCGGATGGCGTCTTCCTTCTGCTTGCGGATTTCCGCGATTTTGTCCTCCGCATCCTTCACATTGGGCGGACGCATCATGGAGGAAATGCGCGAGCGGGACCCGGCTTCGTCTATCACGTCAATCGCCTTGTCCGGCAGGAACCGGTCCGATATGTAGCGGGCTGACAGCGTGGCGGCCGCCTTGATGGCCTCGTCCGAGATGCGCGCGTGGTGGTGCTCCTCGTAGCGCGAGCGCAGGCCCTTCAGGATTTCTATCGTTTCATCCACCGTCGGCTCCCGGACGATGACCGACTGGAAACGGCGCTCCAGCGCGGCGTCTTTCTCGATGAACTTGCGGTATTCCGCCAGCGTGGTGGCGCCCACGCACTGCAGTTCGCCGCGCGCCAGCGAAGGCTTGATGATGTTGGAGGCGTCCATGGCGCCTTCCGCCGATCCCGCGCCGACGATGCCATGCAGCTCGTCAATGAACAGGATCACGTCCTTGCTGCGCTTGATTTCGTCCATGACGGCCTTGATGCGCTCCTCGAACTGGCCGCGGTATTTGGTGCCGGCGACCATCAGCGCGAGGTCGAGGGCGATGACTTTCTTGCCGTAGAGGATTTCGGGCACTTCGCCGGCCACAATGGCCTGGGCCAGGCCCTCGACGATAGCGGTTTTGCCAACACCCGCTTCGCCCAGCAGCACCGGGTTGTTCTTGGTGCGGCGGCAGAGAATCTGGATCACGCGCTCGATTTCATTGGCGCGGCCGATCACCGGATCAAGTCCGTTTTTCTTCGCCAGTTCCGTCAGGTCTCGCCCGAAGGTGTTCAGCGCCGGGGTTTTGCCCTCCTGCGCTGACTTTCCGGCCGTTCCCGGCCCCGTGGGAGCCTCCAGAGGACCTTCCGGCCCCTGTGCGGTCGGGTCATAGTTCGGGTTCAACTCCTTCATGATCTCGACGCGCGTGCGCTCAAGATCCACGTTCAGGTTCTGCAGGATCCGGGCGGCCACGCCTTCCCCTTCACGGAGAAGGCCCAGCAGAATGTGCTCCGTGCCGACATAGGAATGCTGCAGCGCGCGCGCTTCGCTGCTGGCCAGAGCCAGCACTTTTTTCACACGCGGCGTGAAAGGCACATTGCCCACGGTTTTGGTCTCGGGCCCCACGCCCACGGCCTTTTCAACCTCCATGCGGACGGTTTCGAGATCAATGCCCATGGCATTGAACACGTTGATGGCCACTCCGTGGCCGAGGGCAATCAGCCCCAGCAGAATATGTTCCGTGCCCACGTAGGCGTGATTGAACCGGTCCGCTTCCTTGCGGGCCAGATGCAGCACCTGCTGGGCTCTTGGCGTAAAATTATTCATTTTTTGATCGTTTTCTGTTTCTGCGCCGTGCCAAACGCTTCCTGATCAGCTCCGCACGGGCCCGGTCCCGTTCTTCCGGGGCCAGTTCGGCCTTCTCAATCACCTGCAAATGAGCAGGTTGAGCCGAAACCAGCAAATCGTCAACCGTTTGCCTATTAAAGTCCTTCAATATACCCATCTCTATGCCCAGGCGCAAGCCGGAAAGCAGGCCCAAAGCCTCCTTGGAGGCCAGAATATGGGCATTGCTCAGAATTCCGAGGGCGCGGCCGACATAGTCAAGCACCACATGCTCCCGGCTTTCCATGAGCCGGAGCCTTGCATTTTGTTCGTGTTCAACCACTTCCTCAACAATGGTCTGCAGGTGGCTCACAATCTCCTTTTCACAGTCGCCAAGCGTGATCTGGTTGGACACCTGGAACATGTTGCCCACAGCCTCGGTCCCTTCGCCCCAGAGGCCGCGCACGGTCAGGCCGATCTTGTTCAGCCCCTTGATGACAGGCCCCACCTCTTCCATGAACACCAGTCCCGGCAGATGAAGCATCACGCTGGCGCGCATGCCGGTGCCGACATTGGTCGGGCACGAGGTCAGATAGCCCAGCTTCTCGGAAAAGGCATAGGGCACCATCTCCTCAATGCGGCTGTCCATTTCATCCACGCATTCCCACGCGTTCTGGAGCATCAGTCCGGGCCGCAGGGCCTGAAGGCGCAGGTGGTCCTCCTCATTGACCATGATTGCGGCGCGCTCATCCTGACGGATGACCACCCCCTGCCCCGCGCGAGGGACCGTGAGTTCGCGGCTGATCAGATGCCGTTCGAAGAGAATCATCCGGTCCAGATCGCTGAGATCGCCCATATATAAAGACACGGACGGATCCATCGCGGCCAGGCTCGCCAGCACGGGTTTGAGCCTGCCCCATATTTTGAGGCGCTGCTCATCGGATGCCCGGCCGGGAAAAGTTTCATCGCGGAGATTGCGGGCGAGTCGCACGCGACTGGAAATCACAATATCGGAGTCGCCGCCCCCGCCCATCCACGCGCCCTGGTTTTTCAGGAATTTATCGAGTTTCATGATCAGCAAGCATCCTGAGGCGGTCGCGCAGCCGCGCAGCCTCTTCATAATCCTCCCGGGCAACCGCATCGGCCAGTTCCTTCTGAAGCGCCGCGGCCTCCTGCGAATGATGCACACGCTCGCGGTCGCGGGCCGGGATTTTCCCGGTGTGCTGTTCGCTGCGGTGCACCGCCTTCAGAAGCAGGCCGAGCTCATCGCGGTAAATCTCATAGCATCGGGCACAGCCCAGCCGGCCGCATTTTTTGAAATCGCTCATGGTCATGTGACAGTCCGGGCATATCTTCTCCGCGATGTGCTCGGCCGCCTCATCCTGCTTCGCGCCCATCCCCAGCAGAATATCGGTGATGGACACGGGGCCCTGCAAATCAAAGCCGGCCTCGGCGGCGCAGCTTTCGCACAGGTGAAGCTTCTCCACCACGCCGTTAACCACCTGCGTAAGATGAACCGTCGCGTCGTTTTCCTTGCAGCGATCGCACAGCATGATGTCAGTGTCCTTCCATTTACCAATATACTCCAACCGAAATCAGAAGACAGAAGACAGAAGTCAGGAGTCAGAATTCAGAATTTTCCGCGAATATGCATCCAGCAACTTGCTGACTTCTGTCAGTAGAAGGCCCGTTTCGGACACATCTCCATATTCAAGATCCTTTGTCAGAATCAAGTAGTACCGGCATTCCTCCAAGGAACCCTGGGCGATATTGTAAAATCGCATCTTATCCGCCGAACCACGTTTACGAAATCCCTCTGCAATATTTGCGGCAACAGACACGGCCGCGCGCCTGAATTGTGACGACAAACCGTAGACCTCCGAGCGCGGAAACTTCTGTGTTATCCGGTAGACTGAAAGAACAAACTGGTGAGCCTTCTGCCAAACAATCAAATCTTCAAACGTTTTGGCAGTCTCTCCCATTCTGTCTCCTGACTCCTGAATTCTGACTACTGACTACTTGATTTCCGTCCCGTTCGCACGGGCGAATTCGTGGAACAGTCTGGTCAGCCTGCGGGTCACCGGTCCGGGTTTCCCGTTTCCGATTTTCCGGCGATCGGCATTGACCACCGCAATGACTTCCGCAGCGGTTCCCGTCAGGAAGACTTCATCGGCCGTGTAAATATCGTAGCGGCCCAGGACGCTCTCGCGCACATTGATTCCTGCGTCGCGGGCAATGCTCATCACCACGTTGCGGGTAACTCCCTCCAGCGCGCCGCACCAGGATGGCGGCGTGATGAGGTCATTGCCGCGAACAACGAAAATGTTGTCGCCGGACGCCTCGGCCACATAGCCCTGCGGGTTGAGCATCAGACACTCCATCACCCCGGAGTTGATCGCCTCGATCTTGGCCATGATGTTGTTCAGGTAGTTCAGGCTCTTGATCCTCGGATTCAGCGCCTCCTGCAGGTTGCGCGTCGTTCCGGCCGTGATCACGGCCAGCCCGTCGTCATACAGCTTCTTGGGATAGAGCTGAATCGCCGCGGCAATGATGATCACTTCGGCCTTTTTGCAGAGATACGGGTTCAGTCCCAGCGTGCCCACACCGCGCGTGACCACCAGCCGGATATAGCCGTCGCGGATGTCGTTGGCCCTGCAGGTTTTCACCACGGCTTTTGCCATGGATTCGGGAGTCATCGGGATATCCAGCGCAATCGCCTTCGCGGAGTCATACAGCCGCTTGATGTGTTCATCCAGCATGAACACGCGGCCGTTATAGGCGCGTATGCCTTCAAACACCCCGTCGCCGTACAGCAGACCGTGATCAAAGACCGAAACCTTTGCGTCTTTTTCGTTCACCAGTTTTCCGCTCATGTAAATCTTCATAGTCACTCCATGTAAATAAAACCTGCCTCGTAGGATAGCAGAAGCGCCGGGTAAATTCCAGTCCAACCGGCGTCAATTCTTAACAGCGAAAAATCGAAGAAGAACCGGAGGCGCCTAGCGGGCCGGAACCGGATACTCCAGCGTCGCGGAGAAGGAGGGCGCGGAGGTGCAGGTGATATCCCACACGGCCCATTCCGCGCCGGCCACGCTCAACGCATGCTTTCGGAGGGTAATCCGCGGCAGGTCGGCAGGCTCTTCATCCCCCAGCGCCGCGCGGCATCCTATCGTCTGCATGGCCAGCGAAGCCTGCTGCATTTTTGATGCGGTGACCTCCGCCCGCAGGATTTTCATCAGGGCGGAAGCCGAGACCGAAAGCAGGATGGAAGCCATCACAAGGGCAATCAGCGTTTCGACCAGCGTGAATCCGTCACGCATCTGAACTGGAGATGTCGCCTGCGTCGTCTTCTCCTCCGGGCTGGCCGTCGCTTCCGTAGCTGATGATTTCAAACGGCTCGCCGTGACGGCCGGGCGTCAGATAGATGTAGTCGTTCCCCCACGGATCTCTGGGCAGTTCGGCGCTGTCGAGATATCCGCCCGCCGGATAATTCTTCGGCACCGGCTCCATGGACGGTTTGCGCACCAGTGCCTCGAGGCCCTGCTGCTGTGAAGGAAGATGCCCCTGTTCGGCATGGTACAGTTTCACGGCCGTCTGCAGATTCCTGATCTGCATCCGGGCGGCGGACACGCGTGCCTCCCCCGGCTTTCGCAGGACATTCACCCCGACCAGCCCGGCCAGAATGGTGATGATGATCAGCACCACGAGAATTTCCATCAGGGTGAAGCCGGCCGACAAATGTTTTCTTTTATTCATGACTTTCATATCCCGAATTTTTTGCACAGCGCGCCGAGTTTCGCAAGATAGTAAGGAATATTTTCATCGCGGCTCTCCGGATTCCATTCTGAAACCAGCTTTGCGGCGGCAAACACCTGCACTGATTTTCTGCTCCCGGTGACATAATATGAAATCTGGTCCCCCGCCTGGTATTCCCGGCCCGATTTCAGCGCAAGTTCGTAGGCGGCGTTGCGTCCCCGGCCCTTTGCATCAACCTTTGCGGCATAGCCGGCGGGAGATTCCTGAAGCGTTTCGGTCTTGGCCAGCATTCTGACCGGCCAGCGGCCGTGCAGGATATCCTGTTCATAGCGGCGTTTCAGTTCCGGAATATCCCCGTCGCGGCCCTCCAGCCGGAGCCGGATGAACTCCTCAAGGAAACTCCGCTGGAACGGCTCCAGACCGCGCGATTTCAGAGCAGCGCCCTTTATGACCATCTCCCCGTCTTCGGCGAGCAGCGCGTAGTTCTTCATCTTGTAGCTGAACATGGACTTGTATTCGCCGTCGAATTCCAGCGATATGCCCCTGGGGAGCGACTTCTGGAAAGCGGTTCGGAACCGCTCCATTTCAGCCTTCGACTTGACCTCCGGCGGGACGAAATAGATGCCGTCGGTGTCAATCTCGACGGGAGTTCCGCCATTCTCCCGAAGCCAGTCAATCATGGCTTCCAGGATTTTACGGCCTTCGGCGGCCACCTTCTCGGCCGCGTCAAAATCGCTGAAGCGGGCCTGGCTGAACCCCAGATAGCCGTAAAACGAATTAATCAGGATTTTGTAGGCACCCTGCAGCGCATCCAGATGACGCCGGCGGCCGGCATCCTCCGTCTTCTGCATCTGCTCTTTAGCCTCGACCCGGAATTCCAGCAGATGGCGCAGGAGTTTCAGATAGACGCCCAGTTCGTCAGAGGCCGGGGCCAGTTCCCGAACCAGCGTGAGCGAGGGATACAGCGAGCGTACATCGCAATGATGCACATTCTTTGCAATGCCCTCAAAAAAGATGTCTGTATAGCCTCCGGCAAATTCCCGCGGGCTGTCGGGTTTCCCTATGGCATGCCCCTGCCGCAGGTATTCACGCAGAATCAGTCCGTCGATCTTTCCGGCGCTGCCCCGGACGCAGATGTTCTGATAGGTCATCGGAAGCATCTGCGCCTGGGTGAAATACACCGGGGAAAGCAGGTCCCCGAGCCGCCGCGTCTCCAGGATGTCATCACGGGCATAGGCCATCACCTTCTCCGGGTCCCTGTCAAAGGTTGCGGCAATTTCTTCTCCGGGAATATAGGTCCGGTCCTCCTCCGCAAGTTCGAAATGCCGGGCCACATCCTTGAGTCCGTAGCTGTCCAGAGACCGGCGGGCCACATCATAAGCCTGCACCATAAACAGCGTGTCCGCCACATGGCGGCCGTGAATGGAATATTTCGGATAGTTGATGGTCCGGTCAGCCGTCACAAAGCGGCTGGGTCTTTTCCCGAGGAGGCCTCCGTCGCGGCCAAGCTTCAGTTTGATCTTGTGCCGCCGGGCGCGCGCCTCCAGATACGGCAGATCGAACTTGAAGATATTGTGCCCCTCGATCACGTCCGGGTCGCGCTCCTGCACCAGTTCCACAAACTGCTTCAGCATCGCGGCTTCGTCCCCTGACAGCACCTCAACCCATCCGGACTGGTCCGCCAGCGCAATGGCAATGATGCGGTCTCCCGGGCGGGCGGCGTTGGGGAAATCGTAGCCTCTGGTGACATAGGTTTCTATGTCCACCTGCATCCGTCCGAGGGCCTCAAAGGCCATGTCCTTGAAAAGTGTCCGGCCCGTGGTCATGAGATGCTGCTCCACCGGGTCGGTGATGCAGAAAAAGGGCGCGGAGGACACAGACGGCGTAAACCCGGTCTCCTGCTTCAGAAGCTTCAGCGCGGCCTGCATATCCTTCCATGACTGGAAAGAGGCCAGATGATTCAGCGGTCCGCTCCCGGCCAGTTTAACAACCTCATGACGGCCCTCGAAGGCTTTGAGCAGACTGCCTTTTTCCAGCCACAGGAATGGACGGAAGGGTTCTTTCGTCACGGTGATTTTACTGCCCTTGCGGGAATAAAGGATCATCTCGTCATGGGCGTCGCCGGTCAGCGGTTCCACCGCCACGAGGCCGGGATCGGCATTGGCCCCCATTACAAGCTGTTCGGCTTTGTTTTGCGCGGTCATGGGGCGGTGCTCCCCGTCACTCCGCGTGTCCGGAGGTGAACCACTCAACGGTCCGGCGAATCCCCTCCTCGAAGTCAACCTTCGGGGTCCAGCCGAGCAGTTCGCGGGCGCGCCGGTTGTCGGCCTGCGAATCACGCACGTCACCCGGCCGCGGCTCGTCATGAACCGGGCGGACCTTGCTGTCCATAAGTTTCGCTATGGCTGAAGCCAGGTCGTTCACTGAAATCCGGTCCCCGCAGGCGGCATTGAAGACGCGGCCCGCGGCTTCGTCGGGCGCAGTGCAGCAGGCCAGATTGGCATCCACCACGTTCTGGACATACGTGAAATCGCGCGTCTGTCCGCCGTCTCCATGAATCAGCGGCGGCTCGCCGCGGACACAGGCATCAATGAAGAGCGGGATCACCGCGGCATAATGGGATTTCGGATTCTGCCGCGGGCCAAAAACGTTGAAATAGCGCAGGCTGAACGTCTTGAGCCCGTAGAGTTCAAAGAATATCCGGCAGTAGTGCTCCCCTGTCAGCTTGTGGGCGGCATAGGGACTGAGCGGCATCGGGATCATATCCTCATGCTTGGGAAGCGTCGGGGTGTTTCCGTAAACCGACGATGAACTGGAAAACACCAGGCGCTTTGCTCCGGCATCGCGGGCGGCGATCAGCAGGTTCAGCGTGCCGGTCACGTTCACATCGTGCGTTTCCAGTGGGTCCTCAACGGAACGCACCACGGACGGAAGCGCGGCAAAATGAAAGATGCAGCAGACATCCCGGACGGCGGCCCTGACATCAGCGGGGTTCCGGATGTCGCCTTCCATAATCTCAACGTCCTTCTTCAGGTCTTCGAGATTCTCACGGCGGCCGGTGGAAAAATTGTCCAGGATGCGGACGTCACGCCCCTGCGCAGCAAGCGTGCGGACAAGATTGCACCCGATAAACCCGCCGCCGCCTGTGACCAGATATTTCGCCATCACCACGCCTCTTAATAATGCCCGCTGACGTCAATGGCGCTTTCCGGCATGGCGGTCAGCCATATCTGGAACCAGAAATCCCAGTCGTTTCCGCGGCCCTCATACCCGAAAGTCAGGCCCAGGCAGTCCGACTTGCGGCGGATGAAGTACCCCTGCTCCTCCATGTGGCTGTTGTCCAGGTCATAGCGCACATACGTTCCGAGCGACCAGCGCAGTTCCGGCACCAGATCAATGATGGCCGCCACCTGATTCCGCCGGTCCTCTATGTGGCGGTACTCGATCGCCAGCGAGGAGTCAAATGCGCTCTCGGAGGTGAATTTCGCCCGGGTGTTGACCTGATTGAGAACGGTGTCGCTGACGGCTATTTGTCCGTCCGCCGCGAGGGAAAACCATTCAACGGGGTCGAACTCCGCATCGAAATAGGCGGCGCGAACGCTGTCCTCATCATCTTCGGTATCAAGGTAGTAGTACGTCCAGAGGTCCACATCCAGCAGATCATGAACCTTGCCGTCCCACTTCGTCTGGAACTTGTTGCGCATGCCGAGCTTGACGTCATTGCGCTTGTCCAGCCCGTCAATGTAATCGAACTGATAAAGATTGGCCGGCTCCAGATCAAGTTCGGGGATGTAGGTATAGTCCAAATAGGGTTCGGCCACGTGGCGCAGGCCGCCGTTGCCGCGCATGTCGGGATCCAGCATCACCTTGAACGCCTTGAAGGAAGATTCAAACCCGACCTCAAAGATGCTGCGCAGATCCGCGCCGGCCTCTTCGGTGACTACTTCCTCCACATTCGTGAACACAGTGTAGGTGTTGGTCACAGAGCCCGCCCCGTTGGTCCCGCCGATCACCACATCCTCCATCGCGACCGCCTGCCACTCCGTGTTGGTCACAGTGTCCTTTGTCTCGGAATACCAGGTGGCCCGGTAGCCCGCGCGCGGAGTCACATTCAGGAAGCCCATGTGCCGCGTGGGCCAGAAGACCTTGTGGTCGGAATCAATGCGGAAGGCCTCATAATCCTCGCGATCCTCCTGCTCTGCAAAAACCCTTTGCAGAAAGGCCGCGCTGTTCTGTCCTTCATAGTAGAATGGAGATGTTCCGATCTGCTGGCGGGACATGTCCAGAAAGAGTTCCGGCAGGCGGTCCACGGCCCCGTAGAAGTCATTCAGGCGCTTGTTGATCAGTATGCCCGAAACAAAATGGTCTCCCCGATGCGTCAGGCTGATGCGGTTTTCCGGCTCCACATTCCGGCGGTATTCATTGCGGAAAAACTCCTCAAGAATCTCCGGATCGCTCAGATAGTTCATCTCGGCCAGCAGGTAATCACGGGGGGAATACGTCTGGCGGTGCTGCAGCCGGATACGATAGCGCTCTTCCTCCACAAGGCCGCCCTGCTCTTCCCTCTCCTCTTCATCCTCGTACGGCTGATCATCCTGCGCGTAATAGGTCAGCAGCCGGCCGCCCCAGTCGCCCAGTTCGGGGTTCGTCCGCTCCTCGCGGGGCTGCCCCCAGATGAAATCCTGCCCAACGCCGAACCCCCGCTTTGTCCGGTAGTCAAGATGCGTGGACGCCCGCACATAGGGGTTCAATCTGTAGTTGAAGGCCGTCAGCAGGTAGGCGCCGACACGGCTCCCGTAGCCGGGCAGCACATCAATGTTGGATTTCTCAAGATCAACCGAATAAAAGGGAATAAACATGATCGGGAGTCCTCCGAGATACATCACCACGTTCTTGGCCCGTATTATGCTGTTCTCCATGCGGGCGGAAGAGGCGCGGAGGAAGAAGCCGGGAGAATCACCCTCGCAGGTGGTGATTCGCACGTCGTTGAACTCATACTGCTCATCCCCCAGGCGATGAAACTCCGAGGCATTGATGTAGAAGGGTTCCAGGTAGCCGCTGAATTCGCCAAACTCCCCCTGCCGAGTGGCAAAGTTGTAGACCAGTTCATCGCCCTCCCACACCTGTCCGGCCCGCTCCAGAACAACATGGCCGGTCGCCTGCGCATTCTGGGTTTCCGTGTGCACCGTGATCCGGTCCGCTTTCAGGATATCAAGACCCTGGCTGGCAACCACATTGCCGATGCCGATCAGCAGCTGCTGATCCTGCAGATACTCCAGGCGGTCGGCGGTGACCTCCACTCCCGCGGCGGGATCAGAGAGCGTATCCTGCACAACCTGCGACTGCGCCGCAAGGGCGAACAGCACCAGAGGGAGCAGCACAACGGGCAGAGAACGGCTGTATTTCATCTTTAACCTCGCATGTCCTTAACTTGAAACAGTGCGGGGCAACCTAGCACAACCCGCAGGTGAAGCCAACAGGATTTTCAGGAACAGCCGCGCGCACCGGGGCGTTCTCAGCGGCGCTTGATGAACATCTTCCGCTCGCGCTTGGGCGCGGCGAAGTCCGGAGGAAGCTCGATGCGGGTGGTAACGCCTTTACCCGCGTCTTCATCCGCCGTCTGTCCGGCGGGAGGTTCAACCGGCTCCTGTGCCTGAGGAAGGGGTTCCGAATGCATGCGCCCGCCCTCGGAAGGAGACGGAATACGGATTTCCTTGGAGCAGATCGGGCAGTCAATGATGCATCCCACCATGTCGGCTGGCGCATCGAGATTTTGACCGCACTCGGGACAATTAAAATTTATATCCATGACGTTTCGTTCCCTCTCTTCATTCTGCTGAAAGAAATTAAGCTTTTATCTTCCGCTTTGCAAGCACACTTGAAGATGCGGTCAACTTATGCTAGAGGTATGGTCATGTCAATATCCGTAAAGCAAGCGCCCCCCGTCGTTCTCTGCGGAATCTGCGGCGGCATCGCCGCCTGCAAGGCGGCGGAAGTGGTCAGCAGCCTCACCCGGCTGGAGATGGATGTGCGCGTCATCATGAGCCGCGCCGCGCAGGAGTTCGTGACGCCGCTCACCTTTCAGGCGCTCACCGGAAAACCCGTCACCGTGGACATGTTTGCCCGGCCGGAGGCCGACAGAAAAGACCAGATCTATCCGCACCTTTATCCCTCTGCAGACGCCGCGCTCTTTGTGATGCTTCCGGCCACGGCAGACATGATCGCCCGCGTGGTGCGCGGCGAGGCGGAAGACGTGATGGTCGCCAGCGTGCTGGGACTTCCGCCGGACTGCATTCGCGTCTTCTGCCCGGCCATGAACACCACGATGTGGAAGCAGGATTCGGTTCAGCGGAATGTGGCGGAGCTTGAGGCGCAGGGCTGGATCCGGATAGGCCCCGGCGCGGGGCTGCTGGCCTGCAAGGCCGAAGGCGAAGGGCGCATGGCCGAACCGGCGGATATCGTCCGCGAACTCGCCGCGGGCATGAAATCCGCGCAGAGCCTGCGGGGCCGTCAGGTGCTCATTCTGTCCGGGCCCACGCGCGAGCATATTGACCCGGTGCGCTTTATCAGCAATCCCAGCACGGGCATGATGGGCCGGGCCCTTGCACAGGAGGCTCTGAGCCGCGGCGCACAGGTGGATTTTATTTCCGGTCCGGTGGATCCTGCCGTCCTTCCGCGCGGCAGGAACATCCGCATCCATTCAGTCACTTCCGCACAGGAAATGCTTGCGGCTGCAAAAAAGCACTTTTCGTCGGCTGACATCATCTTGTTTGCCGCGGCCGTGGCCGACTATGCCCCGGCCGGCGCGCATACCCGCAAGATGCCCAAGCAGCAGGACCGCATTCAGCTTGAGCTGGAGCCCACGCCCGACATCGCCGCCACGCTCTGCCGGACGAAAACCGGAAAACAGACTGCCGTCGGGTTCGCGCTGCAGGATGAAGACGGCGAGGAAAAGGCGCGCGAAAAACTTCAGGGGAAAAACCTCGATGCCATCGTGCTCAACCGGCTGGAAGCCGTGGGCTCCAGTGACGCGGTGTACAAGTTCCTGAAGGCGGGAGATTCATCTTTCGAGGAGTGGGATCTGATGACCAAGCGCGGCTGCGCCCGAAGAATATTCGAAAAGATCCTGCAGTAGTTCCAGTCACTGGAACTTTTCCGGAGGTTTTTTCCAGTCATTGGAACTTTTCCGGTCCTCTTTTCCAATGGTTGGAACTTTTGCGGAATCCTCGATTTCACGACGCACTTCATCCAGCCCCCGGCGCATGGCCGCCAGAGCCCGGCCCAGCATGCGCGCAAGACCCGGGAGCCGTTCGGCTCCGAACAGCAGCAGCATGGCCAGCATGATCACGAGGATCTCCCCGCCGCCGGGCGTCAAACTGAAAAAGGCCAGGATTTTCATAAGGCTTTGAGCAGAAAACCCCGCCGGAAGCCGGCGGGGTTTTCAAATCAGGTTCTGATTCAATGTTTAATAAAACAGCACGAATTCCGCACGGCGGTTCAGGCGCCACGACTCTTCGTCATGGCCGGGAGCCGAGGGGCTCTCTTCGCCGAAGCTCTTGGTCTGGATTCGGCTTCCGTCAATGCCAAGGCCGATCAGATACGCGCGCACAGCCAGGGCACGACGTTCGCCCAGGGCCATGTTGTATTCGCGGCTTCCGCGTTCATCGCAATGACCTTCAACAATCACGCCGGTGTTCGCACTGCGCCGAAGGCTTTCCGCCACGCCTTCGATTTTGCCGCGCTCGGAAGCATCCACCTGTGAGCTGTCATACGCGAAATACACCGGTTCGAACTGGCGCGCGTACTCCATGTCCTCGCCCGGGCGTGCGCCCAGAGGATTTCTGTAGATGTCGGTGCCCGTCAGGCCTCCGATATCACCGTCACGGAGTCCGCCCTTTTTCTTCTTTCCGCAACCGGTGGTGGACAGCGCCACACCCGCGCAGAGGCAAACAATCAGCAAGGATTTAAACTTCTTCATTTTTTCTTTCCTCATTCAGTTAAACCGCAAAAACTCAAATCATTCAGGCGACCATGCCGGGGACATCCAGTCCCCTTTATAGTCCGTCAAAGCTACAGGGGTGTCCCCCATAATGTCAAGAATGATGACGCGCGAACGGTAATTCTGCGCGTGACTGCAGACAATATGGCGGCCGTCGGGCGCCCACGAGGGATCTTCGAAATCGCCGTAGCCGGATGATATCTGGCGCGTTTCCCCCGTGCGCGGATCGAGCACCATGACATGATAGTTTCCACCGGTGCGGCTGCAGAAGGCGATCAGTCCGTTCCGGCCCCAGTCCGGCGCCACGTTTTCGCTGCCCCGGCCGGGAAGCCGCTCGGGGCGGCCGCCGCTGCGCGAGACCGCATAGAGATGCGGTTTCCCGGTTTGATCAGAAACATAGACAATGCGCTGGCCGTCCGGTGACCAGGACGGGCTGGCCTCGGCCGCGCGCGGCGTTTCCGTGATGCGCGTCAGACGGCCGCTCCGCAGATTCTTGACATAGAGCTCGGGATTGCCGTCCTTGGAAAGGATCAGCGCCACATCTTTTCCGTCGGGCGACATGGCCGCGCCGGTGTTCAGGCCGGGATAGTTGGCAATCGCCGTGCGGTTTCCAGACTGCAGGGTAACCAGATACACATCGGGGAAGCGCTTCAGGAATGATGTGTACAACAGTTGACGGCCGTCAGGACTCCACTTCGGCGCGATGCTGACGGTGCGGTCACTGGTGAGCTGCACCAGGTTTCCTCCATCCGCATCGCACAGATAAAGCTCCTTGTGTCCGGACGCATTGCCCACCATCGCGATGCGGCCCGAGGCAATGCCTTTGCGGCCGGTTGCCGCATAGACAATGTCATCGGCCACGCGGTGCGCCAGACGGCGGGCATCATTTGCCGCGTGGTCGTAGGACTGGCTCATCAGCGCGCGCGAAGCAGCCGTGCTGTAGAGCTGGCATTCCACGCGAAGACTCCCGCCCCGGAGCGAGACCGAACCGAGCGCCCGGAACTGGCCCTGCCCCCTGCCGGTTATGGTGAACCAGCCGGAACGAACGAGATCCTCGCGGAGCGTGGTCATGAACAGCGCCGAGGCCTGGTCGCCGGCCGCCTGAATACCGGTCAAGTCAATCCCCGACTTGGTTCCGGCGCTCTTAGTCACGCGGATCTGCGCAAGCGCGGAAGAGCCCGCAAGGGCCAGCAGAAAAAGTCCCGCAATCAGGATATGTTTCATATGGGTTTTCATAAGAAGCGGACTGTATGAAATTATCCCCCCCGCATCAAGCTTGCGCGGCCGGAAAAACCGGCGGGCCGGTCAGAAGCGTATCGTGAAATCCGCTGCGCCGCCCGGACGCGCCCCAATCAGCTGAATCCCGTTTGTAACCGTATGCGGATAAATTTCCACCGGGGGTTCTGCCTTGAGACCATCCAGCCAGTTGTAGGCAAGGATGACCTCATCCGCCGGCCGGTCCAGATGCACGCGGATGCGGTTGAAATCAGCTGTTACGCTCCCCTCTCCCGCCAGCAGGGGCCGGGCTTCGCGCTTCCGCGTGAACATGGATACGTATTCCCATGTCCACACTTCCTGATACTGGTCCGCGCGGGAACGGAAATACTGCTTCCAGTCCTCGTGATAGGTCAGCACGGTGCTGACGTTGTATGCGTTGACAAACGTGTCGAAATTGCTTTCCGGTTTCCGGAAGGGCGCAGGGGGGAAATTATATTCCACGGTGTCCATCGGGAAATTGTAATAATCGCAGGCCATCATTTCACGTTCGGCGAGGATGGGCAGATAGGCGATCTGTCCGCGGCCGTAGGCATGCACCGTTTTTCCCGCAAACATGACGCGCGCATTTTCGGGCGTATGCCGGCGGATCGCATGGACCAGCGCATCCACATTTTCGTCTTTAATGCGATAGGGCGCGTTGCTCTTGTTCCCGTAGACCAGCGACAGGTTGCAGCCGGTGACCGCCAGCAGTGCGACCAGCCCGCTGCGCACCAGCGCCAGCCTAATGTCCCGCGTGCGCAGCAGCCGCGACACCAGCATCGCGGCCGGAACCACGCATGCAAAGGCAAGAGGGATCGCCATGCGCGAGAGCTGCAGATTGGGCTTCAGTTCATGCCCCCACCCCGCAAGGAATGCCAGATAAAGAATCGCCGGGCCGTACCACCAGCGTATGCTTCTGCGGCTTGCGGTGAAGACGCCGATCAGTCCCAGGAAAATCAGCAGCGGATGGAATTCCTGCAGATGCGCAATCAGATGACGCCCTCCTCGCGCCACCATGGCCCAGTCCACATGAAATGCGGTTTTCGCCGCGTCTTCCGCGCCCTTCTTGTGGAGCACATACTGAACCACGCTGCCGCCCTCGTTCATGAGCACCGAGATGAAAGGGATATACAGAACGAGCACAACGATTCCGCAAAGGATCAGGAACATCCATTTGCGGCGGGTCCATTTCCGGAAGCAGAGAAGGAAAGACAGGCCGAATCCCGCGCCCATCAATGCGCCCGGAGGCCAGAGCAGAAGGAAAAAAGAGCTGAGCGCAAGGCCTGCTCCGAGCAGCCGGCTGGTGCGGTTCATCCAAACGATGCGGAAGAAAATCGCGGCCACGGGAACCAGCATGGACGCGGTGAGCGCGGCGCCGATCGTCCCGTAATGAAGCATCCACAGGAAATAGTGCTGGCTGACCCCCATCGCGAGAATGCCGCCCGCAAAGGCAGCAGACTTGTCGCCGCCCGCCAGACGCACCGCCCCGGCGGATATCCATGGCACGAGCAGAATGAAAAGGAAGGCCAGCCCGCAGGTGTACATCAGATGGGTGGGTTCCAGTTTCAGCCATGGCATCAGAATGAGCCCCGGCCCGGCGCTTCCGGTGGTCACGCTGTAATAATGCAGTGAGCCCGCATTCCAGAACGGGTTGTAGTTCACAAAACTCGGGAAGGTGCTGCTGAACTCATGCAGGCGGAACATGAACGACGGATGATCCGTGCGGTACAGGGCCTCGCCGCCCGTTTTGGACAGCAGCGCATCCAGCGAGGCAAACTGCGCATAGAGAAAGATCACCAGGAGCAGCAGCCATGTCCGCCGCCAGCGCAGCACGAAGAGCGGAGTAAGCAGAGCCGTAATAAGCACAAAGCGTTCTGCGCCTGCTGAGAGCGGCTTCACCTCGAAAGGGAGCCAGCGCACGAAATAGAACCACAGATGCCGCGACGCGCTTGAAAACAGGAAAAGAAGCGTGCAGCCGCAGAGAATCAGCGCCGGGGCCAGCCGCTTCAGGTCATCCTCGCGCCGCCGCGGGCTTTTAAACCAAAGCACGGCCAGCAGGAGCGCAGGCGGGACAAGCCAGTACAACAGGCGCAGAAGCGGTTCCGGGATGAAATGCCCCTGCGTATGCAGGGCCCCCAGCAGCCACAAGCCCAGGCCCATGGCCGCCAGGCTCCTCCCGCACCAGCAGACTCCCCGTGATTCTCCTCTGCAGCACATCTTCATTGCCGCACACGATAGCTTTTCCGCCCTGTTTCGGCAACCATGCTCTTTTCTTGACCTGTCGGGCATTTCCATTAGCCTCCGCATATTCATGAGAAGATACGGATTCATTCTGCTGGGCATGCTTGCAGCGGCGCAGGCCCCCGCCGATCTGCTGGCCCGCTTCCGCACAGCGGCCGGGGACATCATCGTTCAGCTCTACGAATATGAAAAACCGGTCACTGTCGGCAATTTTGTCCGGCTGGTGGAGGCCGACGCGTACCGGAACACCTTTTTCCACCGCTGCGAGCCGGATTTCATTGTTCAGGGCGGAGGCTTTATTACCCAGAACCCCGCCAGCACCAATCTGTTCGAACTTTATGGATTTGTTCCCCATTTCGGCCCCATAACGAATGAATATGCTGTCGGAAGACAGTACAGCAATGTTTATGGAACAATCGCCATGGCTAAGCTGGACGGCAATCCTGATTCAGCCACATCGCAGTGGTTCTTCAATCTGGGCGACAATTCCAGCGGCCTCAACAGCAGCAACAATGGCGGCTACACGGTATTCGGACGAGTAGTGTCAGGATTCAATGTACTTCAGGACTTCAACTCATTATCCATCTCCAACGGTATTGTTGATCTGACACAGTTCTATGGTCCCGGGGCATCCGCCTTTCGCAATCTTCCGGTTATCTATTCCGGACATGTTCCTCCGCACTACAACGAACTCATTTATGTGAACATTCATATGATCCGGACGGAGAATATCGCGATCACAAATGGCCTGCAGATAATCTCGTGGACCGGTGCAACCGGACTGACCAACCATCTGGAGACCACCGGCGACATGCTGTCCGGAAACTGGACCCGGCTGCTGACAACCAACGCAACCGGAGCCGCCGTCACAACGGTCATTACAAACCCTCCCGGCGGGTCCGCGTTCTACCGCATCTGTGTGGAGATTCCATCCGAATGAATATCCTACTGGCCTTATTGCTGATTCTTATTCCGCTCGGTGCGGCGGCCGAGACGGTTTATCTGACCGACAACTCCTCTTCTTTCGATTTGGGGGTGTTTGATGTCAATATTCTGGCCGACGACATTCATCTTGAACACGCTTCGATCATCACAAACATCTCCACGCTGATGGCCATTGCCGGGGTTCAGGAGTGCGGACTGTGGGTTTTTGACAGCCTGAATGCCGCGCCGCTGCTTTATCATTCATTCACCAACATCACATCCCTGACCGATGCCGACATGCGGCTGTATTCATTCAGCATGAACCTGCCGGTCCCAAAGGATTTCTTCGTCGGGTTTTCGGCTCAGGGTGACGGCTGGAACGCCAATAATTCAGATATTATCAAGGGGGCAACAAACGTACTGCTCGGGGTTTCGAGCAACAGTCGCACTTATTATTACGGCGCCGTGGCGGGAGGACAACTCACCACGGAGTATCCCGTGGCCAATCCGGCCTTCTTCACGATCCAGATCAAGGAAGCTCCGCTCCGCATCTCGGCAATCCATCCGGGAAATGAAGGCATTGAACTATCCGTCACCAACTTCTATCCGGACTCCACCAACCGTCTGGAGCGCAGCACAGACGGCGGGAACTGGGAATCCGTCACAAATTTCATTGCAGGGCCAACCGGAGCCGGCTGGATTGACACCAATGCAGCCGGACACACACTCTATCGTCTCCGCAGGGAGTAATCAGGCCCGGACAATTTTGGATGACGGCCGCCGGTATTTTCCGCGGGTGTCCACGATCAGTTTGGCGTGCTTTTTGATGAGGGCATAGTCAAACGCCTTGTGCGCGGTGGCCAGCAGCACGCAGTCGAAGGAGGCGAGCGATTTCGCGGTTAGTTTGACGCTCTTCAAGTTGAAGTTGTGTTTGCGCATCGGCCTGAACTTCGGGATGTGCGGATCGGAATAGGCAATCTTCGCGCCCTTGGCTTTCAGCAGTTCCAGCAGCTCAACCGACGGCGATTCGCGGTCGTCATCCACATCGTTTTTGTAGGCGAGGCCCAGCACCAGCACTTTGCTCCCCTTGACTGACTTACCGCGCTCGTTGAGCGCATCAGCCACTTTGCCAATGACCCACTGCGGCATGCCGCTGTTGACTTCGCCGGCCAGTTCAATGAAGCGGGTGTTCACGCCGTACTCACGGGCCTTCCATGTCAGATAGAAGGGGTCAATCGGAATGCAGTGCCCGCCGAGGCCCGGCCCCGGCCGATAAGGGACAAAACCGAAGGGTTTGGTGGCGGCGGCATCTATGACTTCGAAAATGTCCACGCCCATCTTGTCCGCGACGATTTTCATTTCGTTCACGAGGCCGATGTTCACGGCGCGATGGATGTTTTCCAGCAGCTTGGTCATTTCCGCCACGCGCGTGGAGCTGACCGGCACCAGCCGGTCAATCACCTGCCCATAGAGGGCAAGACCCACCTCAAGGCAGGCCGGCGTGGTTCCTCCGACCACCTTGGGAATGGTGCGGGTCTGGAAATTGGGATTGCCGGGGTCTTCACGCTCGGGGGAAAACACCAGGAAAGCGTCTTTGCCGACAACAAGGCCCGCGGATTCGATGCGAGGTCTGAGTTCTTCATCTGTGGTTCCCGGGTAGGTCGTGCTCTCCAGCGACACGACCTGCCCCCGGCGCATGAATGGGGTCAGCGAGTCCTGCGTGTTCAGGACGTAGCTCAAATCCGGCTCGCGGTGCTCGTCCAGCGGCGTCGGCACGCAGATGATCAGCGCATCCGCCTTGCGGCTGAGCGAGAAATCGGTCGTGGCCTCAAATCCGTGCTTCCGCGCATTTTTGATCTTCGCGGCGGGGATATGCTCAATATAGCTTCCGCCCCGGTTGAGGGTGGCGACCTTTTTCGGGTCAATGTCCAGTCCCAGCACCCGGTAGCCGCTTTCGATGAAGCGAAGCATCAGGGGCAGCCCGACATAGCCCAGGCCCACGATTCCAATCAGCGCCGACCTGTCGTTCAGTTTTCCGATGAGTTTATTTTTCATCCAGTCCGTCCGTTCATGCTCCGTAGAATTCCTTGATGCAGTTCACGACACAGGCCTGCTGTTCATCCGTAAGTTCCGGATAAATGGGCAGCGCCAGGGTTTCATCCGCCGCTTTCTCGCTGAAGGGGAAGTCGCCTTTCTGGTGGCCGAGGCAGGCAAAGCAGTCCTGCAGATGCAGGGGCACGGGGTAGTAGATTTCGCACCCCACCCCCCTGCCGGTCAGATGCGCGCGCAGGGCGTCCCGGTCTTCAACACGAATCACGTACTGGTTGAAGATGTGACGGTGATCTGATTTTTTCTTCGGATCGGCGTGCGGATGGGCGGGCAGCCGCACTTTGCCCGGAACCAGACCCGCTTCACTGAAAAGCCGGTCGTATGTGCGGGCATTGGCCTGACGGCCTTCCGACCATGAATCCAGGTGAGGCAGCTTCACATTGATGACTCCCGCCTGAAGGGCATCCAGCCGGAAATTGCCGCCCACAAACTTATGATAATACTTCGGCTCCATGCCGTGGTTGCGAAGCATGCGAACCCGGTCGGCTTTCGCCTTGTCGCGCATGGTGACGATGCCGCCATCTCCCGCCCCGCCGAGATTCTTGGAAGGGAAGAAGGAGAAACAGCCGTAATCGCCGATGGAGCCCGCGCGGCGGCCCTTGTATTCCGCGCCGATGGCCTGGGCCGCGTCTTCGATGACAATCAGCCTGTGCTTCGCGGCAATGGCCATCAGCGGGTCCATGTCCGCCATCTGGCCGTAAAGATGAACCGGGATGACGGCTTTGGTGGCGGGAGTGACGGCTTCCGCGACCTGCTTCATGTCCATGTTGAATGTAACGGGATCGATATCCACAAACACCGGCGCGGCTCCCACGCGCGCAATCGCGCCCACGGTGGCGAAGAAGGTATAAGGCGTCGTGATCACTTCATCACCGGGCCCAATGTCTTCGGCCATGAGGGCAATGATCAGGGCATCGGATCCGGAGGAAACGCCTACAGCGTGGGGACACTGGCAATAGGCCGCGACCAGCTCTTCGCATTTCTGGACCTGCGGGCCGAGAATGAAATACTGCGACTCGAAAATCTCATCCACCACGGGGCGGATTTCATCTCTGATCGTCTTATACTGGGCTTTCAGATCTAGCAAGGGAACATTCATCAGCGCCTCATTTCTTAACCGTTCGTTCAAGCCGCATATCATGCACACAAACGGTTCAAATGTCCATATCACTCAATGAAATTCAAGACCTCGCCGACCTCCAGCCGATTCAAGCTGCCGCCGGGGGCCTGAATATGAACGACCTCCCGGCCCCGTGCGCCCCAGAGCGCCGGATCAGTCGGGCCATAGAGGGCGATCACCCGCATGCCCAGCGCGGCCGCAAGATGAGTGATCCCTGAATCATTGCCGAGATAGAGGGCCGCATGCGCAAGGGTTCCGGCCAGTTCCTCCAGGCCGCAGCCATCCAGCACCGGGAAATCCGGCGCATTGCGGCGAACGGCCTCCCCGCATTCCGCGTCGGCTTCGCCCAGGATGAAGAAACAGTCCTTCCCCCGCTCGCGCAGGGCGCGCGCCAGCTGAATGAAATTCCCGGGCGCCCAGTTCTTGCGAGGGCTGCCGCTTCCCGGATGGATCGCCGTCACGGCCGTTTCCAGGCCGTGCCGCCGGAGCCATTCGCATCCGGCAGCCTTAAGTTCCCGAAGGACATCAAGCCGCGGAACTTCGTGCTCGCTGTAAATCGCCAGTTCCTCGAGCGGCTTCAGCATGCATTCGCACGCATGGAATTTCTGCACCAGCGGCGTGCCGCTGATCACCTGCCGCGCGCCGGCATACAGAAAATTGTTCCGCACCACTTCATCGGGATCATGAAGCCAGGAAACAATGAGATCAAACGACCGCACGAAGTTCACCTGTTCAGGATCAAACGATGCCATGGGGGCGAAAAATCGCGCCATGCCGGCCTCGTCGAGCGACCGCACGGTATTCACCAGACCTCCGCCAAGCGCAAGGCGCGCCACATGGGGATAGCCCAGCAGTTCGATGAAGGCCTCCGGCCAGCGCCTGCGCAGCGCCTGAAGCGCGGGCAGCGTCACAATGAAATCGCCGATGGCGCCGCCCCTCAAAATCAGAATGCGCGGATTTTTATGCATCAGCCTTCAAAACATGAAAATCAGCGAAAAATCAAGCGTTTTGGGGCGTTTTTGAGCTTTTTTTGCCGATTTTAGGCACTTTTCGGCCCTTTTTTGCGTTTTTTCGGCCCTTTTTCGGCTGTCTTTGCCGCGCCAAAAGCGAGCCGCGATCAGGTCCGGTGCGGCTGGCCGCAACCGAAAACGGAACCGCCAAGGGACGCGCATGAACACAAATGATGAAACTGAAACTTCTTTGCGGAAACCTGTTAAATAGTACTATTTTAGTACTATTTCGCATTTTTCACGTTTTTTGGGCGTTTTTTAACGATTTTTGGCGATTTTTGGCGACTTGGGGCCGTTTTTCGGGCTTTTTCAGCTCTTTTTCGGCATTTTCAGCCCGACCTATTTTTTTGCGTGCAGGTATTTTATGATCTGGACGCGTTCAACGGTGACCAGTCCGCCGGAGTTGGCGGTTTCAATCAGGTCGTGCAGTTTGGGCAGGAAGGCATTGATCTTCGCCTCTTCATCGGTGATTTCGATGATGACCGGCATGTCGCCGGAGAGGTCCAGAATCTTGGCAGTTTTGATGCGGCTGCCCGGGCCATAGGCCAGCATGCCGCGCCACGCCGTGGCCCCGGCCAGGCCCCCTTCCCGGGCCGCTTTGACGATGGCCTCATACAGCGGCACATGCGCGACCTTGTCTGATTCGCCGATAAAAATCCGGAGGAGTTTCGCTTCGCCTTTGAGTTCCATAAACACCTACGCTTTCAGCATGAGCTTTGTGATGATCAGGCCTGTTCCAAAAAGGAGCCCGCATCCCGCGATGGTTGCCGAAAAATACGCCGCGGCATAGAAATACTGGGCATCCTGGAGGAAGCGGAACATTTCATACGTGAAGGTGGACATTGTGGTGAATCCGCCGCAGATTCCCGTCGCCAGAAAAAGCCGCGCTGCCGGCGAGAGGCTTTCGGTGTCCACCGCAATGGCCGTGACCATTCCCAGCAGCAGGCATCCCAGGAAGTTGGCCCAGAGCGTGCCGTGCGGGAAGGTGATTGAGAACCGCTGCCCGGTCAGGCTCAGCAGATAACGGAGCACCGCGCCGATGAAGCCGCCGAACCCGACCGCCAGAATGGGAACCATGCCCCTCATCGTAATTTTAATAGCGATAGTGATCCGGCTTGAACGGTCCGGTGACCGGCACGCCGAGATACGACGCCTGATGCCGCTTGAGCGTTTCCAGCTTGACCCCCAGTTTGCCCAGATGCAGCCGGGCCACTTCCTCGTCGAGAATCTTCGGGAGGGTGTACACCCCGATTGGCAGATCGCCCTGCTTCGCATACAGCTCCATCTGCGCAAGAACCTGATTGGTGAAGCTGTTGGACATCACAAAGCTGGGATGACCGGTCGCACACCCCAGATTCACCAGCCGGCCTTCCGCCAGCAGGAGAATGGATCGGCCGCTCGGCATGGTGATTTTGTCCACCTGCGGCTTGATGTTCTCCCATTTGTATTTGCGCATGCGCTCCACCTGGATCTCGCTGTCGAAATGACCAATGTTGCACACAATCGCCTGATTCTTCATTTTCAGCATGTGTTTTTCAGTGATCACGTCGCAGCACCCGGTGGTGGTGACAAAGATGTCGCCGATCAGACAGGCTTCGTCCATGGTCATGACCTCATAACCTTCCATGGTGGCCTGCAGCGCGCAGATGGGGTCGATCTCCGTGACGACCACGCGGGCGCCCTGCCCCTTCAACGACTGGCAGGAGCCCTTGCCGACGTCGCCATAACCGGCGACCACGGCGATCTTGCCGGACAGCATGACATCCGTGGCGCGCATAATGCCGTCCACCAGCGAGTGACGGCAGCCGTAGAGATTGTCGAATTTGGATTTTGTGACGGAGTCATTGACGTTAAAGGCCGGGAACAGCAGCTGGCCGTTTTTGGCCCACTTGTAGAGACGGTGCACTCCGGTCGTGGTTTCCTCTGTCACGCCGATGATCTTTGAAACGATGCGGTGGAAGCGGCCCCTGTCGCGGCGCATGGCCTTTTTCACCTGCGCCAGCAGCACTTTTTCTTCATGGCTTCCGGGCTTGCGGTCAAGGACCGAGGGATCATTTTCCGCCTGATATCCGAGATGGACGAAGAGCGTGGCGTCGCCGCCGTCATCAAGGATGGTGGTCGGCCCGCGGCCATTGCCCCAGTCAAGGATGCGGTCGGTGAAGTCCCAGTACTCTTCAAGACTCTCCCCCTTGTAGGCATAGACCGGCGTGCCCTTCGCCGCCACTGCCGCGGCGGCATGATCCTGCGTGGAAAATATGTTGCAGCTGGCCCAGCGCACCTTCGCGCCCAGGACCTGCAGGGTCTCGATGAGCATCGCCGTCTGGATGGTCATGTGCAGCGACCCGGTGATGCGCGCCCCGCTCAGCGGCCTGGTCTTCCCGTATTTTTCACGAAGAGCCATCAGACCGGGCATTTCGACTTCGGCGAGCTTCATTTCCCTCCGCCCGAAATCGGCCAGTCTGATATCCGCCACCTTGAAATCTCTGCCTTTTTTATTTGCCATGTTCATTCTCCACACGTATCGGTTGCAACAGGGTTATCAATCTACAGGGCCTGACTGGATATTCAAGCCCAGTCTTTGCGATTGCGAAAGAGCTTTTCATCCTCCTGACCGGGCGCGATCGAGTGCCGCGCGATGTTCAAGAGGATTCCAGTCATGGAAAGCGAAACCAGGAGACTTGATCCGCCAAAGCTGATGAAGGGGAGCGGAAGACCCTTGGTGGGCAGACTTCCGGTGACCACGCCGATATTCAGCAGCGCCTGGGCCGTAATCATCATCGTGATGCCAAAGGCCGTCAGCTTCCCGAAACTCTCCGGAGCGCAGACGCTGATCCTGAGCCCGCCAATGAAGATCATGATGAACAGCACCAGCACCATAAGCGACACGGCGAGGCCCAGCTCTTCTCCAATAATGGCAAAGATGAAATCAGTGTGGGCTTCCGGGAGATAGAATCGTTTCTGCACACTCTGCCCCAGACCGGCGCCGGTCGCTCCGCCCATCACGAAGGCATATCTCGCATTGAGCAGCTGCCAGGCTTCGGAAGCCTCATACTTCTCCGGATTCAGAAATGCGATGATGCGGCGCCAGCGCTCGGCATTGTGCATCACGGCGAAGAAGAAGGCGGTCAGCCCGAGAGAACCCGCGATCAGCAGATAGCTCAGCCGCACCCCCACCACAAACATCATGGAGGCGCCCACCAGCGCAATCAGCATGGTGGTGCCGAAGTCCGGCTCCAGAAAGACCAGCAGAAGCATCGCGCCAAGGAAAACCGAAGGGATCAGCATCCCGCGGACGAATTCGCGCGCGCGCCGCTGGATTCGCGACATCCACCAGGCCATCAGCAGAATCATGGATATCTTCGCAAATTCCGACGGCTGCAGGCTCAGGGGCCCCAGGCGCAGCCACCGGCTGCTGCCCTTCACCGTGGTGCCAATGCCGGGAATCAGCGTCAGCGCCAGCAGCGCCATTGTCACCAGCGCAAGCGGCACGGCCAGCCGGCGCCAGATGCGGTAGTTGATCTGCGAGAGCAGCGCTCCTGCGCACAGAGAAAGGATCAGCCAGACCAGCTGTCTCCGGAAGAAATACTGCGGGTCCTGATACTGTTCCTGGCCCGCCATCGCGCTGGCGCTGTACAGCATAATAATGCCCAGCGTCAGCAGAATCAGCACCGCGCCGGTAACCAGACTGGCAGTGTTCCGCATCTACGCGCTGTTCAGGGAGCCATTGCCGACGAACTGAACGGGATCACCAGCTTCTGCCCCGCGGACAGCACGGCATCCTCAGACAGTCCGTTGGCCGCGGCCAGATCTTTTTTCAGCACAGCGAACAAACGGGCCACGCTCTCCAGCGTGTCGCCGGTGGCCACGGTGTGGGTGAACAGATCTCCCGCGGGTGCAGCGGAGGAAGCCACCGGTTCGGAAACCTTCACCGGGGCGGGAGCCGGAATTTCCTCTTCAACCGGAATTTCCGGCTGCGGCTCGGGAACTTCCTCGATCGGAGCAACCGTCACGGGAGCCGGCTTGGGGGCCGCGGAAGATGCGGTTCCGCCCTTGGGAATGACCAGTTTCTGGCCAATGCGAATGCTGTTCGGATTGGATATCTGGTTGGCGGCGGCCAGGTCCGCAGTCTTCACCCCAAAACGCGCGGCGATTTTGGAAAGGCTGTCGCCGGCGGCGACCACATAGGTGTCTCCCGAAAGCGTTCCCGCAGCGGGTTTGGGCGCGGGTTTTGCGGCGGCTTTTTCAGAACGGGCATAGGCGGGCAGCAGAAGTTTCTGACCGGCCCGGATATCATTCATGTTCTTCAAATTGTTCAGTTCGGCGATTTCGCGCGCGGACACGCCGTGGCGGACAGCAATCTTCGAAAGCATGTCCCCCTTCTTGACCACATAGACGTTCGCATCGTCATCCGCGGGCGCCGCGGCGCGCGGCGCCGCCACGGGGGCCGGAAATACCGGCTGAGGAGCCTTGATGACCACCCGGTCGTCGGGCATGTCACGCGGAGGCATGACGGGCGCCGGCGGGGGTTCCACTCTCGCCGCCGGGGGCGTTCCGCACCCCTGCATGAAAAACACGGAGCCAATGGCTATCACGTGCACTATTGTTATCACAGCAATCAACAAAGGCGTTTTCACAACTTTTCTCCTCTCTGTATGCGATTCCATCATTAAATTCCAAGTGACGCTATTTCTCATTTTCCGTCTCCTTCACCATGGCGGCAGCCAGCCGCATGAACTGTTCTCCCCGCTCCGCAAAATCGCGGAACTGATCATAACTCGTGCATGCGGGCGCCAGCAGGACCACCTCGCCGGGGCGGGCGTCTGCCCATGCCGCCCTGATGGCCTGCTCCAGATTCCCGCAGAGTCTGCAGGGAACCGCGCCACTCCAGGCCGAAGACATCTTTTCTGAATCTCGGCCTATGAGATAAGCACTTTGCACCCGTTTTGCCAATAAATCTTTTATTTCCTCGAAGCGCTCCTCTTTCGCCTGCCCCCCCGCAATGAGCCGCACTGGTTTCTTTGTCATTTTGAGCGAAGCGGCCAGGGCCGCAATATTGGTGGCTTTGGAGTTGTTCACGAATTCCACCCCGCGGGCCGTGCCCGCCGGCTGCATCCGATGAGGCAGAGGTTCAAACAAGCGAACGGCCTCCTCCGCAAAGCGCAAATCCACGGCAGCCCCCGCAAACGCGGCTGAAAGCGCCGCGAGTGAAGGGCCCATCACGTCGTTGTCAAAGAGTGTGCCTGTGTAATCCGCCACCGTCTTTCCATCATGCACAACCCGGCCGTCAAGCCACCGGAACTGCGCCGCTTCTTCGGGGCCAAAAGTCACGGCCGACCGGCCGCAGGCCCACGCCAGCGGGGCCGGAACAATGCAGACATCTTTGGGGCGCATCCGCGCGAACATTCGCAGCTTGAGTTCCAGATAGTGCTGCATGGTCCCGTGCCGGTCCAGATGATTGGGGAGCACATTCAGCAGAATGCCGATGTCCGGGCGGAAGCGGCACACCGTCTCAAGCTGAAACGAGCTGACCTCAAGCACCCAGTCGTCAGCAGAGGGATCTTCCGCCACCTGTTCGCAAAAGGACAAGCCATAGTTGCCGGAAATCCGCGCACGACGACCGGCCCGCGTCAGGGAATCCGCACAGCATTTCACCAGTGTGCTCTTCCCGTTGGAACCGGTAATGGCCCAAACGCGCCCGCGGCAGCGGCTCCAGCCCAGTTCCAGTTCGCTGATGCACGGAATCCCCCGCTCCTTCAGCGAGGTCACCCATGAATGGTCTTCCGCAATGCCGGGACTGACCACGGCCAGGTCGAAGGAACCGCCCGGAAGTGCGCCGCAGCCCGCAAGAACATGTGCGCCGTCCTTCTCCAGAAACCGCGCCGCATCCAGCACCGGCTGCGAGTCGACCGCGGTCACGGGCACCCCTTCAGCCAGAAGCAGACGCACGGCTCCCCGGCCGCTCGCTCCCAGCCCAAGCACCAGCGCATGTTTGATTTTCTTCGTCATCTTATTTTCAGCGTGGCCACTCCGATCAGCGCACAGATAATGGATACGATCCAGAAACGCGTCGTGATCATGGTTTCCACCACCTCGAGATCCCGGTTCTCTTCCTCGGCCCGTTTTTTCTCCAGGAACTCATAATGATGATGCAGCGGGGCGCAGAGGAATATCCGCCGGCCGCCCGTGAACTTGAAGTATGCGACCTGAAGCATCACGCTGAGCGCTTCGGCCACAAAAACACCGCCGACGATGATCAGCGTGAGCTCCTGCTTGATCAGGATGGCCACCATGGCTATGCCTCCTCCCAGCGCAAGGCTTCCCGTGTCGCCCATGAACACCTTTGCGGGATGGCAATTGAACCAGAGGAAGCCGAGACTGGCGCCCAGCAGCGCCCCGCAGAACACCGCGAGTTCACCGCCGCTTTTCACAAACGGGACCTGAAGATAGGTTGCAAACTCGTAATGGCCTGCCACATAAGCCATGAAGAGATAGGCCAGAGCGACCGATCCCGTGCAGCCGGCGGCCAGACCGTCCAGCCCGTCAGTCAGATTCACGGCATTGGTCGAGCCCGCAATGATGAGCCAGATGAAAATCAGCGAACCAAGCAGCCCCATGTTGGTGATCAGGGGGTTTTTCAGGAACGGGACCATCAGATTGCGCGTGCGGTCTGCCGTGGCCGGATGAGACAGCAGAACCGCCGCCATCAGAACAACCCAGCCCGTCTGCAGCAGCATCTTCCCGCGCGCGTCCAGTCCCTTGGACTGCCGCCTGCGCAGCTTCAGATAGTCGTCCCAGAACCCGACCCCGCCCATGAAACACAATGTGGCCAGCGTGAGCTGCACATAGAGGTTTGACGGCACGGCCCAGAGAAGTGTCGACACGACCGCCGCAAGAATAATCAGCAGCCCCCCCATCGTGGGGGTGCCGGCCTTCTTCCCGTGGATTTTGAGAAGCGTCTCGGAGTCCTCCGTGCGGATCTGCTGCCCGATTTTAAACCGCCGCAGCGCGCGGATGAGCCAGGGGCCCGCAATCAGGCTGATCATGAACGCCGTTCCCGCCGCGGCAAGAGCCCGGAATGTGATATACTGAAATATGCGGAGGAAGGAAAACCTCTCGCTCAACTGATACAAATAGTAAAACATGATTACAGGCTCCTGTCCTTGTTGAACAATTCAATGAGGTTTTCCAGCCGCACGGTTCGTGAAGCCTTCAGCAGAACAATATCTCCCGCCTGCGCGTCGCGCAGCGCAATGGCGGCTTCTTCCAGCCCGGCGCATGAGACCTGGTTCTCCCGGGCGAACCCGGACTGCACCGCCCCGCGGCCAATATATTCGGCCAGCGGGCCCACCGTCACCAGCCGTTCGATTCCGCTCTTCGCAAGATACTCGCCAATTCGACGGTGCTCACCGGGCCCCGTCGGCCCCAGTTCTCCCATGTCGCCAAGCACCGCCCATTTGCGGCCTGAACAGGCTTCGCCGCTCAGTGACTGCAGGGCCGCGCTCATGCTCAGGGGGTTGGCGTTGTAGGCATCGTTGATGATGGTCACACCTGCCGCGCAAATCCGGTTGCCGCGAAGGCCGAGAGGCTTGAAGCGGCCGATTTGCTCCGCGGCTGTGTTCAGGTCCGCGCCAAGCTGGGCGGCGGCGGCCGCTGAAAGCAGGGCGTTTCGAATGAAGTATTCACCGGGCAGGGGCATTTCGCATTCACCCCCCTGTTCGCCCTTGCGATCAGCAAACCTCACCGTCTCCCCGCGGCGGGAAGCCGTGTAATCCGCGTCAGCGCCGGGCGCGAGCGATACTGACACCACACGCGCACGGATCCTGCTGCGGAAAAATTCGTACCAGGGCTCATCGGCGCTCAGTACAACAAAACCGCTTCCCGGGACGGAAGCCGCAAGCACCGCTTTTTCTTCCGCAATCCGTTCCACTGTGCCGAAATATTCAAGATGTGCAATCCCAACCGTGGTGATAATCGCCCACTGCGGCTGCAGCACAGCACAGAGCTGTTTCATCTCTCCGATATGATTGATGCCCGCCTCAAACACGCCATAACGGGCCTCCCGGGTCATCGCCAGCAGGCTGAGCGGGAGTCCGATGTCATTGTTCCAGTTTCCGCGTGTGCGGGCGGTGGGCCCGATTGAACTCAGAATATCCGCTGTCAGCTCCTTCACGGTCGTTTTCCCCGCGCTTCCCGTGACCCCGCCCACAGAACCGGGAAGACGGGATCGCCAGGCGGCGGCGATGTCCAGCAGTGCAAGCCTGGTGTTTTCCACGCCCAGCAAAGGCCCGCCCGCCGCCTGCCCGGACTGAAAATGATCACGGTCCGCAATTGCTCCGGCGGCGCCCTGGGCCAGGGCCTCATTGATGAACGCATGGCCGTCATGCCGCTCCCCGCGAATGGCGACATAGATTTCTCCCGGCTTCAACTGCCGAGAGTCCTGACAGAAACCGGTAATGGCGGCGGACGGGCGGGACGACCATGATCCCCCGCTCCATTCAGCGAGTTCATCGGGATGAAAAGCATGCGCCTTCACGCCGCCCGCTCCTCTCCGAGGATTTCGCGCGCCACCTGGCGATCGTCAAACGGAAGCATCGTTTTCCCGACTTCCTGAAAAGTCTCATGTCCCTTGCCGGCGATCAGCACGATATCGCCGGGCTGCGCCATCGCCAGAGCCTTCTCGATCGCTTTTCGCCGGTCGGGCTCCACTTCATATCTGCCTTTCGCGCAGCCTGCTTCAATTTCGCGGATGATGGACAGCGGATCCTCCATGCGCGGGTTGTCGCTTGTGATCAGCGCATGATCTGCCGAGGCGGTCACGGCCGCCCCCATCAGCGGCCGTTTGGCCCGATCGCGATTCCCCCCGCAGCCAAACACGGTGATGAGCCTTCCACCGGTCAGCTCTCGAAGCGTGGCAAGAACATTCTCAAGCGCGGCAGGCGTGTGGGCATAATCCACAATCACGCTGAAGTCCCGGCTGGATTCAATCCGCTCAAGACGACCGGGCGCGGATTCGAAGTTCTCCAGCGCTTTCTGCATAATGTCCAAATCAATTCCCAGGGCCCCGCAGGCCGCCACGGCCGCGAGCGCATTGCCGACATTGAATCCCCCCGACAGGCGAATGCGCATGTCACGATGCCCCCACGGAGAGATCAGATGGAAGGCGCTTCCCGCACGGTCAGACAGGATTCTTTCCGCACGAACATCCGCATCCTCGCGCCCGAAAGTTATCATCGGACCGCGCCGGCCAATCTCCCCGGAAAGCCGGAGTCCCCAGGGGCAGGAGGTGTTCACAACCGCCACGCCCCGTTTGCGGCCTTCCGGCAGCGCGTCGAAAAGTTTCTTCTTGGCCCTGAAGTAATTTTCGAAATCCCCGTGATAGTCCAGATGATCCTGTGAAAGGTTCGTGAAAACCGCCGCATCGAACTCAAGGCCGAAGACACGGTCCTGGTCAAGCGCGTGAGATGAAACCTCCATCACCGCGCTGCGGCAGCCCTTCCTGACCATTTCCGCCAGCATCTGCTGGATCTCCGCGGCATCGGGAGTTGTCCGCGAAGCGGGAATGACACGCTCGCCGATTTCATAACGGACCGTCCCGATCAATCCGGGATGTTCCCCTGCGGCCTGCAGGATCGCACTGCACATGAAAGCCACAGTGGTCTTCCCGTTGGTGCCGGTGACTCCGATCATTCGCAGCGAATCAGCCGGGCGGCCGAAGAAGATCAGCGCGGCGCGGGCCAGGGCCAGCCTGGCGCTGGCGACATGAACGGCGGCCACTGTGCGGGGGACCATGGGGCGGGCCTCGGAAACAACGGCGGAAGCCCCCCGGCGCACCGCCTCCTCCACATACTGGTTCCCGTCCTGACTGTGGCCCCGAACCGCCACGTACAGCCAGCCCGGGCGCACCAGTCGCGAATCACAGGTGATGCCGTGAATCTCGGAATGTTCCGGTCCTGAACGGCCCAGAACTGACGCGCCCTTCAGCAAATCATCCAGCAGAACGGTATGTTCTGTTTGTAAACTCACGGCGAAGCCTCCATGACGGACGCCCCGCCCACAACATGCCACTCCGCCGGACGGGAGGCCAGATAGCGCATGACCGGTTCCGCAATCTTCTTGAAGACCGGCGCGGCCACCACGCCGCCGGTGTGCAGAGGCTGTGGCTCATCCACCACCACAATAATGCTGATCTCAGGATTCTCTGCGGGGATAAAGCCGACAAAGGACGCCATGTGAGCACTGTCCGAATATCCGCCGGGAACGGGCTTCTGAGCCGAACCGGTTTTCCCCGCCACGGTATATTCCGCCAGCGCCGCGCGGGAACCGGTTCCTCCCTGCTCGGTCACGCGGGCCATCAGGCGGCGCATCTGCGCGGCGGTTTCCTGCGAAATCGGCCGCGCGACCACCTCCGGCTCAGCCCGGTAAATAATGCGCCCGTTGCAGTCCCGTGCCGTGCCGACAACATAGGGCCGCATAAGGAATCCGTCATTCGCGATGGCGGATATCAGCGAAAGCATCTGCATGGCGGTCACGGCCACTTCGTGTCCCATGGCAATGCGGGTGACGCTGATCTTTGACCATCTGGCGCGTGAATACAGCAGGCCGCCCTCCTCGCCGGGAAGATCAATGCCGGTAAAACGCCCCACCCCGAAATCGCGGAGATACTTCTCCAGTTTTCCCTCTCCGAGTTTGAGGGCGATCTTCGCGGCCCCAATGTTGCTGGACTTTTTGATGATATCCTGCACCGACAGCAGCCCGTAAGGGTGATAGTCCCGAAGAGGTCTTCCCCCGTAATGCCAAGTCCCGTTCTCGCAGTCAAAAACCTCATCCTGCGTGATTATCCCCTCGTTAAGCGCGGCTGCAATCACCGCCACCTTGAACGTGGATCCGGGTTCATAATTAAAGCTGATGGCGCGGTTGCGGTGCACCTCTGGATCCACCTTCCCAAAGTGGTTCAGATCGAAATCCGGCAGACTGGCCATGGCCAGAATCTCCCCGGTGCGCACTCTCTGGACAATTGCCCAGGCTCCGGCGGCATGATGCTCCTCCATGGCCTCGTGAAGCGCCTTTTCCACATAATACTGCACCCGGCTGTCCAGCGTCAGATAGAGGTCCGACCCTTCCTGCGGAGGAATGTCCAGGGACCGGCGGCTGAAGATTTCCCTCTTGTGGGCATCTTTTTCGCTGATTCGGTACCCCTCCACCCCGCGCAGCCAGCTGTTATAGCGCTGCTCAACGCCGCCGCTGCCCTCGCCGTTCAGGTTGGAGAAACCCACGACATGAGCCATCATGGCCCCGCCCGGATAATTGCGCAGAGACCCCTCATCGAAATGCACACAGGGGAGATTCAGCGCACGAATTTCATCTGCCTTGTCAGCCGGAACGAAACGCTTGATGGGCGCATAGTTTCCGGTTCGGCCCTGCAGTCTGTTCAGCAGCAGGGCCAAGTCCAGATCCAGCATGCGAGCAAGCTGTTCCGCTACGTACTGCACATGCCCGCCGGCATTGAGCTTTCCCGGATCAACCTTGACATCCCTCACGGCAATATCCGCGGCCATGACCGCGCCGTTGCGGTCCATGATGCTGCCCCGGCCCACGGATATTTTATGCTCGAACTTGAGGGTCTTCTGGATTTTAAGCCGCAGCGCATCGTTGGGATTCAGATGCAGCCAGAAGAGTTTTGCCGACAGTCCGCCAAACGCCGCAAGGATCAGAACCAGGACGCATGCCAGACGCCAGCTGAAAGGTTGTTTAGTCATTCATGGCAACCCGCGAACGGCCATGGGCATCGTCGTGCAGGGCCAATGAGGATTCGTCCAGACCACCCGCATACAGGCTCGCGGGAACCTCAACAATGTGCCTTTTGTCAGGGAAACGCATTTCCAGTCCATGCCGGATTAAAGCCTGTTCAACACCTGGAAGTGTTGTCATGGCCGCCCATTTGATTTCCTCCACCCTGCGGCGGTCCTGCACCTCAGAATAGTGCTTTTCCAGATTCTTGATTTCGGTTCCCAGGGCCTCGCAGCGGCCGCCCAGCCAGAGATAAAACAGGGCCGCCGAGCCAACGAACAGAAGTGTTCCCGCCAGCGTGAAGGGGAAGCCCGTGTTTTTTGCTCCGGTGTTCCTGCTGTGCACTTTACGCTTTCTTTTTCTGCTCATCTTCAGTCCTTTCCACCACGCGCAGCCTGGCTGACCGCGCCCTCGGGTTCATTTTCATTTCTTCCGGACCGGCCGTCTGAAATTTTCTTCCTACCAGTGCCACTCTCGGTCGCTCTCCGATCCAGTCCGCTCCGCCGGCCTGCAGCGATTCCATCCGCCCGGCATGCGCCCTGAAGCATCTTTTCACCCGCCGGTCCTCAAGGCTGTGAAACGAAATCACCGCCATGCGGCCGTGCGGATTCAGCAGCCCCAATCCATCTTCCAAAGCCTGTTCCAGATGCTCAAATTCGTTGTTCACGGCAATACGCAAAGCCTGAAAGGTCTGCGTGGCCGGGTGGATTCTTCCCCTCCGGCCGCCTTTTGCCCGCTCCACAATCTCGGCAAGCTGCCGTGTGCTCTTGACGGGCCGCGCCGCGACAATGGCTGCGGCGATCCGCCGGGACTGCCGTTCTTCGCCCCATTTCCAGATGAGCGCCGCCAGCTCTGCTTCCGGCAGGCTGTTCACCAGCTCCGCGGCGGTGAGTCCGGAATTGCGGTCCATCCGCATATCCAGGGGGCCTTCCTGCTGAAAGCTGAAACCTCTCTGGGGCTCAGCCAGCTGATCGGATGAAACCCCCAGATCCAGCAGGATGCCGTCCACTCCGGAGATTTTGAGATCCCTGAGAGCGGCCCCCATCTCTGAGTAATTCCTGTTCACCAGCACCACATTGCTCCATTCCGCCAGGCGCTTCCGGCAGCGCCGGATTGCTTCATCATCCCGGTCCATTGCCACCACGCAGCCCGTACCGGCCAGTCTCTCCAGTATGGCGGCCGTGTGGCCGCCCGATCCGGCCGTCCCGTCGAGATAAATCCCTCCGGGCCTTATCGCCAGTGCGGCCACAGCCTCTTCGAGCATCACCGGGCGATGAATTCCCGGTTTATCGGCTGTGCCGCTGATGGCCGATCCCCTTCTCAGAACAGATAATTGGCCAGAGTCCGGCCAATTCGCGCCGTGTGTATTTCCTTCGGTACGGCTTCCCAGTCCTTCATGCCCGCCGAAACAACGGCCGGGGCGAGGCCCAGCCGGGACGCCACGGCGCGGCCCGCTTCAGGAATGGAAAACTGCCGGCGCGGACAGCGCCCGCCATCCAGAGAACCGGCCAGCAAAAGCGAACTACCCATATTACCCATAAAACATCTCCAAACGGGCTCCCGCGGAGGAGCCAACTGTTAAAAACCTACATATTTAGCAGCGTCTCCCAGCACATCCGGATTGGCGGAAGTATCCACCTTGCTCCAGCGGTCGGGATCCCATAACTCAAAGCCGTCAAAAGTGCCCACAAGCACCACCTGGTTCGTCAGACTCGCGTAGTCCAGAAGGTCATCCTTGATGCGAATCCGCCCCTGCGCATCCCACGGGCACCAGTCAGAGCGAGAGGCAAGCGTCCGAGCGAGCTGCCTGCCCCTTTCGTCAGCTATCGAAAGGTTACGCAGCGATTCCATACGACGAGTCATTTCCCGGGCAGGGTAAACACACAGACATTTTTCTTGTATCCCGGGCAGGACAAACAGTCGCTTCGGAACGCCCACCAGCTCTCTCCACTCTGAGGGGATCGTAAGGCGTTTTTTAGAATCAAGGGAGTGAGTGTATGTGTTTACAAAAACGCCCATTTGAGCGCCTTCTTCAACCACATGACTGTCTCTTGCTTCCACCTTACTGCTCTCCTGTGACACTTTATCCCACAATGCCCCACCCAGAGTCAATTTTTTATTTGAATTTTTTTCGAATATTTTCAGTCCCTAAAAAAAGAGGCCGCACCGAGCTTGTCAATCCCCTCGCCCCCGTGCTAGTTTCACCCCGATTTCGGATTAAACAAAGGAGAATCCATGAAGAGAAAATTGCTGGTTGTTTCGTTCCTGTCCCTGTCCGTCGCCCTGACTGCCGTTCCCTCTTTCGCACTGTGGGGAAAAGCCGAAACAAAAACCTCGGACAGTGATGCCCAGATGAACCTTGGCGAATACAAGGGCCTCAAGCATGCCATCGGCTGCAAAGACTTCGACAACGAGGCCGGATGGCATGGCGAATGGCAGCTCGGGGAAAATCTTTCCATCATGCTCGAATCCGCTCTTTATGACACCGGACGCTTTGTTCTGGTTGAGCGCGAAAAGCTGAAGGATGTGATCGCCGAACAGGACCTCGTGTCAAGCGGCCGCGCGGCTCAGACCAAGAAGATCGCTCAGACCGGAAAAATCCGGCCGGCAAAATATCTGGCCAGCGGCGCAGTGACCACTGTTGAAGACAACCAGTCCGGCGGACACGGCGGTATCAGTATCAAGGGCATCAGCGTGGGCATGAAGAAGAACGAAGCCCAGATCACCATCATCGCCAAGCTGATAGACACCACGACCAGCGAAATCGTCGCGAAGAAAAGCATCACGGGCAAAGCCGGCGGCACGGGCCTTGATCTTGGCGTCTACAAAGGCGGCGTGGGCGTTGACCTCGGCGGATTCAAAAAAACCCCGATCGGGCAGGCCGCGCAGGACTGCATCAACCAGGCCGCAAAATTCTTTGCGACGGCCATGGAAGAATTCCCGTTCGAGGGCTCCGTGATTAAAGTGAGCGGCAGCCAGGTCATCATCAATCGCGGCAGTGAATTCGGGGTTGAAACCGGACAGGAACTGGTCATGAGCGAAGAAGGAGAAACCCTGATTGATCCCGACACCGGCGCCATCCTCGGACAGGAAGACGGAAAGGTCATAGGGAAAATCCGCGTGGCCAAGGTGAACGAAAAGATTTCCTACTGCGATATCGTGAGCGGAGAAAAGAATCCCGCCACTGGAACACTGGTGCGCGCGGAATAAATCAGCTTCTCTGCTTCCCCAAAAAAAGAACATCCCGCCCGAAACGGCGGGATGTTTTTTGTCCGTCTGCCCTTAGAATCTTATTCCCACTCCGGCAGAGGCCTGGACTCCGCTGAGATCCACCTCTATGCGCGAAGAGCCGAATTTGAATTCGTGACTCTCAACCCAGTCGTATCCCGCGGACACAAAAAGGTAGAGGCTTTCGTTCACATCATACTGGATTCCGGCGGACACGCCTGCGCCCCAAAGCCATTGCTGACGGTCACGACGATCCGACCAGCTCTGGATGACCCGGCCGTCCTCCCATGCAAAGGTTTCGGTGCGCGAAAATGACGCATCCAGCAGATTCAGCGTTGCGCCGCACTGCACCAGAAAAAGCAGGCGGTCTGCCGGCCGAAAGATCATGCGCGGCCCGAAAACAAGCACCAGGGCATCGATCTCCGCATCCATGTCCACCCGGCTGCGGGCCATGGCCGTCTGCCGCCGGACTGCACGCTCACTGAACGACTCCTCTGAGCCGGCCCCCGGCACAATGGCGCTGGGCCGGTCCGCAATCATCGGGCCGACTCCACCAGGATCCGTCATGCTGTAGGGCGCAGCCGGAACCGGGGCGCCCAGCGTGTCATAAACATAATTATAGGACTGCGCCCGCGACACCTGCGACTCATAGGTCGTCCATTTCACCTGCTGCTCCCAGGCCGTCCGGTTGTGAAAAGACGCCTCGATTCCGTCCAGCCAGCCGAGTTGAACCTGAAGGCCCGCGTCAAACCGGGATTCCGACATGAGCATCCTGCCCAGCGTGATCAGAAATCCGGACGCATCCAGATCCCGGCTTCCAGTCCAGCCGGCGCTTCCGGAAGAAACCTGTGTCACCGTGCGACGCTGCGTGTCTGAAGCGGATGCGCTGCGCGTGAACGCAAGCGTGCTGGCTGCCGCATCGTACTGGCTTGCGCTGTCGTAGCCGAAATACTGGCTGATGCCCAGCGTTTGAGCCCAGGCCCATGCGGACGGACCAACATAACCGTTGTCAAACTGCCTCAACACCTGCGCCGTGCCGTCATCCTCCGCAGCGGGGGCCGGGATGGAGGCCCTTCCGCCGCGCGTGCCGGGAACAGCGGCGCGCACCCCCTGTTCAGCCGCGCGCGAGCCGTCATTCACTTTCATTTCCATGTCACTTCGCATCCACGGGCCCGCCTCGAAATACCACCGGCCAAAACAGACGGCCGCACTGCACATCCAAAGGGTCAATAACAGTTTTCTCACGGGACTTCTCCTTTATTCCGCCACAGCCTTGATCCGGTAAACACGCAGCCCCTCAAACGGCAGGGTGGCCGGCGGGCCTGCATCGATCCACTGCGTCCGGTTCGCCGTCGCCCTCAGCCGCAGCGAAACCTCTCTCCAGGTTCCGGCCGGGAAGTTGTTCATGTATTCAATCGCATACAGCATCCCCACCGTTGTATCGAACTCCAGCAGCACACGCTCCGCATCGAAGACCAGCTTCACGCCGACGGGAACGCCCTCCCCCGGCAGCGGCGGACGCCACCCCGGAAGAATGTACTGCACTTCAACCACAGGAGGATAATCGCTGACTGTTTCCGCCCCCGTGCAGATATAGATGATGTCCAGTTCCATTGTCCCGTCCGGCGGGAACGGAGCTTCCATCTCGATCATCGGCCGACCGTCCACCGATATCCCCGTCTGGTTCTCGACTATAATACCGGGCAGCAGGCCGGCAAACAGCACACGGATGCCTATCGCATCAATTGCCAGGTCATTGGTCACCCAGAGCCGCTGCGTGAAGCGGGGATTCCAAATCTCACGGTCCTGGAAGGCTGAACTGAACGGCACTGTCCCCACCACCTCAATGACAAAGGAGTAGCTTGCGCTGTATCCGGTGGCCGGGTCTGTGGCCGTTACGGTGATGGTCGCGGTTCCCGGATTGCGAGGATCGATTTCAAGCACGCCGCCGGCGATGGATACACCGACAATGTTGGTGTCGCTCGATTCTGCAGTATAGATCAGCCCCGATCCATGGAACATGCAGGCCAGGGTGAACTGCATGACGGCGTCCTCCGTCACGGGGCCGCCCATCGGAGGATGCGTCACATACGGCAGGTTGGTTCCCGCCGGCACCCGGACCGTGCGCGAAGGCGGGCTGTATCCGTTTGTATTCCACGCAAAAAGACGCATGGCATACCATGTGCCCTCCGTCAGGCCGGCCACGAGATACTGCTGGGCCAGCGCAACATCCACCGCTTCATAGCCCGGCAGATGGGCGGTGAAGTTGGTGTCGAGCCCCACTTCCAGAATGTGCTTGTCCGCGCCCGCGGCCAGCAGCCAGCGCGCCACAAGATTTGAAGCTGTAATATCCACGGGGTCAAGCTGCACCGGCGCATCGAACCAGAGATACTCGAATGCGTTGCTCATCCACATCTCCCCGCCCGTGCCAGAAACCACAAATACATCACCCGTCACCGCCGCGGGAGCAGCGCCCGCCGTCACGGTCACTTCGTGAACGCCCTGCGTCACGATGTCAGCCGCCACACCGGCCAGCTCCACCGTCGTGATATTGCTCCCGTCTCCAAGCCAAAGCCCCTGAATCAGAACTTCGATCCCGCCGCCGACATTGGCCGCCCCCGGCATGATGTTGGTAATGAGCCCGCCCACGCGCCACTCATGCACGACCGGGACCGCCGCATTCCAGTTCGCATCTCCCGGCTGAAACGCCTGCACCCTCGCCGCACCGGGATTCGTGAATGCGATGGCCGTTCCCGTCAGACTGGCAATCTCGGGGGTCAGATTGTTGAAGCCGACCGCAAGTCCGCTCGATGCCTGGGCCGACACGCTTGTCGCGGTTCCCAGGACAAACACGGCGCCGTCTGCCGGAAGGAAGTTTGTAATGATCTGATCTCCCTTCACCACAACCAGCGTGCCGGTTGCCAGACCCTGCCACATGACATCGTCCACCACACCCGTCACCGCATAGCTGCCCACATTGGTGGGCGCCCACACGTTTCCATTATAGGTCAGCAGGACCGTCAGACCAGAGGGAACGACGGCATAACCAGCCGTTCGCGCCGTCCCGTCGCAGGCCTGATTCAGGTTCGTCAGGGTCAGCGATGCTGCCGCCTTCGTCACCGTGAAGGTATTGGTCACATCCGGCGCCGGATTCCAGTTTGCATCGCCTGCCTGCGACGCCACAACGCTGACCATCCCGGTGCCCGTAAAACTCAGGTTGGTTCCGCCCATTATGACCGCTGGAGGTGCGCCGGCGAAGAACGTCACGTCAAATCCGCTCGCCGCGGTTGCAGCCAGTCCCACTTCATTCGTGGTCAGCTGATCGGCAATCGGCGGGAACGCTATCGTCTGATCCGCCTTCGCCACCGTCAGTGTTCCTGTCTGGGATCCCTGCCACATGACATCGTCCACCACGCCCGCCACCGCGTAACTTCCCGCGTTGGTGGGCGCCCACAGGTTCCCATCATAAGTCAGCAGCACGGTCAGTCCGGCGGGAACTGTTTCATACCCGGCCTCGCGGGCGGAACCGCTGTAGATCTGGTTCAAATTGGTCAGCGCCAGAGAGGCCGTCGCCTTGGTGACCGTGAATGCGTTGGTCAGGTTCGGGGCCGGGTTCCAGTAGGCATTGCCCGGATGTGATGCAATCACCGTCACATCACCTGTGCCGGTAAACGTCAGGATGCCACCGGCCACTGAGGCCGGCCCGCTGAGCACAGAATAGATCACGTCCTGTCCACTGGAGGCCGTGGCCGACAAGGCAACAACATTCGTAGTGAACTGCGGGCCCGGATTCGGGAACGTGATGCTCTGGGGCAGCGGCCCTTCATACAGCCGGTAGGTCCCGTCCGGCTGAACTGCGAACTCGACGGGGCCTCCGATGTTGACCATCGGGACCACCCCCAGCGCATCACCGGTCCAAGGTCCGTAAGCGATTGCCCCTCCAGGCACAGCAGCGTAATAGGCTGCCAAATCGTAATACGTTACGCCCCACATGGCGCGCATGCCCGACCGGGTCCAGTAGTTCATGGGCGAAGGCGACAGGTCGGAACGGCGCGCGGCGGCCGTGCCCGGATCGGAGAACCAGTCCAGCACCTCGCCTTCGCTGGCCCACACATCTCCGCCCAGTTCGGTACGGGAGGCAATGAAAACCTGGTCCGTGGTTATGCCGGAAACAAATGCGCCTGCAGAATTATACGTGGTCCAGGGCACTCGTGTGCACACTACTGCGCCGGAGAACGCGGGGGAGAACCCGCCGTGGAAATTCGTGCTGTTCAGCCAGGTCCGCAACGTGCACGACCCCCACTGATTGGCCCAGGCTCCTTCATGATAAGCGCGACCGCCTAGGCTGCTGGTCGCCTGCAGCGTCACCAGGCCCGCTGTGCCGCCGTAGTTGGTGTCCACCACTCTCCATTTCAGCGGCAAACCGCTCCAGGTCCAGTCATCGTCATATACCAGGGAACCCAGGGGCAGGTCCTCCGCCCGCACAGCCACGGTATAGGCATCCGGCAGCGTTGTCTCGCCGTTGTCCGAGGTCTGGATGACGATATCCTTGATGCCATGCGAACCGACCGCCGGCACCGTCAGCGTCACCCAGTTCGCGCCGGAGGATTGGATCGCCGCCGCAACGCCGCCGACGAGCACGTTGGTGATTGTCCCGAAGTAGCCATTGGAAATCGTTGCGTTATGCCCGCCCGCGAACGGACCGACATCCGGCGTGACGCTGAAGACCTTCACCACATTCGTCACATCCGGCGCGGCTTCGTAATCGGCATTACCCGCCTGCGAGGCGACTACGATCACATCGCCGACGCCTGTGTAGGACAGGTTCGTACCGTCCGTTATGACGCCGGGCGCTCCAGCGGCAAACGTCACCGGATTGCCCGATCCGCCGCCCGTGGCGGCAAGGCCGACGATGGCAGACGCTTTCTGCGGCGCGACAGGAGAGAAGGTAATTGTCTGGCCGGCCTTGCCGATCGTGAGCGTACCGGTTTCCTCTCCTTGCCAATTCGCGTCGTTGACCGTTCCGGTCACGGCATAACTCCCGGCCTCGCTCGGCGAAGTGGATGAGCCGTTGTAGGTAAACTCGACGGTGAGTCCGGCGGGCATCGTCGTGGCCGATGCGCTCTTGGCCGTGCCGTCGTAGGTCTGGGTCAGATCCAGCAGGTACACGTTCGCAGCGCCCTTCGACACGACCAGCGTTCCATCCGCGGTGCCTTGCCAGTTGGCGTCATTTACTGTACCGGTCACCGCATAACTGCCTGTGTTGGTCGGTGCCCATGCATTGCCGTTGTAGGTGAACTCGATGGTCAGGCCGGAAGGATCACTCGTCGCC
>JAKQHR010000037.1 GCA_029557905.1 Verrucomicrobiota bacterium
GGATTGCATCCGGCCGCTTTCTAATTTTAAACTCGCCGGCATCGGGCCGGGGAGCGTCCCGAAGGAGGAGAGTGGCATGAAGGCAATTCAAGTCGTCCTGTTTGTTTGTTTCGCACTTACCATTACTTTCGCACAGGCGCAGGGGCCGCTGGCCCCGTCCGGCGCTCCGGAGGCGACGATGAAAACCCTGGACCAGGTGGAGGCCCGCATTCCGATCTCCCAGATCCCGTACACCTGCGAGGTGGCTGGAGCGTCCTACTATCTGACGGGTGACCTGACCGGGATCGCAGGAGAGAGCGGGATTTTGATTTCTGCTCCCGATGTCACGCTGGACCTGAACGGGTTCACTCTTTATGGAGACAGCGGAAGCGGAGATACGGGCATTATGGGGGATTCCGGGGCCGACAATCTTCGTATCTTCAACGGCACGGTGCGCGACTGGGGATCAACCTTCTACGGCGTCGATTGCGCAGGAGAATACGTGGCCGTCTCCGGAGTCCGTGCGTTCAATAATGGCGGAGGAATCATGCTGTCGGACAATTCCAGTGCTGTGGACTGTATTGCGGCAAACAACAGCAGCGCCGGAATCATCGTTCGGCACAACGGACGCGTGGAAAACTGCGTGGCCGTGAGCAACGGATGGCATGGGATTTACGGGTGGAAAAGCAATGTGGTCAGAAACTGCAAAGCCTCTCAAAACAGCAGCTCCGGTATTGAGCTTCAGGGCGGGGGACATATGACGGACAACACCAGCCTGAACAACGGAACCGGCCTGCGTATCACAGTCAGCGGAACATATGTTGCAGGCAATATCGTCAAAGGGAACGCGGTTAACTATGACTTCGCCGACGGTAATCAGCTCAACATCCTTCTGTGCGAAATTCCGGAAACACTGGACTGGCCGTGCACAGCCGTTCTGGCGGGTTCCCTGACCTGCAGCACAGTCGGAACGAACGGAGTCTCTATCCGTTCTGATAATGTTACTCTTGATCTGGCTGGCCATGAACTCATAGGCCCGGGTGTAGGCAGTGGCATGGGAATATACTGCGGCTACGGAAACGGCACGATTATGAATGGTGTTGTTCGCAACTGGCAAGGCGGTTTGGGGATAGGCGCTTTCGGACGAGGAGCGAGTATTAAAAACATGCATGTGACCGATAACAACGAAGGTATTACCATTCGTAACGCTGCTCTTATTGAAAGTTGTCAGATTAATGGAAATCTTGATGACGGGGTGGTAATCGATGGATCAGGAAACATTATCCGCAACTGCCGAATATCAACAAACTTAAGCGAAGGCATTGTTTTTGACACCTTTAATGAAAATCTCCGCGGAAATGTTATTGAAAACAGCACGGTAACCCAAAACGGCGCCAGCGGGTTGAAGTTTTACAGCACTGCCGGTGACTTCACGGGGATACTTATAAAAAACTGCACATTCTCTTACAACGCCGCGTCCGGCATTCTCTTCGTCGGACACCTATCTTCTGCCTACTTTGAAGGAATCTCCATGCTGGACTGCGTATTCAGCGGGAACAACGGCGCCGCTGTTTCCGGAACGGCTACCGGAGCCTGCCATGGACTGGTTATTGACTCCTGTAATTTCGATAACAATCTCGCCGGTCTTGAACTCGCCAGATGTTCTGGCAGCCGCATTGTCAACAACACGTTCTCCCGCAATGCCGGTTCCGGTATTTATCTGACAAGCAGCACGGCTAATCGGATCGATGGCAATACTATTTATGGCTGGGGTGGCGATTATGGAATTTATACAGACGAGGCGAGTTGCAGTGACAACCTGATTGTACGCAACCAATCTGGATCCCATACTACCGATTTCAGCATCAGTTCTGCCGACACATACGGCCCCGTCGTCACAGCGGCGGGTGAGCTGGACACCACAGGAAGCGCAACCCATCCCTGGGCGAATTTTGATCTCTAACAAATGGCTGTGCACGCCCGTTATAGAGGAAGGGTCTATAAAATTTCACCGGGACGCCGGTTTGCATCTTTTCAGCACGGGGTTCTGTGTAATATGAGCTGCAGGCGGTCAGCAAAGTATCCGGCATAGGAACTGGCGAGAATGGCGCGGTTTATGAGTGTACCTCAACTCATAACGATGAAGCCGATATCTACATCGCAAATAGAAGAAGCGTGTGGAATTGCATAGCTTCCCACAATCGGACTCGGGGCATTATGACTGGATATGGTTGTACTGTGCAGAATTGCCTGGTATTTGAAAATCTTGATGACGGAATAGATATTTCCCATTCCTGCAACATTCTAAACTACACAGCGATTGATAATATTGGACATGGAATTAACCCATCCTCCAGCAGTCGGATTGCGTCGCGGGTGAATCAGGTCGGGCGAAGCCAACTATTTTGTATTTCCTGATTGTATCCAGCTGCGTTCAACTTTTATACTCGCCGGCATCGGGCCGGGGAGCGTCCCGTAGGAGGAGAATAGCATGAAGACGCTGAGAATCGCGCTGTTTGTATTTTTCGCATTGATCACCTCATCTGCCTTCGCGCAGATCACCATGCCCGATCTGCTGAATTATCAGGGGCGCTTGATAGACGGAACCAATTTGGTGAATGGCGATGTGGAAATAACCATTCACCTGTGGGATGCGCCGACCGGCAGCGGTTCAGGATGGCCCGGATGCACAGATTCATCAACAGTTCATGTCGTCGATGGATTGTATTCAACCTACATTGGCGATGATGTGTCTTTTGGCAGTCTGGACAATGCGTTGAACCAGACACAGGTGTGGGTTGAGGTGATAGTGGGAACCAATGTGCTTTCCCCCCGCGAGCAGCTGATGTCATCCGCTTTTGCGCGTTATGCCGCAAAAATGCCGGCCAATGCCGTGACGATGGACATGATCGCGCCGGATCAGATTCAGTCGTGGCACATTGCATCCGGACAAGTGCGCAGTGTAAATATTCAGGTTGGAGCTGTTTCCAACGCCCAGATCGCCGCCGGAGCGGTAACCAGCGACAAGATCGGAACGTGGGCCATATCGAACGTGAATCTTGCCTTCGGGAGTGTTTCAAGTTCCGTAATTGAAGATGGCGGAGTTGGGAACCTGGATATTGCGGCAGGTGTTGTACGCAGTAATCACATCAACTGGGCGGCCATGCCTGCCGGCCTTCAGGACGGCGACGACGGCATGGCCTATACAGCGGGCACGGGACTTGTGATTGTCGGCAGTACGATTGCCGTATCCAACGGGGGAGTTGGTTCTGTGCAACTGGCTTCCGGTTCGGTTTCCAGCAACAAGATAGATTGGGCCAGTATGCCATCAGGTCTCCAGGATGGTGACGACACCGGGGTTTCTCTCGCGAGTTATGATGAAAACGGGACGTTCAGCCCCGCTCCGGCTGCGTCCGGTTCCGACTCGATCGCCATAGGTCGCGGTTCCATGGCGCGTGCCGATCACAGCGTGGTTTCCGGCGGCCGGGATAACATCATCACTAATCTCGCCGATTATTCCGCCATCGGGGGCGGCTATGCCAACCGGGTCGGCAATCTGGCAAACTACACCACAGTCTCGGGCGGAAATGACAACCGCGCTGAAGACTCGGCAAGCTGGACAACTATAGCAGGCGGCGGGTTGAACCGGATCCGGAACAATGCCTGGTATGCGTCAATTGGCGGCGGTTATCAAAACACAATAGACACCAACGCGCAGTCGGCCACAATTGCCGGAGGATACTGCAACCAGATTAACCGCGAAGCAAGAAATGCGACTATTGCCGGGGGTTTGCAAAACACTATCTATTCCTCGGCAACCAACGCAAGCATTGGGGGCGGCTCGGGAAATACGATCAGCAATCGCTCCAGTTTCGCTCAGATCAGCGGCGGACATAACAACGCGATAGGTACGAACAGTCCAAACAGTGTGATTGCCGGAGGATACAATAATTATATCAGAGCAGAGGCCGGTTCTGCTTCAATTGCCGGAGGAGTCAATAATTACATTGCATATGCGGCTGAATTATCGGCGATTGGCGGAGGAAGTGGCAATAGCATAGGTTCTCGAAGCTACTACAGCGTGATTGGCGGCGGCAATGTTAATCAAATAGGAAGCGGCAGCGAGTATGGTGTGATTTCGGGCGGAGGTTCTCATTCGATTGGAAATGCTTCACCTTTTATGTTCATTGGCGGCGGCAACTTTAATACAACCGGCACTAATTGCGGCTATGCAGTTGTTGCCGGCGGACAGATGAATGATTTAAGAGATAACTGCTATTATGCCGTTATTAGCGGCGGTCGTGATAATGATGTGTCGGAAATGGCGGAATACAGCGTTGTGGCCGGCGGTGAGGATAACGATGTTGGGATGTCTTCACATCATGCGGTGCTGGCGGGCGGCGAGAACAATGAAATAGCTGATGAGGCCTTTTATTCCGCAATAGGCGGCGGGGCGAATAATCTGATCGAAACCCTGGCAAGAGGATCGGTCATTGCGGGTGGGATTGGAAATAATCTCCGGCGGAATGCAAATTATTCGGTCATTGCGGGAGGAGATAGCAATATTATCAATACGAATTCCAACGCAAGTGCGATCGGAGGCGGCGCCAATAACAGCATTGACAGCAGTGCACAGTGCGCCACTATTCCCGGCGGATATGAATGCAAAGTCGCCACCAACGCCAGCAGTGCGTTCGCGGCGGGCACGCATGCTGTGGCGCAGCATCCCGGTGCTTTTGTTCTGACCGACAGCCAGATGACGGATTTCGCCAGCGCTGGTCCCGACACATTGAATGTGCGTTTCCAGGGCGGAGTTTACGGAACCTATCCGCGTCCGAATTACGACAGTGGGTGGAGGGTAATCGGAATGGGCGATACAACAAACCTTGTCCATAATCTGGGCGGCGACCCGGATAACTATGTTGTAGACCTTCAATTTAATACATCTACGGCGTATGGCCACAATCAGGGATCGGGGGTCTGGACCGATTTTGCAGACAGGGACGTGGGCGCAACATGGCGAAGTCTGACAACCACCAATGTGGTTGTGTACAGAGCCACAAGTGATTCCCGTGCGGAAGAAATACGTCTGCGCATCTGGGTCTATCAGTGATTTCAAAACGTGAGACATCCATGAAAACTTCCAATGATTGGAAAAATGCGCTGAAAAACTTCCAATCATTGGAACTTTTTGCAGGAAAAGTTGCCATGCCTTTCAGGCATTGCTTCCCATTCGGAAAGCCCCTCTCGCCGGGCTCGAGTCCAATCATTGGAACTTTTACCATGGCGCTGCTCTGCTTAACCGCATCGGCTGCGACGTTCAATGTTTCGACGCCTTTGGAGTTCCAGACGGCATTGGATTCGGCTGCCGCAAACGGTGAGGATGATTTTATACAGGCAGCGGCTGAAACATATGCCCTGACGGCGACGCTGAACTTTAACTCGGCGGAAAACCGTACCATGTCAATTTCCGGTGCTGGCGCGGGTTCCACCATTCTGGACGGCGGCGGCACCAGGCAGATCCTTTCGATGACGACCACCGAACCCGGAGCGCTGATCTCCATCGCGGGCATCACCTTTCAAAACGGCACAATGACTGGGAACGGCGGCGGCCTGCAGATTTCGACGGAGGGCGCGGGCATCCGGCTTGAGGATTGTCTGGTCAGCGGCTGTGCCGCGACAGCCGCTGTCAGCGTGGGCGGCGGGGTCATGCTGAATACCATTACAGGCCTGGTGGCGGTGGTGTCCTGCAGTTTCATGAACAACGCATCCTCGGCGAATGTGGGCGGTTTGGCGATAGGAACTTCTTCAGGAACTGTTGTGGTGAGCGGTTGCTCATTTATCAGCAACACAGTGCATAATTCGGGCGGGAGCGAGTATTACGGTGATGCGGGCGGTCTGATGGTATATTCAGAGGCAGAAGGCGCCAGCCACGCGGTCATCAGCAGCAATGTTTTTATCGGAAACAGTGCTTCCGGCGGAAGCAATCCCGACGGCGGCGGGCTGATGACCTACCAGTCGGGCAGCGGATCAACCCTGTGGCTGGAGGCCAACGAGTTCACCGGCAACACGGCGGGTCTGGGCGGCGGCGGATGCATTCTGCGATTCAATCAGTCGGCCGATGTGACGGTGCTGCAGAATGTGTTCACGGGTAACCGCTCGGTGATCGGCAGCGGCGGCGGTGCTCTGGTTTATATTGATGAGGGAACCTTGAGTTATTCAGGAAACCTTCATGCCGGCAACCGCACCGGAGAGGACGGCGGCGGAATCTGGATCAGCCATTTCAGCGGCAGCGCGCAGATTTCAAACAATGTATTCACATTGAATCAGGCGACAAACAACGGCGGCGGTCTTTTCCTTGCCACGGATTCAGGCAGCATGGATGTTGAGCGCAATGTATTTGATTCGAACAGTTCCGGCAACAGCGGCGGAGCGATGAACATGGCGTCGGGAACCGGTTCGGTGGATGCGCGCAACAACACATTTTACAACAATGCAGCCGTGAGCGACGGCGGAAGCCTGTACGTGTATCTGGACCAGGCCGCGGCCCAGAGCGATCTTCGCAACAACATTTTCTGGGACAGCATGCCCAATGCGTTCGGATATTCGTATGGCAGCGGGCCCGGGACCTTGAGCCTGACCTACTCTGCAGTTGAGAGCTCATCAGGCGAGCCCTGGTTCGGCACGGGCTGCATCACAAACAATCCTCTTTTCCGAAACGCCCCCGCGGGCGATTTCAAGCTGAACTGGACGGGATATCCGGTGACCAACCAGACCAAATCGCCCTGCATAGATTCAGGCGATCCAGCATCCGCGCTCGATTCCGACAGTACACGGGCCGACATGGGGGCGTATTCGTTCCCGCAGGGGCTGGCGGCCATGGGCACGCCGCACTGGTGGCTGGACATGCACGCGCTCACGGCCGGTGGTTTGTCATTTGACACTGCAGAAATGACCGATACCGACAGTGATGAAGCGCTGGCCTGGCGCGAATATGTCGCCGACACAAATCCGACAAACAGCGCTTCTGTATTCCGCATTTTTGGCATATCCGCATTTTCTCAGGCGGCTGTTTCCTTCACCGGATCCGTGAACCGGCTGTATACCCTCTGCGGCTGCAGCGATCTTGCGGGAGGGGGCTGGACCAATGTCCCCGGCGCCGGACCCCGGGTCGGCGCCGGCGGGGCAGATACGATGTTAGATACAAACGATCCCCCGGCGGGTCTGTTTTATCGCCTGCGGGTTCAACTGCCTTAATCCGCCGCTTCCTCCATGTCTGCTTTGATCGCCGGCTTCCGCCAATCCGCCAAGACGGTTCGGCGAGGCGCGCTTCAGGCCAGCCACTGCCGCGCCTCGCGCGACGTGCCGATGTATCCGCGCGTGGCATATTTTGCGTGATTGGCCGCGATGCTGGCCGGGTCGTATTTGTAGTTCAGCATGATTCCCGCCGACTGCCTCATGCCGTTCGGCGAGGTGTCCGCCAGCCAGTTGATGCGCTCCAGGCGCGCGCCGTTGGTCATGTGAAAGTGAGTGACCGGATCAAGCGCGTGTCCGTTTCGCTTGGTCCGGATGATGTACTCGGCGCATAGCTTCATCAGCGGCTCTTTCAGCGCGCGCGCCAGTTTGCGGTCCTCGTGCCAGCGTGTGCGGAGCAGCGCGAGGAGCCCTTCGTGCGCGCGGTTGTTGTTGGCGAGGTCCATCAGCGAGGTGCATTCCTTTTCGCTGAGGATGCCGGTCAGAGTTTGGCTTTGCGCGGGATCGGCCAGCCAGTTCATGAATCCGGGCGCCGGTGAAAGGGTTGCAAAGTTCTTCAGGCTGTTCAGCTCCCCGCCCAGTTTCTCCACGACAGTCTTGATCAGGAAATTCCCGAGCCGGATGCCGGAGAGCCCTTTCTGGGTGTTGGATATGGAATAGAAAATGGCGGTGTCGGCATCTTCCGGGCGCAGCGGGAGCGCGCTTGGATCCAGCAGTTTCTGGATGTTGCCGGCCATGCCGTTGACCAGTGCGACCTCCACGAAGATCAAAGGCGTGTTCGGGAGCTTGCTGTGGAAGAAGCCGAAGCAGCGCCGGTCCGAATAGAGCCGGTGCTTCATGTCGTCCCAGGACCGAATCTCATGAACCGCCTCGTACTCCATGAGCTTTTCCAGAAGCGAGGCCGGCGAGTCCCACGTGATCTCCACCAGGTTCAGCAGGCCCACGTCAAACCATGAGGCCAGAAGCGTCTTGAGATCTTCGTCCAGTTTGCGCAGGGAGGCATCCCCGCGCGTGTGCGGCAGCAGGTCGGCGCGCATGTTGATGAGGAAACGAAAGCCGTCCGGGAGCAGATTGAGCTGCCGGAAAAGCTCCACGCGCGGCGGCAAAAGCGCCTGGCGCAGTTCCAGTTCGGCGGCCACCCGCTCTTCGGGTTCGGTCGCGGCGGTCAGCCGGCGTCCGGCCGCCTCCACGGCCGCGGGATCCGCGTCGAACTCTTTGGCAAGGGTCCGGAAAAACTGGAGTTTCGCGGCATCATCCATCTCAAGGTAGGCCATGCCGAGCTCGATCGCGCGCGCCTTGCCTGCCGGATCCCCGTCAGGAGCGCTGATGATTCCGGCGATCCGCTGGGTCAGGCGTTCGCTGCGGATCACCGCGAGCCGCTCGCGACCTCTCAGGGCGGCCAGTGTCTGCCTCCAGAGTTTCGCGGTGTAGTGATGTGAGGTGTCTGCGGATTCCTGTTTTCTTGCGCTCATGGCGGTATCTCCTTTGAAGACCATATCATAATTTCTGGAAATGCAATATCCTCTGCAGCTGGACCGCCCCCGGCCGATGCGTTATACTGCACAAGGGATGATGGACCCATGAAGACCAGAATAAAGCGCGCCGCCCGTATCATAAGCGGATGGATTTTCCTGCTGCTTGGTGTGGCCGGGCTTTTTCTCCCCGTGCTGCAGGGCATCCTTTTCCTGGCCGTGGGCGCATTCCTGCTGTCTCCATATATCCGCTTCTTCCGTAAAATGAAATGTGTCCTGTACCGCCGTTTTCCCCGCTCGCGGGAGTTTGCTGAACGCCTGCGGAGGAAATTTCACCCTACAGGCTTTTGATCCGGATTCGGCGTTTTCTCTTCTTTCAGCGTTTGCAGCAGCTGATGGAGATCGAACGGCTTGATGAAAATATGCCGGCAACCCGCCTGCTTCAGACCCTCCGCCAGATGCGGGTCACTGTCTCCGGTGATGACGATCACCGGGATTTTACTCCTGCGCTCCGCCAGGCGTTCCGTCACTTCCAGGCCGGTCAGCCCCGGCATATGAATGTCAAGAATGAGAAAATCCACCCCGCCGTCATAAAGATGCAGGGCATTGATCTGCTGAAGCGCCAGATAGCCGTTTTCGGAGGGCGTCACCCGGTAGCCCTCCTCGCGCAGGATATTGCACAGGCACAGACGAGTCCTCGGATCGTCCTCTGCCACCATTATATGCGCTTTTTCCCCGTTTGCGGCCATGGTGCCATCTCCTTCGGATATCAGAGCATAAAGCGGGCCATGTGGACTGAATTATGTGAAAAGACTGCTTGCGTGCCGCAGGTTCGGGGAGTACTTTCCCGCCGGTTGTTTTTGGGGTCTGGTGTTATGGCTTATCAGAATATCGAGGAAATCTGCAGTATTGCCGAGCTGGCCAGTCTGTTTGAACGGAGCGGAAGCATTCGCGAGTTCCTGCAGACTTCGGTCAGCGTGATTGCCTATCACATGCGCGCGGCCGTCTGTTCAATCTACCTTTACGATGAGCAGCGCCAGCGCCTTGTTCTGCGGGCGAATCAGGGTCTGGAGTCCGCCATGGTCGGGAAAATCGAACTGCGGCCGGGCGAGGGCATTGTCGGCACGGCGTTCCGGGAGATGCGCACGCTGCGCGTGGCCCGCGCGCGCGAAAGCTCCTATTACAAGCCGGTTCCGGGATCCGGGGAGGAGCGCTACGAAGCCTTTCTTGCGGTGCCCATCATGCTGGGCACGGAACGCGTGGGAGTGCTCGTGGTACAGGATCCTCAGGCGGATTACTTCACGCCCAATGACGCGCGTGCCCTGAAAGCCATTGCTGCCCAGCTGGCCGGAACCATGGACAACGCCCGGCTCTTCATGAATATGGGTCGCGAGGAGATTCTCCGCGCCCCGGCTTCGGCCGCCCGCCCCGTGGCGCCCGTTATTCAGGGCGAAGTCGCCGTTCCGGGCATCGCAAGCGGCCGCACCTTCACTCCTCGCAAGCCCTATGAATCTCTGCTGGCCGGATATGCCGATGCCGACTGGCCTTCCCGGCCCGAGGATTTTGAGCGCGCCCTTGCCACGACCGAGCAGGAGATCAAGAAGCTTCAGCGGGAACTGGAGGAAAAGGCCTCCGATGTGGCCTCCATGATCTTCAGCGCGCATCTGATGATTCTCAAGGACGATGCCTTTTCCGGCGCCATGCGGCAGCTCATCACGGCCGGCATGCCGCCGCACAAGGCGATTGTGGAGGTCATCAACAAGTATGTCCGCCTGTTCTCGGGCAGCACCAACCCCCATCTGCGTGAAAAAACACAGGATGTGAAGGATCTGGGCCACCGCCTGCTGTCCAGTCTGCGCGGCGCGGATGCCCAGACCCACGGCTACGAAGATCACCTCATCGTGGCCACCGATCTGCTTCCGTCGGACATCATGCGCTTTGCCGCGCAGGGTGCCGGCGGACTGATCCTGTCCGGCAGCGGATCCACCTCGCATGTGGCCATTCTGGCCCGTTCGCTGGGCCTGCCCACGCTTCTGCTGGACGAAGCGGTTGTTCAGCGGGTGCCTGAAGACACCCCTGTGATTCTTGATGCCAATCAGGGCAACCTTTATATCTCCCCTTCCGCCGAAATCATGGAACGCTATGGAGAACTCCTGGCGGCCCAGCAGGAAATGCGGACGGGAGAGGAGGTGCCGGGCGGCCCGGTGCGGACCGCCGACGGAGTGGAAATCCGCGTGATGGCCAATATCAACCTGATCAGCGAACTGCAGCCCTCGCTGCGGCTCGGGGCTGATGGTGTGGGGCTTTACCGGTCGGAGTTTCCCTTCATCGTGCGCAATGATTTTCCTCCGGAGGAGGAGCAGTACCGCATCTACCGGAAAATTCTTTCCGAAATGCAGGGCCGCGATGTCCTTTTCCGCACGCTCGATATCGGCGGCGACAAAATGCTGTCCTATTTCCCGCATGTGACCGAGGCCAATCCGTTTCTCGGGCTGCGCGCGATCCGCTTCTCGCTGCATCACAAGGGAATCTTCAGCGAACAGATCCGCGCCATGCTCCGGGCCGGGCACGGCTTTGAACTGAAAATTATGTTTCCGCTGGTGTCATCGGTGGACGACTATCTTCAGGCCGCCGGGGTGGTGAAGGAATGTCTTGAAACACTCAGGCATGAAGGCATCGCGCACAATGCCGCTCCGAAACTGGGGGTTATGGTGGAACTGCCTTCGGCGGTGGGCGTGATTGAGGAACTGGCCCGCGAAGCCGACTTCATCTCCATCGGCACCAATGATCTGGTGCAGTACATGCTGGCCGTGGACCGCACCAACCGCCTGATCCGCGACATGTACCAGTGCAGTCACCCCGCCATCCTGCGGGCGATCCGGCGGATTGCTGATGCGGCCGCCCGCGAGAGCACGCCGCTGTCGCTCTGCGGCGATGCCGCGGCGGACCCGGTCCTGATTCCCTTCTTCGTGGGTGCGGGCCTGCGCACGTTCAGCGTCGCGCCGTATTCCGTGCCGATGGTGCGGCGTGCGATCCAGAACCTGGATTCATGCCCCGCCCGCGAGCATGCCGAAAAACTGCTCGGCATGGGCAGGCTGGAACATGTGAACGCCGAGTTGTCGCGGTTTGCAGCCGCTTCGGGGGGTGTTACTCCGCCGTCTCTTCAAGGGTGACCACCCGGATCATGTTGGTGGTGCCCGGCTGTTTCAGCGGAAGGCCCGCCGTAACCACGATCTGCTGTCCGCTTTCCGCGAGACCCGATTTCATCGCCGCCGCCCGGGCGAGAGCCGCAAGTTCATCGGCGCTTTCCGCGACGGGCATCATGGCCGGACGGATGCCCCAGACCAGCGCCAGCTGCGCACAGGTGCGGGCATTGGGCGTCAGGGCGAGCACCGGCGCCGACGGCCGGTATTTGGCGACCAGCCGCGCCGTGCTGCCGGATGTGGTGCAGGTTGCAATGGCCGCCGCGTGGATGCTGCGCGCCAGCCGGCAGGCAGCATGCGCCACGGCCTCTTCCGGGCTGAACTTCTCGTCCCGAAGATGGCGCAGCAGCCACGCGTCATAGGGAAGGCTGGCCTCCACATCCTCGGCGATCTGCCCCATGCACCGCAGGGTCTCCAGCGGATAGCGCCCGACCGCGCTTTCCTCGGAGAGCATGACCGCGTCCGTGCCGTCCAGGACGGCATTGGCCACATCGGCCGCTTCGGCCCGCGTGGGCCGGGGACTGTCCACCATGGACCGCATCATCTGCGTGGCGGTGATGACCGGTTTGCCGGCGGCGTTGGCCTTCTGGATAATGGTTTTCTGGATGAGCGGAACCCGGTGCAGCGGAATCTCCACGCCTAGGTCTCCGCGCGCGATCATCAGTCCGTCCACCGCCCCGATAATCTCATCCAGGCTGTTCACGGCCTCGTGCTTTTCGATTTTTGCGATCAGCGGCGTGTCGTGTCCGCTTTCCCGGATCAGCTTGCGCACCTGCCGGATCTCTTCCGCGCTGCGCACAAACGACAGCGCAATGTAGTCCACTCCCTGTTCCAGGCCGAAGCGCAGGTCCAGCTTGTCCTTTTCTGTCAGCACAGGCACGCTGATGGAACTTGTCGGAAGGTTCAGTCCCTTGTGCGAGCTCAGCGGCCCGCCGATGACCACGCGGCACACGACGTCATCCGAGGTGGTTTCCGCCACTTCAAGTTCAATGGATCCGTCCGCCAGCAGAATGGTGTCGCCTTTTGTCACTTCCGCGGGGAGCAGGGGATAGGAGTGGGAAACCGCATGCTCATCGCCCGGCACGGCGCGGTTCGTCAGAACGAAGACTTCGCCCTGCCGGAGCAGCGCGGCGCCTGCGGCGATGCGGCCGATGCGGATCTTGGGTCCGGCCAGGTCCTGCAGCACCGCCACCGGGACGCCGGCTGCCTGCGAGATCCGGCGGATATCGCGGATCACCTCCGCGTGTTCGGCCTGCGTGCCGTGCGAAAAATTGAGCCGCGCCGTGTTCAGGCCGGCCGCGATCAGCTTTTCGAGCATGGCCGGATGACGCGACGCCGGCCCGATGGTCGCCACGATTTTCGTCTTGCGCATGTCCGCCCTCCGTCCGGATGGATCAGATGTTGTAATAGGGGTTGTATTCTTCGCCGTCCTGCACCGGTTCGCCGTACGGGGTGGACGGCCCTTCCGGGATCAGGTGACGCTCGGAGATGGGCAGGCGCCCGGCGAGGATCTGCGCGCAGTACTGCTGCATCAGGTTCGGATGCCGCGGTCCGATGAACACCGCGTCCAGCCGGTCATACAGCTGGATGCGCAGCAGTGATGTTACGCTTGTGGCCAGGAAGAAAGAGGTGGTGATGGTGGTGGCCCGGGGCGCCATGGATACGGATTCAATCGCCGCAAACGGAACCGGCATGATGTAGCTGACGCCGCGGATCAGAATACCCTCGCCGCAGGCCATGTAGCGCATCGGCCAGAAATACAGCGGGTGCACTTTCAGCAGGAGCTGGATCACCGCGCGCCATTCCCGGCGGGGCTTCAGGTCGACGTCCCATTCCACATCCCGGAACTTCCGCAGGTGCAGGTGCATGCGCAGCCGCGCCAGCAGCAGCGTGACGAGGTGAATGGCAACCAGCCAGATGACGGCTTCCGCGATGCTGCCGCGCACCACCTTCAGTTCGGACGGGAAGTTGCGCGACCACATCAGGAGCCGTCCGTAGGTCAGCGCGCCGAAGATCGTTGGCGAAAACATGTAGGCGAACGGCGTGGAAACGAAATCCGGGGAAATATAAGCCGTGACCCAGTGCAGAAAATACGCGCCGACGAGCACCAGCGCCCACAGATAGCCGTAGCCCTGGTCAAATACCGCAAAGGTGATTTGCGATGCGCTGTCCGCCCACGGCATGGATCCCGCCACCACCTGCCGGTGCACCGGAAGGATCAGCGGCAGAAAAATGCCGATCAGGATCAGCAGGACCGTGAAGCATTCAACCTGCCACGGAAAGCCCTGCATTTCCCACCGGGAGTGATATGTTTTTCTCGGCTCCTTTGTTGTCACGGGATGCAAACTAAACCAATCGGCGCCCGCAGGGCAAGCTCTATTGCCTGCGTCCGTTATTTTCGGATTCTGAACACGCGGGAGACATTGCCCGTCACCCACGGCGTCACGTTGGTGCCGAATACCGGCGCGCCGGGCACGCCCGCGGGCGTCAGATCCTGCCAGTTCCATGCCCCGTTCGCCGCCAGCCCGGTGGCGGAATGAATGTGATAGGTGCGCGCGGTTTCAATGCCGACCGTCCGGAACCGGACCAGGCCCCCGCTGCTTTCAATGCCGGTGAAATCCGGCGGCATGTTGGACAGCATCAGCTTCATGGCCGCGGCCGCGTCTATCTGTCCGTAGCCGTAGCGCTGGTTGAAGCCGGAGACATAGGGAACATAGCCGATCTTGCGCGCGCTGCCGCGGATGATCTCCCGCAGCTCGTGCGGCGTCAGCTCCGGATTCCCGCTCCAGATCAGGCCCGCTATCCCCGCGGCGATCGGGCAGGAGGCCGATGTGCCGCTGAAGTAGTCCGTGTAGCTGGTGTCGTCGTATCCGTTCGTCCCGACGCGGTCGGTTGTGCGGATATACTCCTCCCAGGTGCTTCCCGATGTCGGCGCCGTCACTTCCATGTTGGTGCCGAAGCAGGAATAGGTCGAGCGGTAGCCGCCGATGGTGCTCCCGCCGACCGCCACCACCGAGGTCAGCGCCGCCGGGAAATTGACGTGCCACGGATTCCAGCCCCAGTCGCTTTCCACTTCCTGGTTGGCATCCCAGAGTTTTTCGACACTGTCCACGCTGAACGCCAGCCCGTCCCAGATCCCCACGCCGCTGTTGTCGCTGTAGCAGCTCATTTCGCCCAGCACCTGGTAATAGAAGGAGACGGTTCCTGCGCCGCTTGCCACAGCCTGAAGCCAGCTGCTCTGGTTGTGCGTGATGGAGCCCGACCGCAGGGAATACGCGCCGACCACCATGGAGTCGGCGGATTCGGGAGACACGAACCAGTTTGCGTTCCCTCCGGTGGTCCAGCCGGCCGGTATGATCCCGTTTTCAAAGTCGTAGGTGGTGCCGTTGGGAAGCGTGACGGCGTCTATCCATGCGCAGTCGTAGGGTTCTGAGACCGATTCATCCTTTTCGTAAGACCAGCGGTAGGTGTGCGAGCCGGTGCCGGCCACGGCGGTGGAATGGTACAGCCAGCCGTAGAACGCGCCGCTGTAGGACGTGGGGGGACATTCCGTTTCAAACCAGCCCACATCGCCGTCGTTGGCCGAGCTGGCGAGAATCAGGCATCCCGTGGAGGCGTTGTTCAGCGCGCTGACGAGCTGGGCCGAAAGCTCCGCCGCCGTGCCCAGCGACATGCTGATGACCCTGGCGCGGCCCGCGGCATAGTTGATGGCTTCGGCCCACTGCGAGTCGGTGACCATGTCGTTTCCGCCGAACAGTTTCACCGGAAGCAGTGTGCACTGCGGGCACGATCCGGAAACGCCCATTGCGTTGTTCCCGCGCGAGGCCGCCAGGCCCGCCGTGGCGGTTCCGTGGTTTTCATCCGCGTGCGTGGGCGACACCACATTGGTTCCCGCATAAAAATCCCAGCCGTTGATATCGTCCGTGTAGCCGTTGGCGTCGTTGTCAATCCCGTCCCCGGGAATTTCCAGCGTGTTGGTCCAGACATTCGGGGCAATGTCCGGATGGGCGATGTCTGTGCCGTCATCGAGCACGGCGATGATGATTTCCGGGCTCCCTAGCGTTGTGTCCCATGCTCCGGGCAGTGCGGCGGAGTTCGTGTTGACCGTGACGTTCGTGTTGTGGAGATACCAGAGATTGGTGATGTCGTTGAGGAGATAGTGGCGCTGCACATCGCGCAGGCAGTCGGGCACTGCCCATTCCACTTCGGGCAGGCCGGTGAGCGCCGCCGCCAGTTCCAGGCTGGCCCAGGGATCATCGGATCCGGTCAGCTCAACGCTCCACGTCCCGTTTGCGAGCTGCCGCGGGGCGGAGGGCAGACTGTCGGCCACGGCATCGGTCGGAACGCCGGGCTTCAGCGCAAAGACCACGCGCTCGAGCGGGATGATGCTGAAGCGCCGGTCGCGGCCTTTCAGGACCGGGCTGAAATGTGCGCCGAGCTGTACGGCAACATCCTTTGCCGCCGGGCTCTGCGTCAGTTCGGGCCTGATGAAGACAACACCCTGCCGGAGCTCCTTCTGCACATCCATGTTATCCGACCGGAGCAGGTCCGCAGCCTCGGCCTTCGGCGCTTTCCCGTAGGCCTTCGGCTCCACAAGCGCCATGGTGTCCGCGGCAACCATGACGCGCTCATCAGCCAGATATTTCTTAACCGCGAGGGAGGGCTCATCGGCGCGCGCACAAATAAAAGTCATCAGGACAAGACAAACGGAAACCGCTTTTTTCATGTGACCTCACTTTTGGAGATTTCTATCAAATCATGACACAAAATAGCACCAAAAAATGCAAAAACATGCTCTGAGGGCAAAAACTTCGCGGAAAACGGGAAAAAAGGGCCAAAAAGTGCCAAAAACGGCCTAAAATGCTCGATTTTTATTGATTTTCAGCCAAAAATATGCATAATTTGGCTCTGAACGAGCGCGGAAGGGTGTTTTGACAGTTTTTCGAGGGCGCGGACGGCTTCGGGAGCGCCCCAGTTTTTGAGCGCGACGGCCGTGTTCCTCAGCAGTCTCGGAAGTTTCAGCCGCTCCAGCGGCGTGCCGCCGAATTTCGCCCGGAATGCTTCCTCGTTCATCTCCGCCAGTTCGAGCAGCGGCGGGCAGCAGGTTTCGGGATCAAACTTCAGGAACGGATGGCTGTTTTGGGGTTGATGTTTTTTTGTCCACGGGCAGACGGTCTGGCATTCATCGCATCCGAATATCCAGTTCCCCGTTTTCTCCGCGATCTCCGGCGGGATGACTTCCTTGCTCTCGATGGTGTGATAGGCGATGCACTGGCGGCAGTCCAGCACGTGCGGCTCGGGGAACGCGCGGGTGGGGCAGAGGTCCATGCACCGCCGGCATTTGCCGCAGGGATTTTCCATTTGCAGCAGCCCGCCGGGCTCCAGCGCAAGCGTGGTGATGATTTCCCCGAGGAAAAACATGGACCCCAGTCCCGGATGGATCAGCATGGAATTGCGTCCTGTGAATCCGAGGCCCGCCATCAGCGCATAATCGCGTTCCAGCACCGGGCCGGTGTCCACATAGATCTTGTTTCGTGAATCCGGGGCAAGCTTTTGAATGAACTGCTCCAGATCCCTGAGCATGCGCTGAATGTGATCGTGATAGTCCGGACCCCACGCATACCGCGAGATGCGCCCGCGCGAGGGATCGTTCCAGATTTCCGGCGGCGGTTCGGGCAGGGCATAGCTCAGTCCGAG
>JAKQHR010000054.1 GCA_029557905.1 Verrucomicrobiota bacterium
GCCCGGATCAGTCTGCTGGCGACGGCCCTGTCGGGTTTTCTTGCGCTCGCACTCGAGGTGGTCTGGTTCCGGACACTGGTTCTGGTTTTCGGATCCACCACCTATTCCTTCTGCGCCATGCTTTCCGTTTTCCTGCTCGGACTCGCCGCCGGATCGCTCGTCTTCAGCCGACTGATTGACCGTACTCGCCGGCCCATGCTTCTGTTCTGCCTCTGCCTGCTGTGCATCGGGGGCTATACCCTCTGGTCCATGACCCGTTTCGACGCGCAGCCGCTGTTCCTGCTGAAGCACCTGATGCGCCACGGGTTCTCCTGGTCCGCCATGATCTCCGCCAAGTTCATGATCACGCTGTTTTTCCTCCTGGTCCCAACGCTTCTGTTCGGGTTCATGTTCCCGCTGGCGGCCCGCATGGCCCGCGGCGAACGCCATGAATCCGCAGGCGTCGTGGGCCGGGTCTACGCCTGCAACACCATGGGTTCCATTCTCGGTTCGCTGGCGGCGGGCTTTGTGCTGCTCCGTTTTCTCGGGATTGCCGGATCGCTGATGCTTCTGGCCGGACTTTCCCTGGCCTGCGGCGCGGCGCTGATGTTCCTGATGCGCGAAAGGCATCTTCTCCGCGCAGCCGTATGGATTCCCGCGCTTGTCCTCGCCGGACTCTTTTCCGCGTTCCCTCCGAAGCTGGACCCGAAACTGCTGATTGCCGGCCCCTATTTCACGCCGTGGAAGTATGTGCAGGACGGAGAGATCGTGCTGGATAAAATCCTCGCCTCGCAGAAGATCCTCCTGTTCGAGGAAGGCCTGCTGGCCACGATTGCCGTGACGAAGACCGAGGCGCAGGAGCTGTTCTACATCAGCGACGGCAAGGTGGAGGCCGATTCCTCGCCGCGAAGCGTGATGCTTCAGCGTATGATGGGTCATCTGCCCATGCTGTTTCATCCCGATCCCAAGCGGGTGATGAACATCGGGCTCGGCGCAGGCATGAGCTTCGGCGCGCTCGGATGCTATCCGGTGGACGCGCTCGATGTTGTGGAGATCGAACCGGCCTCGGTGCTGGCGGCGGATCAGTGGTCGGACTACAACCACAATATCCTCCAGCACCCGAAGACGCGCATCATTATTGACGATGGAAGAAATTATCTGCTCTGCACCACCTCCCGGTACGATGTGATTTCGTCCGATCCCTTTGAGCCGGTGCATTCCGGGGCCAACAATCTCTACACAGTGGATCACTTTGCCGTGGCGAAGTCGCGGCTGAACCCGGGCGGCATCATGTGCCAGTATCTGCCGCTCTACGAGCTTTCGATGGAGGATTTCCGCACGATCATCCGCTCGTTTGTCAGCGTCTTTCCCGAGAGCACTTTTTTCTATACGGGCGACGACACAATTCTTCTCGGGTTCAAGGACCAGATCCGGCACGCGCCCGAAGCTGTGCGGGCCAAGCTGTCCATCCCGGAGGTGCAGGCCTCTCTGCGCGAGATCGGCATGCACCGGCTGGAAAGCATTCTCGGCATGTTTGTGGCGGACATGACCGACCTGAAGGATTTCGCCGCGGCCGGGTCCCTGAACACGGACGACCGGCCGGTGGTCGAGTATTCCGCGCCGCGAAGCGCCCTGCATTACACGCCCGACATCAACATGCAGGTCCTTCTGGAAACCCTGACGCCCCTGCCCGACTCTCTGGTGGCCAGCCTGAGCGAGGAAGCCCGCGCGTCCGTGGATCGCGAGCGCGAAGCGCTGCAGTGCATTCTTCACGCCAATATGCTCAGTTCGGGGGGAAAGGTGCAGGAGGGCGCCGCCATGCTCCGGAAGGCCTATGAACTGGCCCCGCTGAATCCCGTGGTCCGCAACGACCTGGTGCTGATGCATACCGGCTTTGGCCAGTCACTGCTTGGCGCTGGCCGGGACGGCCCCGCCGCCGAACATTTCCAGCAGGCGCTGATGATCCAGCCAAATGACTTCTGGGCCCTGTATCACATGGTTCATCTGGCCATGCAGGCCGGGCAGCCGCAGTTCGCGCAAAATTTAATCCATCATGCGCTTGGCCAGTATCCCGAGTCCGATGTATTCTATGCGCTGAACGGGAAGTATGAATTCACGGCGGGAAACGCCGCGCGCGCCGGGCTCTCCTATGAGAAGGCGCTGAGCCTCGCGCCGGAAAAAGCGGAGTACTGGGAAGATTATGCGGCGGTCGCACAGGCGGCAGGAAATGTGAAACTCGCGGATGAAGCCAGGGAACATGCGGCAAGACTCAGAAAAGCCAGGTGATGACCGCCGGGACGGGCGCCATTACCCGCTGATTGTTTTTCTGATCGCCCTGCTGGTCCGGCTCATCTATCTGGTTTCGTCTTCCGGAAATCCCGCATTTTTTGATCCGGTGGTGGATTCCAACACCTACCTGGATCTCGCCCGCAAGGTGGCTTCGGGAAATGCCGCGGGCACTTCGCTTTTCTGGCAGCCCGTTTTTTATCCTGTTTTTCTCGCCGCGGTGTTCCGCTTTTTCGGCGAGTCCATCTGGCTGATCAAGATCATACAGGCCGTGATCGGCGCCTGCTCATGCCTGCTGATCTTTCAGGCCGCGCGGCGCGTTTTTTCCGCGCGGACGGCCCTCGCGTCGGGCCTGATGATGGCGCTCTACGGGCCCCTGATTTTTTATGAATCCGAACTGCTGGGCGAGGGATGGGCGGTGTTCTGGTCCGCCTGCATGATTTATCTCTTTGCAAGGGCGCAGGAGGAAGACCATCCGCTGTATTTCATGGCTCTCGGTTTCTGCGGCGGCCTGGGCACTCTGACACGGCCGCCCCTGCTGATTGTTTTTGTTTTTGGCTGCGCCGGGTTCGCATGGGCGCTCAGCCGCCGCATGGAGTTCCGGCAGGCCCTGATCCGCCTCGGGCTGGCGCTGATCTGCTTTGCGATCGTTCTGCATCAGCCCGCGCGGATATGCAGGGAGCAGACCGGCCGCTATCTTCTGCTGCCTTCAAGCTCCGGAATCAATCTGTACATCGGCAACAACAAGGACTGGCAGCGCACGGTGGCGGCACGCCCGGGCTACGAGTGGCGCAGGATCTACATGATGCCCCGCAGCGCCGGCGTCACCAATGCGTGGGAGGAATCCTCCTATTACCAGAAACTGGTCCATGATTATGTGAAGGCAGAACCGGGGCTCTTTCTCAAGGGGCTGGCTGCAAAAACGGTCCGGTTCTTCAATTCCCGCGAACTGCCGCGCAACATTGACATTTACCTTTTCCGCAAGTGGTCCCCCGTCCTCTCTGTCCTGGTCTGGAAAGCCGGACCCTTCGGCTTCCCGTTTGGCCTGCTGCTGCCCCTGGCCGTTCTCGGGCTTGTTCTGCACTGGCGCAGAATTCCGCCGGCTGTCTGGGCCTTTGTTCTTCTCTATCCCGCGGTGATCATTCTCTATTTTGTTTCCGGGCGCTACCGGATACTGCTGATTCCCGCGCTGATGATTCCGGCCGGCTCGGGGCTGGTTCACTGGGTGAACCTGATCGCGGCCGGGAACCGGCGCCGAACCGCCGGGCTCGCGGCCGGCTTCGCCGTGCTCATGCTCCTGACCTCGCTTCCGGCGCGGTTCCCGGAGGAACAGGTCAACTTCGAGGCTGAGCTCTACCGGTCGCTCGGATTTCAGCTTCATGAGCGGCAGGCCTCGGCCGAGGCCATTCCGTTCTACGAGAAGGCGCTGGAGCTGGAGCCGGATCTTGTCACGGCCCTGAACGACATGAGCAACGCCCTCACGGCGCTGGGCCGTCCCCGGGAGGCTCTGGCGTTCCAGCAGAAGGCCGTGGCCGTCAATCCCCTCGAAGCGGGACTGCATCACAACCTCGGCCTGCTTTATCTTGATGAAGGCAGGTATCCCGAGGCCGAAGCCGCATTCAGGGAAGCCCTTGCGCTCGAGACCGGCATTCCCAACCGGAATTTCTATCTCGCGCTCAGCCTGATGGGCCGCCAGCGCTGGGAGGAGGCTTCTGAATTTTGTGCGAAGGAGCTGGAGATAAACCCGGAACATAAACTGGCGCGCGAGCTTTACGAGGAAATCACGAAATCGGTCGCATCCGGCGACCTGCCGACGGGCATGCGGCTCAACATCCGGGGCCTTGGGACTTTAAAGCCGCAGGATGTGCATCCATGAAGAAATACAGATACTTCATAATCGGCGGTCTCCTGCTCGCGGCGCTGCTGCTCGCACGGAACTGGTCTGGAATGCGACGGCCGCCGAACCTCCTGCTGATCACAATGGACACGACACGGGCAGACCGGCTGGGATGCTATGCCTTCCCCGATGCGCTGACCCCGGCGCTGGATGGGCTGGCCGCGGGAGGAACTCTTTTTGAGCAGGCCGAAACCTGCGTTCCCATTACCCTTCCCTCGCATACGACCATGCTGACCGGGCTTTACCCTCCCGAGAGCGGCATCCGGGTCAACGGCGCGGGAAAACTCAGTCCGTCCATCCCCCTGCTGTCTGAGATTCTCCAGCTGCGGGGCTACCGCACCGGCGCGTTTGTCGCCGCCAGTGTTCTGCATTCGCAATATGGACTGAACCGGGGTTTCGATTTCTACGACGACAGGGACACGCTGTCGCCGAAAAACGGCGACGCCCATGCGGAACTTTACCGCCCCGCGAACCGGGTTGTGGATTCGGCCCTGGAATGGCTGTCGCGCCACCGGCTGAACAATGCGGACGGGAAACCTTTCTTCTGCTGGGTGCATCTTTTCGACCCGCATACCCCGCTTCACAGCCATGCAGACCTTTTCGGGAAACGGTTCAAGAACGACTATGATGCCGAGATCGCCTTCATGGACATCCATATCGGCCGCCTGCTGGATTTCCTGAAACGAAACCGCCTTGCCGGAAACACCCTGGTGGTGGCGGTGGGCGATCACGGCGAAGGTCTCGGAGAACACGGCGAAACCACGCACGGCTACATGCTTTATGACTCCACGCTCCGGGTGCCGCTGATCATTTCCCGGCCGGGATCAATTCCCGCCGGCCGGCGCGTGCAGGGCATGGTTTCGCTGACAGGTTTGTTCCCCACGATGCTTGAACTGCTGAAGGTGGATCCTTTTGCATATGGCGAACGGAACGATCCCCGCAACGCCCTCGTCGAGCGCATCCTGAAGAACAGCTTCGCGCCGGCTGTTTCATCGGGCGAGTCCGCACGTGCCGACTTCTACGCGGAGACGGATCACCCCTATTACAATTACGGGTGGAGCCCGCTGCGCGCCCTGGTCACCCCCGAATGGAAATATATCCGGGCGCCCGAACCTGAACTGTACGATCGCACCGCCGATCCCCATGAGACCCGCAGCCTGGCACGGGAGAATCCCTCGCTGGTTGAACAAATGGACGGCCGGCTGGCAGACCTCGAAGCCCGCATGATCCGCCATGCCTCGGATGCGGTATCCCTGACGGCAGAGGAAATGAATCGCCTGCAAAGCCTCGGCTATATGGCGGGCGGCGGCGGGCAGGTGTCCGAAGGCCTTGGTGTGCGGACGGACCTTGCAGACATCAAGGACCGCATCGGGATTGTGGATCTGGCCTCTGAAATTGATTCCCGGATGAAGTATGAGCAGGGAAACAGTGAACAGGTGCTGAACATGTGCCGCGAGCTGATCACCCGGAGCCCGGACACGCCCGTTTTCCGCCTGTGGATGGGACTGCTGCTGGCCAACCGGAAAGACTATGATGCGGCGCTTGAGAGTCTTGACCGGGCCATCCAGCTCTTCGATGAAGCCATTCGGAAGATACCTTCGGACCTCCGCATGGTGTCCTACATGTCCAGCGCCTGGGACAAAAAAGGCCTGGTCCTGAGCATGCAGAAAAAGCACGAGCAGGCAGAAAAAGCCTTCCGTCTCGCCCTGGCCTACGAACCCGAAAATACCGATGCGCACCATCACCTGGGGCTGGCGCTTCTCGAACTGGGACGGCGCGAAGAGGGGCTGCAGTCCATTCGTGAAGCCCTGCGCATTGATCCCGATTTCGAACTGGCCCGAACGAATCTTGATAAGGCCCTGAGTGAAACTGGATCCAATGAATAAGGAAACACAAGACACCGGCCGACGGAAACTTCAACCCGGCAGAACCGCCTGTATCCTGCTTGGAATACTTTTTCTGGCAGGCGGGCTGCGCGCCGCGCGCGTTGTGGAACTTTCCCGTCATCCGGAATTAACTGTTCCAATCCAGGACGCCGAGTATCATCACTACTGGGCTCGAGGAATGGCCTCGGGGAACTGGACGCCGCCCGCCGGCTATGCCGATCCCGAAATCACGACCACGCCGTATTTCCGGCCGCCCGGATATCCTTTTTTTCTCGGGCTTGTCTACAAGGTCTTCGGCGCAAAGGCGATGGCGGGAATAGTCATTCAAATGCTCTTTGGCATGCTGAATGTCTGGCTGGTTTATCTGCTTGGCCGGAGGCTTTTGAACGCCCAGGCAGGGCTCATCGCGGCATTTCTGTCCGCTGTGTGGTGGGTTTTCATTTTCAGCGAAGGGACATTGCTGGACCCGACCCTGCATGCCTTCTTCCTGCTCCTGACCCTTCTCTCTCTGCTTTCACTGGAGAGCTGCGCTCCGTCGCAGCCGCATCCGGTCGCGACAGAGAGCGACCCTCCAATGATCACCATGCGACGTTTTTTGATCCGGCTGATCATCTCCGGCCTGCTGCTGGGCATCACCTGCCTGATCCGGCCGACCACGCTTCTGATGATCCCGGTTTGCGCCGGATGGATCATATGGACAAGCAGAGGACCGTGCACCCGGCCAGCCGTCATTTTCATCCTGGCGGCGGTTGCGGCCATTGCTCCCGTGACGATCAGAAATTACACCAGGGGCCATGATCGTGTGCTGATTTCATCCAATGCGGGCCTGATGCTCTACATGGGGAACAGCGAAGACGCCACCGGGCTCACCGGCACCGCTGCGCTCAATGAACTTCAGTCCGGCAAGTACCGCTCCTGCTTCGACTATGCGGTGTTTGTGAAAAAACTCGGCCTGCGCGAAGGACGCCCCATGAAACACTCCGAGGCATCCGCATTTCTGTCCGAAAGAGCATTGGAAAGCATGCGCCGCCGGCCCCTTCGTTTCCTTGCGCGGACCGGGCAGAGGCTTCTGAACTATCTGCGGCCGGCGGAAATCAGTCACAATCACGAGATGCATTTTGCGCGCATGCAGTCCGCGCTGCTGAAAAACCTGCCGGGCAGCTTCTCCCTGCTTCTGGCGCTGGCCGTTCCGGGCTTCGTGATCAGTCTCAGACACAAGTCGTTGAGGCCGGGACTCGTTCTCGCCGCGCTGTTCACCATCTTCCATCTGGCCTCCCTGATTCCCTTTGTCTATTCGAGCCAGTACCGCATCGCCATGCTTCCGCTTATGATTCTGTTCGCGGCCGCGGCGCTGCATGACATCGGAATCAAGATCATTGAGCGGAACACCCGCAGGGCCCTTCCGGCCATTCTGGGCGCGACGGGAATCTATTTGGCGGGCGCGTGGGGTGCAAATGCCCCCTCCACCCTTCCGCAGTGGCACTATCAGCAGGCGTTTGCCCTTGAACGCCTCAGCCGGCCGGATGAAGCCGCCCGGCATTATCAGGCCATGATTGAACTGGATCCGGGCAGCGCATGGGCGCACGGCGCGCTGGGCCGTTACCATGCCGAACGGGGACGCATCCGCGAAGCGATTGTTCATTTTTCACAGGCGCTCAAACTGGAGCCGGACTATCCAAAGGCCCGCAGCCAGCTGGGCTCCGCGCTGTATCTGGCAGGCCGGAAATCCGAAGGCATTTCAGAACTCAGAAGGGTCTTGATGAAAGATCCGGATGATGCGGCTTCGCTGAATGCCCTGGCGTGGATCCTGGCCTCGGACAGCGACCCCTCCATCCGCAACCCCGCCGAAGCCGTGCGGCTCGCGGAACGCGCCTGCGAGCTGACGGGCCGGAAATCGGCGGCCCTGCTGGATACTCTCGCGGCGGCTCTGGCCGCCCTCGGAGACACCTCGCGGGCCGTTCAAACCGCTGAAGAAGCGCTGGCCGCGGCACAGAACAATGGAAGCTCCGAGCTGCGGGCCGGGATTCTGCATCGGCTTGAGAACTACCGGCAGAAGCAATAACTTCCAATCATTGGAAGTTCTGGGGCAAAAAGTTCCAACCATTGGAAGTTTTTTCTCGAAAAGTTCCAATCATTGGAACTTTTTGAGGCGGGCACGGATTTCACCGGCCAGCGGCCTGTTCCCCTGCTCTTCGGCCAGTTTGAGGGCCTTTTCAGCGGCTATGCGGGCCTCCTGACGGCGGCCGGCGGACGCCAGCGCCACGGACAAGGTATCGAGGTGCGACGGATTATTACCCCCGCGCAGGCGAACGGCCTCTTCCGCAAGGCGAACGGCCTCCGTGTGATCAGCCGGGGTCGAAGACGGCGTTGTGGCCAGCACCCACGCCAGACCGTTGAGGGCAACGGTTGAATCCGGAGCAATCCGCAGCGCCTCGCGCAGGACGGCCGCGGATTCCTCCAGACGATTCATGCTGTAAAAACATTTTCCCAGCAGAGTCAGACTGTCCAGCCGCAGAGGCGCCGTAAGGAGCATTTCCTGATTCTGCATCAAGTGCTCCAGCACATCCACGGCGGCTGAACAGCGCCCCGCATCATGGAGCGCTTCAGCGTAAAGAAAATGGAAGGAGGCGTTTCCTGCATCCTGCGAGAGCACCTCTTCAAGAAGCCGCGCGGCGTCTGCGGGACGGTTCTCCCCCAGCAGGGATTTTGCATGCATGGTTTTTCCGAGCAGCGGGAGCATGTCCTTGACATCCGGCAGATTCTCCGGCGGAGCGGTCGGCGAAGCGCTGGACGCTCCGGCCGTATAGCCGAGACTGGTCAGGATCTGCTCATCGGACGCGGACAGGACTGCGC
>JAKQHR010000056.1 GCA_029557905.1 Verrucomicrobiota bacterium
CAGTGACAAGGATACGGATCCCGACTGGGACCGCCACCGCTTTTACGCCGGCGCCACCTTCAACCTGTACAAGGCCCTGAAGGCCGACCTGTACTACTGCCTGCAGCGCGATCTGAAAAGCGGAGACTGGACAGACGTCAATGTGGCCGGCCTGGGAATCAGCGCGGCGTTCTAGGAGAAGAATATGGCATTCCGGATTATCAAAGATGCTGCGGCGCGGCACACCTTCCGCCTGTTCACCCTGGCGGTGTGCGCCATGGCCCTCCCGCTGGCCGTCAGCCTCTTTCTCAAATCATTGCCCGTGCTGAAAATGCAGTCGCTCGGCGCCATTCTGTTCTCGACAGAGTGGCATCCCATGCAGGGCAAATTCGGGATGCTGGCCTATATCATGGGGACGGCGACCGTCACCGGTCTCGCGATGCTGATCGCCGTCCCCGTTTCACTCCTGGCGGCGATTTATCTGGCGGAGTACGCGCCCGCGCGCTTTCGGCAGATGGTGCTCCCGCTGATTGATCTGCTGAGCGGAATTCCCTCTGTGATCTACGGGGTTTGGGGAATCGTGGTGATCGTCCCGGCCGCGCGCTGGCTTTCGCAGCGTTTCGGCGCGTGGTCCAGCGGGTACTGCCTGCTCTCCGGGGCTCTGGTGCTGGCCGTGATGGTCTGTCCGTTCATCATTCATGTGGCGCGCGAGGTGCTCTCCACAGTGCCTTTTGGCATTCGCGAAGCCTCGCTCTCGCTTGGCGCCACCAAATGGCAGACCGTCAAACTGACGGTGCTTCGCAAAGCCCTGCCGGGCATTGTGGCGGCGGTGATCCTCGGCCTTTCTCGCGCGCTCGGTGAAACAATCGCCGTTCTGATGGTCATCGGCAACGTGCCGGCCATTCCGAAATCTCTCTTTGATCCGGCCTATCCCCTGCCCGCCCTGCTCGCCAACAACTACGGCGAAATGATGTCCGTGCCTCTTTATGATTCCGCCCTGCTTATGTCGGGCTTCATTCTGCTGGTCACCGTGCTGATCGCAAACCTGGCCGCCAAGGGCATTCTGCGCGCCATGCAAAGGGGACAGATATGAAACGCTCCAATCTCGCCGCGCGGAAAATCGAAGAGGGCATTTTCAAGGGCCTGATGTATTTCTCCGTGGCTCTCGTGCTCGGCACCCTGCTTCTGATCACCGGAATTATAATCGCCAAAGGACTCCCGTCGCTCAGTATCCAGATGCTGACCCAGACGCCCAAGGGCGGATATTATCTCGGCAAAGAGGGTGGAATCCTGAACGCCATCATCGGTTCAATCTATCTCGCGACGGGAGCCACACTGCTGGCGCTGATCATCAGCCTGCCGGTGAGCCTCTATATCAATGTCTATACGCGAAGCAATTCGAAGCTGGCCGCGCTGGTGCGCTTCAGCATGGACATTCTCTGGGGCATCCCCTCTATTGTCTACGGCGCGTTCGGATTCATCATCATGATTTCCCTCGGCCTGCGCGCTTCGCTGGGCGCGGCCATCATCGCGGTCAGCCTTTTTGAACTGCCGATCATGGTGCGCGCCATGGACGAAGTGCTGAAAATGATTCCGCCCGAGCTGGCGGAAGCCTCCTACAGCCTCGGCGCCACCCGCACGGAGACCGCCTTCCGCGTGATCGTCCGGCAGGCCATACCGGGACTCATCACGGGCGTGCTGATGGCTTTCGGGCGCGGCATCGGCGACACCGCCTCCGTGCTTTTCACCGCCGGCTTCACCGACCGCATTCCCACATCGCTTTCACAGCCGGCCGCCACCCTGCCGCTGGCTATTTTCTTTCAGCTCGGCACACCCTTCCCCGAAGTGCAGGGCCGCGCCTATGCCGCCGCAACCGTTCTCACCATCATGGTGCTGATCATCAGCCTGACGGCCCGGCTGATCGCGCACCGTTATTCAAAATGCATCACCCGCTAGGAGCAAGCCATGAGCACACGAAACCTGAGCATTGAGAACCTGAACGTGTGGTACGGCGACCGCCGGATCCTGCACGACGTCACGCTGGACATTCCCGACCGGCAGATCACCGCCATCATCGGGCCTTCCGGATGCGGGAAAACCACGCTGATGCGCTGCATGAACCGCCTGCTGGAGGTCAACACCGAGGCCCGGACCGAAGGGAAAATCCTTCTGGACGGGAAAAACATCTTCGACCCCGACACCGAGGTGACCTCCATCCGCAAGAAAATGGGCCTTCTCTCGCAGCGGCCGCAGGTCCTTCCGATGTCCATCTATGACAACGTCGCCTACGGGCTGCGCATTCACGGGCTCCGCAAAAAATCCGAGCTCGACCGGATCGTCGAAAAAAACCTCCGGGCCTGCAGCCTCTGGGATGAAGTGAGCGACCGGCTGAACAGCCCGGCCACGGGTCTCTCGATCGGCCAGCAGCAGCGGCTGTGCCTTGC
>JAKQHR010000057.1 GCA_029557905.1 Verrucomicrobiota bacterium
GGAGAGTTTTCAGTCTGGCGCTCGTTCTCTGTGCGGCCTGCGCCGTGCAGGGCGGATGGATTGAAGACCGCGACGGCAAGACCGTCATCCATGTGAAGCTGTTCGACCTCCCCGACCCCAGCCGCACCGACACATCCACGCGCGCAGACGCCGCCGCAGTGAAGGAGTTTGTGCGTCGTTTCCCAGAAATCTTTGCGGAACGCTGCCGCGAAAAATATCAGGCGAATCCGGAGAAATACGGACGGCACAACTGGGACCATGTCGAAATCGAACTGCACCGTTTTTCCGGCATCCAGGTCGAGGGTGTCGGGAGCGAACTGCTGGCCGTGGCCGGCGGTGTCGCGCCGGATGTGATGTATGTGAACTTCCGAATGTCGGACACCTACATTCAGCAGGGATTCCTCTATCCAATGGACAAGCCCGAGGACGGCTATCTCTCCGCCATGACGCAGGAAGAACTGGATTTCCGCGTGCATCCGAAAATCTGGCCCGTGATCCGGCGGCAGGGCCCCGGCAGAAACACGCAGGTCTGGGCCATGCCCTACGGCGGCGCGCTCGGCAAGGTGGTGATCTACCGCAAGGATCTGTTCGACGCGGCGGGCGTCCCCTATCCTCACCATAACTGGACCTGGGACGATTTCTACAGCGCCTGCACAAACATCGCCGATCCGGGGCGCGGCATCTACGGCATTCATTTCAGCAAGGGCAAGCACGAGTCGTGGTGGTGGATCACTTTCCTGTGGTCGGCCGGCGGAGAAATCATGACGTGGGATGAATCATCCGGTGCATGGACCATTGATTTTGATTCGCCCGAAGCCGCCGTCGCGCTGGATTTCTACAACCGGCTCTGCACGGAGGAATGGACCGATGCGGAAAACCGCAGGCGGTACGGCTATGCGCACCGCGACGCCGACTGGGGTTCCACCGCCGCCAAGTGGGACCGCGGCGAAATCGCCATGATGATCGCCTACATTGACGAGAAGGTTTTTCAGCGTATCAATCCCGACATCACCGGCATGGCCCCGGTACCCATCGGGCCGGGCGGCGAGCGCGGCGCGGAACTGAACTCCATGATGATGGGGCTCTTTGCAGGCATCAGGGATGCGGCCGTGCGCGATGCGGCATGGGAATATATCCGGTTCTACGACAGCAAGGATGCCGCGCGGATCAAAACGCGGATCATGGTCGAAGGCGGCCTGGGCCGGTTTATCAATCCGCGCTATCTCGAAATGTTCGGTTACCCCGAACTCGTGCGCCTCGCCCCCAGGGGCTGGAAGGAGTGCTTTGACATCGCGCTTGAAACCGGAAGGCCCGAACCCTACGGGAAGAACAGCAACGCGATCTATGACCTGATGACCCGGCCGATCGAAACGGCCGAGGAGCTTGCGCTGCAGGGCCGGCTTCCCGCCGGCCGCGACGAGCGACTGGCGCTTTTTCAGAAACTACTGAGGCAGTCGGCGCAGAAAGCCCGCGAGGAAATGCTGGGGACCCTGCCGCCCGCCACGCTGCGCATCCACCGGCTCACGGCCCTGCTCGCGCTGGCCGGGATATGCACTGCATTCGTTTGGGGTTTCATACGGATCGGCCGGGCCTTCACGCCGCCAAAGGCCGAACGGCAGCACGGCGAGAGCTGGAACCCGAGACGCACGGTCTGGGCATGGCTGCTGCTGATGCCCGCCCTCCTCACCATTTTCCTCTGGCAGTATCTGCCGCTGGTTCGCGGTTCGGTGATGGCGTTTCAGGACTACCAGATCATGGGGCGGTCGAGCTGGGTTGGGCTGGACAATTTCGGAAGTGTCCTCTGGGACACTCAATGGTGGGCCGCGGTGTGGAACTCTGTGCGCTACTGTCTGCTGGTGATCGGCCTCACCTTCCTGCCGCCAGTGATTCTCGCGATTCTCCTCCAGGAGATTCCGCGCGGCAAACTGCTGTTTCGCACAATCTACTATCTGCCGGCCGTGATGTCGGGACTCGTGGTGATCCTGCTCTGGAAAACTTTTTATGATCCGACCGAACGCGGCCTTCTGAACGCCCTGATGATGCGCATTCCGGCGGCCGGATATCTGGCCATTGGCCTGTTCCTTTTCATTCTGGCGTGTTCATTCACGCGGCGGCTTCTTTATCACGGGCGGCGGACGTGGGCGCTGCTGTTCGCGGGAGCGGGTCTTTTTGCCATGTATCTTTCCTTCCGGATCGCTTCGCCTGTGCTTGCGCTCGAAGTTCCGTGGCACGCCAAACTCTTCATGACCATCTCCGAGCCCTTCCGCTGGCTGGGCGATTCGCATGTGGCCATGCTGTCGTGCGTGATCCCGCTGATCTGGGCCGGCATGGGGCCGGGATGCCTGATTTATCTGGCCGCGCTGAAGAGTGTCCCCGACGAACTTTACGAGGCCGCCGACATGGACGGGGCAACCTTCATTGATAAAATCATCTTCATCGTCTTCCCCATTCTGAAGCCGCTGCTGATCATCAATCTGGTCGGCGCATTCATCGGATCATGGCTGCATGCCACCGCGAACATTCTTGCGATGACCGGCGGCGCCGCGCGCACCGAAGTGGCGGGCCTCCACATTTTCTACAAGGCGTTCATTTACCTGAAATTCGGCCCGGCCACGGCCATGGCATGGATTCTGGCGCTGATTCTGATCGGATTCACGGTCTATCAGCTCCGCATTCTTTCACGGCTTGAATTCCGAACCACAGGGGACAAGGACTAACCGTGCCCATTATCTCACAGATCGGCAGAAAGGCATGGAAGACCAGGACGCTGTACGCCCTGATCTATGCCCTGCTCGCGCTGGGCGCCGCGACCATGCTGTATCCGTTCCTCGTGATGCTGTCCGGCAGCACCAAGAGTGCGGTGGATCTGGGAGACCTCGACATCATCCCCCGCTTCCTCCGCGACGACACCATGCTCTACCGAAAATATATCGAGGGGCTCTTCAACGAGTCGCTGGACACAATGAACATGGTGTACGGCACTTCTTACCGGAGTTTTGAGGAAGTTGAGCCGCCTGAAAACATTGATTTCGGACAAATTGAACTGTGGACAGGGTTCCTGTCTGAAAATCCGCCGCCGGCCTATGCGTCGGCCTGCGGCTTTGTCCAGGCTCGAATTTCCAAGACCATTCCGATGAACCTGCGGAACTTCAAAAAGCACCTGGCAGGCAAATACGGGAAATCGGCCGGGGACGTAAACCGCGCGCTGGGCACCGACTTCATCGGATGGAACGCCTTCTTCCTGATTCCGGAGAACTTCATGCTCCGCCGCGACATGCCGCGCACCGACCCCTTCAGCGCTGAGTTGCAGGAGTTTAAAAAATCACTGGATCCCGCGCTGTTTTATTATTTCTCCGCTGACGGATTTTACAGGAATCTTTTCCTGAAAACGCAGTATTCCGGAGACATTGCCGCCTATAACAAGGCACATGGCACCGCCTTTGACTCGTATGATGAAATCACACTCAGCCGCACGCTGCCGGATGGAACAGCGGCGGAAAAGGCAGACTGGGAGAACTTCGTACGTCACACGCTGAATCTCCTGTGGGTGCGGGCTGATCCGGCGGCGGTAGAACTTTATCACGATTTTCTTGAGGCAAAATACGGGAAAATCAAAACCCTGAACCGCATCTGCGGCACCGCACACCGTTCGTTCAATGACATCCCGCTCGTTGAAGAACCTCCGTTCGAGGGCATTGTCCTCAGCGACTGGGAATCGTTCATCACTGGATGGGAGGACCCCGACACGGGACGACTCCACATTATTCCCGCGGAATTCCTGCGCGTGGACACACTGGAATTCCGCTTCCGTGACTGGCTGAAAGCGGAAACGATGGAGGGTTTCGTTCCGTCGAAACCGTTCTTCGATAAAACACCCATTCCCCAAAGGGAGCTGCACTGCGCCGCGTTCCTGAACATGAAAAAAGACATGGCATGGGAATTCGCCACGCGCAACTTCAAGACGGTCCTTGAATACATCGTGCTGCACGGGCGAGGCATCCTGAACACGGCTATCTACTGCGCGCTGGCGGTTCTCTGTGCCCTGATTGTCAATCCCCTGGCCGCCTATGCCATGAGCCGCAACCGCATGCCCTCCACCTACAAAATCCTGCTCTTCCTGATGGCGACGATGGCCTTCCCGCCGATGGTCACGCAGATCCCGGTGTTTTTGATGCTGCGGAAAATGCAGCTGCTGAACACATTCGCGGCGCTGGTGCTCCCGGGCCTCGCCAACGGCTATGCCATCTTTCTGCTGAAGGGATTTTTCGATTCGCTTCCGCGCGAACTCTATGAATGCGCCGAACTGGACGGCGCCAATGAATGGACGATGTTCTGGCACATCACCATGAGCCTTTCGAAGCCGATCCTGTCGGTCATCGCGCTGCAGGCGTTCACCATGGCCTATTCCAATTTCATGTTCGCGCTGCTGATCTGCCAGGACGAGAAAATGTGGACGCTGATGGTGTGGCTCTATCAGCTGCAGCAGCGGAGCGGCCAGCCCGTCATCTACGCCTCGCTCATCATAGCGGCCGTCCCGACCTTCATCATCTTCGCCGTCTGCCAGAAAATCATCATCCGCGGCATCGTCGTGCCGGTGGAAAAGTGAACATACGGCCGACACAGAGGTCGGCCCTCCAATTAAAAAACGGTCATGAAGGAATATAGTACTAATTTAGTACTATATCGTCCGTTTACGGTTTTTGCCCGTATTTTAACGTTTTTTGAGCCTTTTTAAGCCTTTTGGGGCCGTTTTGGGCTGTTTTTGGCTGTTTTTGAGCCATTTTGGGCAGTTTTTGGGCTTTTGGGGCCTCAAAATCAGTATTTTTCGGTTCTCGGATGTTTGCGCGCTTTCCTGCAGGATTTGGAGGAGTGACGCCGGCAGGAAGTGTTTTTGCGGTTCAGGCACACTTTGCAGCGCTCGTCGCTGCACCACTGGCAGGAAAAACAGTCGCGGCAGTTGTGCTTTTTCCCGGAGGCGCTCTGCTCCTCCGGCACAAACACCAGCATTTTGCAGCCCCTCATGCGGACAAAAGACATAACACCTCGATGGATTTTCATTCAATATATCCCGTGGCGGCCGGAAATCAATGAATGAACGTCGGAGCTTTACAGCATCCGGCACAGCAACTATCTTATCGGCTCAAATGAAAGGCTCAACCAGATGAAAAGATGCTTATTGACTCTGACTGCGGCACTGCTTCCTCTCTGTGCAAATGCAGAAGATTCCCCCGGAAATACGCCGCTCAATCTTGGGTCCATCACCGTAACCGCATCGAAATTCGACGAGAATCCGCAGACACTCCCCCTATCCCTGTCCGTTTTCACGCAAGACAGTCTTTCCCGGAATCATCTGCATTCGATGCAGGACATTTCCAGTCTGACTCCGGGATTCAGCTTCTATTCATCGGGAAGCCGGCGCACCGCGCTTTACTACCTGCGGGGCATCGGCTCCTCCGGCCCCACCCCGCCCGCCGTCGGTGTTTTTCTGGACGATGTCTATCTGCACAAGACCGGGTTTTCGGACCTTGAACTGCATGATGTGGAGCAGATTGAAATCCTGCGCGGCCCGCAAAGCACACTTTACGGGAAGAACACACAGGCCGGTGCGGTGAAAATCCAAACGGTGGCGCCGGGAGATGTTTTGAACGGGCGCATCGAGCAGACCGCCGGCAGCGACAGCTATTTCCAGACCCGCGCATCGTCAGGCGCCGCGACGGATGACGGGAAGTTTTCATTTCGCTCAAGCATGTATTACCGCGAACGGGACGGCTATGTGGAAAATGATTTTCTGGACACCAGGGCCGACAACATCACACAGAAAGGCGGAATGCTCTCGCTGCGCGCCGTACCGAACGACACGCTGGATATGCGTCTCACGCTGCTGGGCGACCGCGACTCCGACGGCGGCTACGCGCTGGCCCCGCTCGCAGACGTTGAACGCAATCCGCATCATGTGAACATGAACATTCCCGGTTCCCACGAGCGCGACTTGAGCCTGATTGCGCTGAACGTGAAAGTGACGGGCGAAAGGCTCGCGCTCCAGTCCATCACGAGTTTCACGGACTGGGAAAACCACGATGTTTATGATTCAGACTTCAGCCCGGCTGACATCATGTCCATGAACGACAAGGACTGGCTGGAAGCTTTCACACAGGAGCTGCGGCTTTCGTCAGGAAGCCGCCGCGATGAACTGCGCTGGATGGCCGGAGGCTATTTCTCGACAAGCCGCGGGGAGGATGAGAACACCAGCTCTTTCGGGAGTGACGGGGCCATGTATGGCGCCGTTCCGGGATTTGCTGAACATGCCATGCAGGACCTGGACGCCTATACACTCGCGGCTTTTGGACACATTATTCAGCCCGTCGGCGAAAAAGCGTCTGTACGCGCGGGATTGCGCTACGACCACGACCGGCTGGAGCAGAATAAACAGATTACAAGGCGGATGGGCGGGGTTCCCATCCCCGGCATGAGCATGGCTTCGGACGATGCGCGGACCGAGAAGGAATGGTCGCCGGAAATCGCATTGGATTACATGTGGGCCGGCAATCTGCTGAGTTATGCCAGAATCGCCAGGGGCTGGCGCGCGGGCGGATTCAACAGCCCCATTCCCGGCGCCGATCCCGACTATGATCCGGAAATTTCATGGAACTACGAGGCGGGCATCAAGGCCGGCGGGCCGGCAGACCGGTTCATGCTCAATCTTTCCGTATTCTATATTCGCATTGAGGACCAGCAGCTCATGCAGTTTGCGCCCAACAGCGTCAGTTATTATTTCCGCAATGCCGGCGAAGCCGAAAGCCGCGGCCTGGAGGCCGAGTTCACAGCGCGCGCAACAGATTGGCTGGACATCTTTGCCTCGGCGGGATATGCCGACATGGAATACACGGAATCGCCCGAAGTTGACGGGAACAAACTGCCCTTTGCCCCGGCATTCAATTATGCTGTGGCTGCCCGATGCCATTTCCCTGTCGGCGGGCCGTGGCAGTTTGTTTCGCAGGCGGGTGTGCACGGGCAGTCCAGCACCTACTGGGACGAGGCCAATGAAGTCAAGACAGACGGGTATTCACTGGTTGACGTGCAGGCCGGATTCGAAAACGGGAACTGGTCCCTGCGGCTCTTTGCAAAAAACCTGCTGGATGAGGAATATGCCGGCGTTGTACATGCATTTCCAGGATCAACCGCTCTGGCCCAGGCAGGTGATCCAGTCACATACGGGATCACCGTTTCCTGCTCATTCTGATCAGGACCGCTTCTTTTCGAGTTCCTGCAGGCGCTTTTCGATGTCGGCAATCTTCTGCTTCATCTCCGGAAGTTTGCGCGTGAGGGCCTGAAGTCTTTGTTCTTCCTTATGAGGACCGGCGGGATTTCCGCTGACAAAGGTGCGCGGGGGTATGTCTTTGGTAACAACCGACTTCCCTCCCACAATGGCCCCATCGCCAATGTGAACGTGACCAACCACACCCACCTGTCCGGCCAGCACCGCATGACGCCCGACTGATGAACTGCCGGAAATACCCACCTGGGCCACCACCACCGCATGATCACCAATTTCAACGTTGTGGGCGACCTGCACCAGGTTGTCTATCTTCACGCCGCTGCCGATACGGGTCACGCCGAAACGCGCGCGATCAATGGCGGTGTTGGCGCCGATTTCAACATCATCGCCGATCGTTACAATTCCGGTCTGAGGGATTTTTGTGCGGACTCC
>JAKQHR010000088.1 GCA_029557905.1 Verrucomicrobiota bacterium
GGAGTAATCCATCCATTCCCTGGAAAAGGAATGAAGCACAAATTCCTCACCGGGGGCCGGCTTGTCGGAGGGCGCGGAGAATCCCGCACCGGGAAGAGGCGGCCCCGAGGGATGGCGGCGCAGAAATTCCTCATAAAGCCCGCCCGAATACGGCAGAAGGACGGGAAGCCCCTCGACAATGGGATGCCACACGCGGCAGGACGCGCAGTAAAGAATTCCCTCCTCCACCCACACGGAAAGTTCCGCGGACGGAATGCCGGCCTTTTCCGCATGCCGCGCATGCTCCGGTGATGGCGCGATGTTCGTTTCCTCAAGAACAATGAGCAAGAGCGGTTCCCGGCATTTCAGGCACCTGATGCGTTTTACAAAACGTTTCCACATGGAACGGCGAATGACCTCCGTATTACCGCTGACTCTGCCAGCGCGATACGTTCCTCCCCAGAACGAAATCCAGGAAGCCGGCGCATGCCGCCAGACCCATCATCATGAAATACGAGACATCAGGCAGGCGGGGCTCGAAAGATCGCGCGGGTATTGACAGCAGTCCTGAAAGCAGAATTATCCACAACACCGCGGCCGCCAGTCTCAGCGCAGTAAAGGGAACCATCAAACCACCGAGCATGATGGACGCAAGACAGGGAAATGCCATGTAACGGCAGAGTTTTTTTACGGCGAGATGCAGGAGTATTCCCAAGCGTCTGGTCAGGGAAACGCGGCGCGCGGCCGGATCTGTGAAGGCAAAACGAATTGAGAAAAACACACCCGCAAGCCCCCGGGCGATAATGCGCCGTTTTCTGCGGAATTCCTGTGCGAGATTTCTGGCGGGTGGTTCACAGGCAAGAGATTCGGGTTCGAAAACCACCCGGAAACCGCGAAGGAGCGCGATGATCGGCAGCACCATGTCGTTGGACTGGCCGGGCGGCAGCGGGACTGCCAGCGTGGAGCGCAGGGCAAAAATGGCCCCGTTTGCCCCGAGAAGGTGTCCGCTCCGGCCTTCCAGGGCCTTCATGCGGGCATCCCAGTTCCAGTAACGGATTTCTTCCGCGGCCGCTGTTTTCTTCGCGGGGTTGGAATACACAAGCCGTCCGCAAACGCAGCCGGTTTGCGGGTTGATAAAATGACGCGCCAGAAGGCGCACGGCGTTTGCCGAGAAGCTTGTGTTTGCATCCGAATAGACCAGTATGGGGGCGGTAACTGACTGAAGGGCTTTATTCAGCGCCGCGGTTTTCCCGTGATTCCTTTTGCTTTTCAGATGAACGACTCCGCGGGATGCGTATCTCGAAACGATGGAATCCGAGGCGTCGGTGGAACCGTCGGTGTGAATGATGATTCGAAGAAGCCCCCGCGGATAATCCTGGGAGAGGAGATTTTCGATGCGGGCGTCCAGGACGTCATCTTCATTGTATGCCGATATGATGATGTCAACGGGCGGCAGCGCATCCCCGGCGATTGTCGGGGGTTGCGGACGGATTGATTCCGCCCTGAAAAGCAGGCGGGCGCCCAGGGGATAAAGAATGAAGGCGATAAACGGAACCAGTGCGGCGCATGCAAACAGCATATGAATCAGAATTGCCGTCATGTCGTGTCCGCTTCATCCCCGGTTTTCGGAAAATGCGCGGCAAGCGCCAGAAGTATCCACAGATATTTTGTGACCTGAAGCGAGTGAAACAGACCGATAATCGCCACGGCGGCAAGGGCTCCGGCAACCGCCGCGGCGTAAAGAAGCCCTTCCCGGTCGTCGCTCATTCTCAAGCATTGGCAGGACTTCCAGAGGGACCGGAATGCCAGCAGATGGATCAGAAGAAACGCCAGAAGACTCGGTATGCCCATTTCCGCACCAATTGCGATATAGGAGTTATGAGGGGTACGGGGCACCATTCCCGGATCGTTGACATAACGCAGGTAGTGCTCGGGATAATTGCCCAGGCCCACGCCCGCGATGGGGTGATCGGCAATCATCTTCAATCCGGCCTTGATTGAATAGAAGTGTCCACGTGTCGAAGAATCTGTTATGATTGATGTCTCAGCCAGCCGCCGGATCGTGAATGGCGCCAGGATGGCGATCAGTATGATCACCGCAACCAGGGCGGGAAGAGCCTTTCTGCCCCGGCCATAGAAAATGGCGGTGACAAGAACGGAAGGAATGAAAGCCAGATATGCCGCCCTTGACAGGGAGCACAGGATGCCTGCGAGCAGGAGCACAAACATCGCCCGCCAGAGAAATTTTGGTGTTTCACGAACCGCCCCGGCAGCCAGTGCAAGGCAGAGCCAGAGCGCCACATACAGATCCGCGGACAATACGGCGGCATTCTGTGATGTTCCTGATATGCGAAGCGCCGGGTCCGCAATGTATTGATAGATTCCGGCAAAGGCGCTGACGGCAAGCGTCAGAATCGCGACAATCCCGAGAATCCGAAGATGCCGGATGTCATTGACGATTAATTGAACGGCGAACCACAGGACGATCAGCTGCACATATGTCAGCGCGGCTCGGACGGAAAGGGTCATGTTCCCCGCATTGAAAAAACCGACTATGATACCTGTCAGAAAGATGAGCATCGCCAGCATTTCCGGGCCGGCGCGGAAACGGAAACGGCGCAGGGCTATCTGGGGCAGAAGCGAAAAGATCAGGATCAGCCCCACGATTTTAATGCCGGTGATCGA
>JAKQHR010000094.1 GCA_029557905.1 Verrucomicrobiota bacterium
TGTCTCCAGCGCGGGCAGAATGCCGACGGTGGAAACGGTCAGGCGGGTGGGGCTCTTGGCATAGCCGTAATCGGCCGTGAAGATTTCCACGGAACGCAGAACGGCCTCCAGATTGTCGAGCGGCTCGCCCATGCCCATATACACGACGTTGGTGATCTGGTCGCGTTCCGGGCAGCTGGCGTACTGGTTGAGGATTTCCGCCGCCGACAGATTGCCCTGAAGGCCCTGCTGTCCGGTCGCGCAAAATGCGCAGGCGCGGGCGCATCCGACCTGCGTGGAAATGCAGAGCGTGGCGCGCTCTTCGTCGGGGATCAGCGCGGTCTCGATGAATTTTCCTTCGCCTGCGGGGAACAGATATTTTTTCGTTCCGTCGGCCGATTCCGCGCACTCCACGGGCGCGGAGCGGCCGGTGGTGCAGTCCGCGGCCATCTGTTCGCGCAGGGATTTTGAAAGCGACGACATGGCGTCAATGGTTTCCGCGTGATGCTTGTAGATCCATTCGCAGATCTGCCTTCCGCGGAAGGCGGGCTGCCCGAGCGTCGCGGCGAGGGCGACGAGTTCGGCCTGAGTCTGTCCAAGAAGAGTAATCATTGGCGAATCAGTTTCTCCTGAAGCGGCAGATAGCGCAGATAAAGAAACAGGTCAAGACAGACCATCCCGCAGTTGAGAGCGTAGAGGAAAATGACGGGATCAAAATGATAGAACGCCTTGTGAAGCACGCCGCACAGGTAGCCGATGATCACGATGACCATGAAAACAGGGCTTTTCCCGGCGACCACTTTTGTGCGCAGGGCTTTGGCGATGGACACGGGCCAGCTTGCCCCGAACAGAAGCAGCATGGCGATTTCAAACGGGCTCATAACATTCCTTTCATTGGTAGGGCGGCCACTCCGTGGCCGCCGCGGCGCGCACGGAGTGCGCGCCCTACCGGCGATCTCAAACAGTAGTAATTGGAGTGCGAAGTAATATAACGAGGATGCAAATGCAAACATTTAAAGGGGAACAGGATTGCTCCCGAAGTTGCGGCTGTTGTAGAGTCTGTTCCATGCGATGCCCGGGCTACATATTCGTCTCGCTCATCACCACCGGCATACTGACCGGCTGCGGGACCTTTGAGCCGGTGGACCGCAAGGTGTCCCGCATTTTGAACCAGGCCGCCGCCAGAGAACAGGGCATATCTTCAGCATCTCTGACTGACGCCCGTGCCCGCCTTGAGGAGTTCGGAGCTTCGACAAACGAGGTGGTGCTGAACGCCGAAACGGTGCTTCAGCTTGCTGTGAAGTACGGGCATGAACTGCAGTCCAAGCGCGACACGCTGTACTCATCCGCGCTCTCGCTGCGGTCGGCCCGCCGCGCGGCCGGCCTGCAGGTGTCGGGCGCGCTGAACTACATCATGGGAGTGTCGGGCGAAGCGGAGGATGAAAATTCCGGCTCGGCGGATTTAAGCGTGTCGCGCCTGCTTTTCACGGGGGGGGATGCATCAGTGACCGCGGCCTCCTCCATGCGGGAATCTCCCGCCGGAACCAACGGGACGGAGGCGACGGCATACAGCAGCAGCATACGCCTGAAACTGAACCAGCCGCTGCTGAAGGGCGCGGGGTATACGGTCAGTCATGAGGAACTCGTGCAGGCCGAGCGCAGTCTGGTCTATGCGCTGCGCAGTTTCGCGCAGGAGCGCCAGGACTATGCCATTGACCTGATGCAGCAGTACTATTCGCTTCTCAGCCAGCAGACGCGGCTCAGGAACATCGGACTGAACGTGGACCAGTCCGTTTATCTCCGCAAGCGTTCAGAGGCGCTTTTCAAGGTGCGCAAGGCGGCCGCGATTGACGTGCTTCGCTCGCAGCAGCAGGAGCTGTCCTCTAAGAACAACCTGAGTGTGGCGGAAACGGAGTATGAAATAGCCGTCAAGCGGTTTCTGATCACGCTGGGCCTGCCGGTGGACATCCGGGTCGCGCTGGAGGGCAGCATTCCTGAAGTCCGGGATATCAGGCTGAATGAGGAGCGGAGCGTGGACCTGGCGCTTGCGAGCCGCCTGGATCTGCTGACGCAGCGGGACCGTTTTGAGGATGCGGCCCGCGCGCTGTGGATTGCGAAGAACGGCCTGCTGCCCGCGCTGAGCGTGTATGGCGAGGCGGCCTATCGCAGCGCCGAAACCGAGGAGTTTTCCGATCAGGAACTCGAAGAGGAGATATCCGCCGGACTGTCGCTGGAGCTTCCGCTGGACCGCCGTGACGAACGGGACGCGATGAAACGGGCGCAGATTGCGCTGGCGGCCGCCGCGCGCGAGCTGCGGCGCAAGGAGGATTCCGTCCAGATTGAAGTGGTGGAGAATTTCGCGCGGCTGGAAGCGCTCCGGAAAACCGTGGGCATCGAGGAGAAAAACGTGGACATCGCCCAGAAGCGCGTGCAGAACGCGGTGCTCAAGTTTCGCGCGGGCGAACTTTCCAACCGCGATGTGGTCGAGGCGGAGAATGAGCTGCTGGATGCGAGGAACGCCTTCATTGAGGCCAAAATCAGTTATGAAATGCAGCGCCTGCGCCTGCTTCGGAATGTGGGTCTGCTGGATGTGAATGCCGACGGCCGGATCATGGAACTGGCTGCTGACGCGAACAAGGAGCCGAATACCGATGAAGCTGAAAAAGAATAGAGTGTTCTGGTATGCTGCGGGGCTGGTGCTGCTCCTCCTTGTTTGGCGCGGCTGCGGCCGTCGCGGGAAGACGGGCACGCGCCCGGTGGAGGCCGTGCGCGTGGAGGCTGTTCGGGGGCCCCTGCAGATCACCATCACGGGCTCCGGCGAAATCATGTCCAAAAACTCCCAGAAGATCGTTCCAACCATTCGCCGGCAGGCCACCATCAGCTTTCTGGTGCCCGAGGGCAGCCGCGTCGGGAAGGACGAAGTGATTGCCCGCCTGAATTCAGAAGAGCTGGACAACCAGATTGAAGCGCTTGAAGAAAGCATCCTGAAACAGGAAAGCGCCGTGGACAGCGCGGAGACTGATCTGGAGATTTCCAATCTGGATGCCGAGGTCAGTTTGCGTTCGGCCCGGCAGGCCGTGACCGATGCCGAACAGGATCAGGAAAAATTCCTGCAGGGGGATCAGCCGATGGAATACCGTGCGGCGGAGCTGGAGGTGCAGACCGCGGAGAGTCAGCTTGGCCGCAGTGAGCGGAAATACGAGGAGATGAAAGAACTGCTGGATGAAGGCTTCGTGACCGAGGACGAAGTGGAGGAGGCGAGAATTGCGCTGGAGGAGGGCCGCGTGAAGCTGGAAACGGCCCGGCTGAAGCTTCAGAATGTGAAAAAATATGATCACCCGCTCAAGACATCCACCAAGCAGGCGGTTCTGGACAAGGCGCGCACCGAACTTTCCAAGATCGAAAAGACGAACGCCACCCGGCTGAGCAATAAAACCCGCGAAATCGAAGGGCTGAAACGCCAGCTTGAGCGAACCCGTGAAGAGCTGGCCAAGGCCGTCAAGGATCGCGATGCGCTTGAAATCAAGGCTCCCACCGACGGAGTGGTGCATTACGGCGATCCGGAGGTGCCCTGGCGGCGTCAGGACATCGCCGTGGGCGCGACGGTGCATCAGGGACAGGTGCTGCTGACGATCCCGGACCTCAGCGGCCTGCAGGCGGCTGTGAACATCCCCGAGGCCGACATTCACGCGGTATCCACCGGCCAGACGGCGGTGATCACCATGGATGCGCTGCCCGGAAATACCTTTGAGGGAGTTGTGACTCGCGTAGCGGAAGTGGCCAATCAGAATGCGCGCTGGATGGGGAGCAGCATCAAGGAGTTCACGGTTGAAATAGAAATCAGGGGGAACCCCAGCCTGAAGCCGGGATATTCCTGCAAGGCCGAAATCATCACCGAAACGATTGCCGACGCGGTCAAGATTCCGGTGCCGGCGGTGTTTCAGGAGGGCGATGAATATTTTGTTTACCTTGCGGGCCGGATGCGGAGTCAGCGCCGGATTGTGAAGCCGGGCCCGGCCTCCGCCGACTATGTTCAGATACTCGAGGGACTGGAGCCGAACGAAACCGTCTATCTTTCCAGGCCGGAGGAAGAACCGCTTTGATATCGCTCTCCGCCATCCGCAAGACATACGGAATGGAGCAGCCCCTTGAGGTCCTGCGGGGAGTCAGTCTGGAAATCCCGGACAATGATTTTCTTGCCATTGTCGGGCCGTCCGGCTCCGGCAAGTCCACCCTGCTGCATATCATGGGCCTGCTGGACCGGCCGACTTCGGGCGAGCTTCATTTTGAGGGAAAAAACGTGGCGCAGCTGTCCGACGATGAGCTTTCCGGCCTGCGCGGAAGTTCCATTGGCTTTGTGTTCCAGTCGTTTCATCTGATCTCACATCTGTCCACGCTGGAGAATGTCGAGTTGCCGCTTTTCTACCTTCGGGTTCCGCCGGGGAAAAGAAGGGAAATCGCGCGCGAATGCCTGCATCGCGTGCAGATGGACCACCGCGAAAAGCATCTGCCCACGCAGCTTTCGGGCGGCGAGTGCCAGCGGGTGGCCATCGCGCGATCGCTGGTTACACATCCTCCGCTGATTCTGGCGGATGAGCCCACGGGCAATCTGGACACGAAGACCGGATCGGAAATTTTCAGAATATTCACGGATCTTCACGAGGAGGGCCACACGGTTGTGATTATCACGCACGACCGGGGCCTTGCCGCCCGTGTCCCTCATCGCGTCGGCATCATGGACGGGCTGATTGTGGACGGAGGCGCCGCATGATCATCTGGCTCCTCGAGCTGTTCCGCGACAGCCTGCGTAATCTGGTGCGCCACAAGCTGCGCTCGTCGCTGACGCTTCTGGGCGTGATCTTCGGCGTCGCATCGGTGATCACCATGCTGGCCATCGGCGAGGGGGCCCAGCGCACGGTGCTGGCCGAAATTGAGGGGCTTGGCCTGAAAAACATCATCGTGGAGTCCGTCCGCCCGCCGGATGTGACCTCCTCGACGGAAAGCGGTTCGGGCGGCTCCGGGCTCCTCCGCTACGGCGTCACGCATCGCGACGTGGCCCAGATTCGCGGAGCGCTGCCGCATCTTCCGCTGACGCTGGTCAAGGATGTCAAGGACCGGGTCTACTGCGGAAGCCGGCGCTTGAATGTGGAAACGCGCGGAGTGACGCCGGAGTATTTCGAATATTTCGATTCAGCGCTCATCCAGGGGCAGCCCCTCTCGTTTTTGCATGAACGCGAGGCCATGCCCGTGGCGGTCCTGACGGCGGAGGCGGCCGCGCAGCTGCCCGGCATTGGCGGGGCGGTGGGAAAGAACCTGAAGATCGGGGCCAAGCATTTCAGGGTCATCGGAGTGGTGAGCATTACCACGCGGGGGAACAAGGCGCTTGTCTTCATTCCCTCCCGTACCGCGGAAAGCCAGTTCGGCGACACCTCCATCAAGCAGGAGGCGGGCCGCATGGAATTCACGCGCAACGAAGTCGGGCAGGTGGTCATGCTGGCCGGATCCGAGTCGGAAGTGCCGGGCGTGGCCGCCGCCGTGAAGCGGATTTTCACGAAAAACCACGTGGATGCCGATTACCAGATCACCGTGCCCCTCGACATCCTGAAGAGCCGGCAGCGTACGCAGCAGATCTTCAATTTCGTGCTGATTGCGATTGCCTGCATTTCGCTTCTCGTGGGCGGCATCGGAATCATGAACATCATGCTGGCGATTGTTGTGGAGCGCATCCGCGAGATCGGCATCCGCCGCGCGATCGGCGCGCGCCGGTTCGACATTTTCATGCAGTTCCTCAGCGAAGCGCTGACCATGTCTGTGCTGGGCGGAATACTTGGATGCCTGCTGGGCATCGGGATGTGTCCTGTGGCCACAGCATGGACCGGCTGGCCGGCCATCATCAATCTGCGTGCGATCCTGCTGTCCTTCGCGGTCTCCTTCAGCGTGGGGGTCATTTTCGGAACGGCTCCGGCGCTGCACGCCGCCCGGCTGGATCCGGTTGAGGCCCTGCGCTACGAATGACCGCCGCCGCTGCGAAAATACTTTGTTTCCTGCGGCAAATCGGTTAACGTGACGACAGCTGGATTCTAACCGTGGGAAGGCGCTATGAACGTAGAAACATTTTTCAGGCACTGGGGGCTGGAAGAAGATCCTTTTCAGGCGGAGGAGGCCCGCAACGACCAGGTGTATCTCCGCACCATGGGCGAAATGACCCATCCCGATTTCGATAAAATCTTCGGCTCGCCGCGCGATCCCGGCACGGCCGTGGTCTTTGGCGACAAGGGCTCCGGGAAGACCGCCATCCGCCTGCTGATCGAAAAGCGCCTTGAAGAACACAACCGCGACTGCCCGAACGAGAAGGTCTGGGTCGTCCGCTGCGATGACCTCAATCCGCTGATTGACCGCGTGCTGCACTCCACCGGCCACAAGGAGGCCACGACTGCCGCGCTGAAGGAAATCCGGCTTGAGGATCACATGGACTATATCCTCTCGCTTTCCATCACGCGGCTGATTGATTTTCTGCTGGGCGATAAAATCGGCATCGAGAAGGCCCGCCGCGCCCGGCGCCGCCTGCGGCGCATGAGCCGTCAGAACCGCATAGACTTTGCCGAGCTGGCAATGATTTATGACCAGGCCAAGGGGAGCAAGCCGATGGAGCGCTGGCACCGGATCAGAAGCATCCTGCGCATCAATCCGTTCATCAATCAGCGCACCAGCAAGTCCACGATCGCCTTCACCGTGCTGGCGGCCGCGGCTTTTGCCTCGGGCGCGTATCTTTATGGCGCAAAGACGCCGCTGATGTTCGCCGGGCTGGGCGTGTCGCTGGTCTCCACGCTGTGGCTGATCTATGCCTGGATCCGGCAGTTTTTCAAAGTGGCGGCGCTGGCCCGCAAACTGAAGCACGAAGTGCGCATCATGGACCGCACCACCGCGCAGCTCCGGGCCAAACTGCTGAGCCTGTCGCCGCGCGTGCTGGATGCCCAGCCGCTGCCCGTGCCGGGCGCGTCCGACAGCCGCTACGAGCTCACCTCGCGGCTGATGCGCATCCTGAAGGAGGTCGGCTATGTCAGCATGGTCGTGCTTTTCGACCGCGTGGACGAGCCGGTCTCCGTCAACGGCCAGCCGGACAAGATGAAGGCCATTGTGTGGCCGATGCTCAACAACAAATTCCTGCAGCAGAGCGGTGTCGGCGTGAAGCTGCTGCTCCCGCTGGATCTCGGCCACCGTCTGAAAAGGGAGGACACCGAGTTCTTCCAGCAGGCGCGCCTCGACAAGCAGAACATGATTGAGCGGCTGACATGGACCGGCGCCACGCTCTACGACCTGGCCAACCAGCGCATCCAGAGCTGTGTCGGGGAGGGGGAATACCGCGCCAAGCGGCTCAACGATTTCTTCGACTCCGGGGTCACCACGCAGGACCTGGTGGACGCGCTGGACCAGATGCATCAGCCGCGAGACGCGTTCAAGTTCCTCTACAGCGTGATTCAGGAGCACTGCAGGAATGTTTCGGATTCAGAGCCCGTCTGGCAGATCCCGAAACTGATGCTGGACCAGATGCGCCGCCAGCAGAGCCAGCGCCTGCAGGAGTTCTACCGCGGCCTGTCGCCGGCCTGAAAAGTTCCAATGATTGGAACTTTTCGCGGAAAAACTTCCAGGCATTGGAACTTTCTATTCAGAAACTTCCAGTGATTGGAACTTTTGTCAGGGCAGGAATTTCCCTTTTTTGATCTTTTGGGGCAGGTAGGTGTCGAGCACGAAGTTGAGGCCGTGTTTGGCGAAGGCCTGCTGCTCAATGCGGACGCCCATTTTCAGCATCTGCTCCAGCGCCTGCTGCCATTCCCTGTGGTGCCGGATGAAGGGGTCGTTCTTCAGCGCGTCCTTCGCGCGCTTGATGTCCACTTCCTCCAGCGGATGGGTGGCATCCTCCAGATTGTAGTCAATGATGTCCTGCGGCGTGACACCAAGGTAGCGCACATTCGGCACGCAGAAGAATTCATTGATGTGCGCGGCCTGTCCGGACCCGGCCTTGAGCGTGCGATAGATGTTGCAGTAGCCGTAGGGATCTCCGTCGGTGAAGGCCAGCACGGGCAGCTTCTGGTCGTCGCTCAGCCGCCGGATGAACCGCCGGCACGCGCGCGTGGGCACTCCGCTCATCGAGATCAGGATGCAGTTCGCGTTTTCGTAGTAGCGGTGGTGCACAAGACGCTGAAAGAGCGATGAGGTTTCCACCACCAGAATGAATTTGGCCTTCGTCTGGAATTCCAGGTGCTCCACGCGCGACGGGATGCTCCACGCGCCGGTGCCCAGCTTGGCGCAGTTGATCTTGATGGGGTCTCCGGTGGCGGGATCCTTGTCAATGACGGTCAGGGCGCCGGTCACGTCGCCGCCGCGCTCCTCGGGGATGTATCCGAGCTGTTCGCGGTTGATGCCCAGCATCGCCTCCATGTCGTCCAGCAGCGCGTCGCTCTCGGGCTGCTCATCAAAGCGGCACTCGCCCCAGCTCTTGCTGTTGTAGTAGACCTCGCGCTTGCCCGCGATGTCGTCGCGGTCCAGCAGGTCGTTCTTGGTGGTCGCCAGCAGCCGCATGGACTGGGCGAAGGTCTTCACCGTGGTGTAGGAAAGCGTGCGGGTGACCCGCTTGCCGAGAAGCTTGAAATAGCCCTGCTTCACGTCGTATTTGACGTTGGCCAGCGAGCGCACCGGGAACTGCATCGAGGGCTTTTTTGTGCCCTTCATGATGTCGTTGTAGATCGCCTGGGCGGTGTCGGAAATTTTCTTTGAGGCCGCTTTCCGGGATACGATTTCAGGAGCCTGTTTTTTTGTCATGTTCGTGTTCCGTGGTTAAATCTGAAGATGCGTGTGTTCCAGCATGCTGTGAAGGCTGGCGATGACTTTCTTTTCCTGCTTGTCGTCGAGGTCCAGCACGTTCCTGAGTCCCAGCGCCAGATGCGGAATGTACTGTTCCATGTAGTTCCGTTTCCGTTCCGCTTCCGCCGCCCGCTTCTTGCGGCTCAGGAAAACCGAAAGCTGGCGGCCGCATTCCTGCAGACCGAAGGTGATTTCCCTGACGATCTCCGGATAGTGCGCGATGGCCTCCTTGCTTTCGCTGGTGAACGGGACCCAGACGCTGGCAATGTGAACACTGACGAGCAGCGGGCCGACCGGCAGCCCGCCCTTCGGCTGGTTCAGGCCGTAGGCCCGCCAGTTGACGCCTGAAACCGCGCGGGTGATGGCGCAGGCCCCCGCCATGTAAAGCAGGGGCACCCGGTTGGCAAAGCGCAGGACGCGGACGGGATCATCGCCTCCGAGATATTCGCTGGCTCCCGGGCGGGCATACGCCATGGCCACCTCCACCTGAAAGGGGTTCCCGCGGTAAACCGACGGCTTGCGGGTGATCGCGGTGTAGAAGTCCGCCTCCACTTCCTTCTTCAGTCCGGCCGTGAGCTGTTCTTCGCCGATGGGCGAAAGACAGTCCGTCGGCGGCCGCATGAGTTTCGTTTCCTGGATGGCCTTGAAGAGCGCTTCGCTCTCGCGATGGGCGATGGTCGAAGGCCGTGCCTTCGGACTGATCTGCGCCCGCTCGCAGATTTCGTGAGCGGTGCTGCTGCTGATGCGGGAGAAATCATGCGCGAGCGCTGAGCACACGTTGCGGGCGGCCGAATCCTTCAGCATCTTCATCAGCATGCCCAGCTCCACGCCGTGCGGATGGGGCTTGATCTCCTGCGGCGGCTCCGGAACCGTTTTAACCACGCGCCGGAAGGTGGTCCAGGGGCTTTCGCTGTCTCCGTTCTGCTCGTCCGCTGACTTCAGCAGACTGATGCGGTAATGAATCTCCAGATGCGGATTCACAATGGCGCACTGCTTGACATACTCGTCAACGGAAAGACGACCGCGGACATAGGCTGCTTCCATTTCGATGGAGACCGATGTTCCGTGGTGCGATACGACGGGCGCGGTTTCTTTGCCTTCCCCGGGCGCCGGATAAAATGCCGGAAGCCATTCCACCTCTTCCTCCTTCAGGATCGTCGGCTTGTTGGAGGCGGTGTCGAGCTGCACTTCCATCCGGTGTGCGTGTTTCTGACTGCGGGTCTTTGAGAGCACAACCGTGGAATTCCCGGTGGTGAGCTGGCCGTACATGCCCGCCGCGCTGATGCCGATGCCCTGCTGGCCGCGCGACATGCGCAGGCGGTGAAACTTGGAGCCGTACAGAAGCTTGCCGAAGATTTTCGGAATCTGCGCCTTCACAATTCCTGGGCCGTTGTCGGTCACATTGATCAGGAACCGGCTGGCTCCGGTCTGGGCAATGTCCACACTGATTTCCGGGAGGATGCCGGCTTCCTCGCAGGCGTCAAGCGCGTTGTCCACGGCCTCTTTCACGGCGGTGAGCAGCGCCTTGCGCGGGCTGTCGAAACCGAGCAGGTGCCGGTTCTTCAGAAAGAATTCCGAAACGGAAATCTCGCGCTGTTTCTGCGCCATGCTCTCCGCAGTTTCGCGTTTTGCGGTCTTTTTCTTGTTCGTGTTTTTTTCGGCTGAAGCCATAACTTATCATCCTCCGGACTAAAAACCCCGACAGATTATCACCGGCAAGAGGAGTTGCAAGGAAGAACGGGAGCCTGCAAAAGAACCCCTCCCGCGCGGACATTGTCCGCACGGGAGGGCCATCCACTGTCAAATGCACCTGCCGGAGTTTACCAGAGAAGCATAAGGCCGGCGTTCACGCCCAGCCCCTTCATTTCGGAATCCTCGAAGTCCACATCCATGCCTTCCACTTCCGCGCCGTCGAATTCAACGGCCGTGTATTTGGCTTCGGCAAAGAGGGCGACGGATTCATTCAGCTTCAGCTCGGCACCTGCGACGGCGTAGTAGCCGACTTCATCGTCCAGGTCAACATCCACCTCTCCGCCCATGCCGTCGTCCACTTCATATTCCGGAGAGATGAAATATCCGGCTCCGCCGCCTGCATAGAGGGTCAGCTGTTCGGCAATGGGGAAATCGATCACCAGTCCGGCTTCAAGGGGAATAAGCGATTCTTCATCCGTGCCGTCAGCAAACTCCACAAGATAGGATCCGCGGAGTTCCATGCACAGATTCGGCATCAACGGCGCCTTGAGCTTGATGCCCCCGCCGATGGCGGGATCGTCCGTGTCGTCAGCATCCCAGTAGGTCCCGAAAATTCCGAGGCCTCCGCCGGCCAGCGCGGATGCGGCGGTCAGGGCTGCTGCAATAAACAAGGCAGTTTTTTTCATCTTCGATCCTCCTGTTTTGGGGTCACTGGAACCGGAACATCCGGAACAGCGGTCCACGGCAAAAAGCATAATGAAAGAGAGGCTTCTGTCAATGCTGCAGGCTGTCCGGCCGGTCAGTTGGCCGGCTTTTCGATATAAACCGTGCCCAGCTTGTTGTCCACGGTGACCTTGAATTTGGAGAGAATGCCCGTTCCGACTTTGGGATATCCGGGCCATCCGATTTGCAGATCCGCGTGGGGCGTTACGCGCACATGGCGCAGAACAAGATTTCCCAGCGTCATTTGCCGGATGGCGGGGCCTTCGGCGCCCGTCATGGCCAGCTCGTAATTCCCGGCGCTGTCCAGCACGACCCAGTGGGTTTTCCCGTCAATGACCGCCTCCACCACGCAGGCGCCGTTGAGCCGCCGCAGGGGCAGTTCCGCCAGAAGGCGGTCGGGATTCGGACGATAGGGGTGTGTGGCCGAAAACGCGACTGTGCGGCCGGGCCAGTTGATCTGGAAATAGCGGAACTGCTTCAGGAAGTCTCCTCCGAGCACAAGATTTGGTTTAAGCCCGCGGCCGATGTCCCCCGGTGCGTCTTCGAGTCGGGTGAAGATCAGTGCGTTTTCGACATAGAGCTGGTCAAACCGCAGGGTTTCCGCCAGCGCCAGCATGCCGCGGCCGGCGTTGCGCAAATGCAGCGGCTCGCGAAAGATGTCCGGCGGACCCAGGGGGACAATATCCATGGCCAGCGCATCATCAATCTCCGCCCAGCTCTCTCCCGCGCTGGTGTCCACGAGCGCGGTATAAATGTCTTCCCGCAGCAGCTGGACGCTGATCAGCGGCAGTTCCGATTTGCGTGGAGACAGGAAGGGCATGGCGACGGACTGATTCGGGTGCAGCCGGTGCCCGCCGCTGACGACGGGGCCGCGCGCGGAGTCGTAGACCGTGAGCCAGAAGTTCTGGGGCGTTTTGGCTTTTGAACGAAATGCGCCCGCTTTCACATCATTTGAAACCGGGGCCGTGGCACAGCCCGCGGAAAGGCCGGCCAGCAGGGCACAGGCCATAAAAATTCTGAATGCATGCATCATGGACATACGTTGCCATGTCTGCGGCGCGGTGACAAGCCTGCACCGCGCTATTCATAAAGTCCGGTTTTGCAGTTTATCTTTTGCAGTTTGTTCCAGCTGTAGTCATAACACTGGTCGCCGGACTGAATGACTGCCCCATACTGCCCGGTCCGTATGATTTCAACCGGCTCATCAAACGACCGGTGGTTGCTGATTTTCCCGCTGTCCTGCTCGATCATCACGATGTGCCATTTCTTCCCTGTTCTGTAGATGACAACCGGCCCCTTCGATGTGCCGTCTCCGTCGAACTCTGTGACGCCGCTGGCAACGGTGATCCATTCTGACTCTCTCCATTTTCCGGATGAGCCGCCGGCTCCGCGGACTTCGAGTCGGCCCTTCTGAAGCCGTGCCGGCCAGATGCTGTTCAAATAGGTGAACTCCCTGATGGCGACCTCATCGCCCTCGCAGTAAAAGCGTCCGGCGGCCACCGCAGCCATTTCGGAATACACCGTTTCGGCCAGGTTCCGCGCATCGGATTTTCCGGCCGCGGTGTTCTGCTTTGTGTACAGGCTGACCCATGTATTGTCATGAATCCAAGCCATGCCATAGTGCCGATATCCGATCCAGTCCTTGAAGGTCTCGCGGCTCTCTTTGCTGGACTGGGCCATTTTCTTTGCGTCCTTTTCCGTTTTTTCAGAATAATAGAGCATCCATGTGAACGCCTGCAGGTTGTGGAACGAGACGGGGGTCACATCGGTCTCATATCTGTCTCCCAGACTGGTGAAATATTTCTTCCATTTCAGAATGCCGTTTTCCGCTGCGCGGGAGTCATCAAACACATACACTTCCACGGTGCCGCCGTTGGCGTTGGGCAGATTGCCCCTGATGGTGTACATGCATTCAGGCGTTCCGAAATCCAGTTCCTTTGACATTTCCTTAAGACCCTCTGTCTGCGGCCCGAGCACTTCGCCGGGATTGATCTGCTTCTGGCGTGCGGCGGACTCCAGGGCCTGCTTCAGTGTCCCCCGGGCTTGTGTTCCGGGCCGTCCTTCAATGCAGCCCATGTCCTGGGCCCCGCCCGTGACATATCCGCTCTCCGGAGTTTTAAATATCCGGGCTTTGCACAGGCTCCCATCCGTGCAGCGCCACTCAATGACCGCGGCCCTGGGCTGGCAGTCGGCGATGCGCAGAGATGCCGCATCAACCTGCTTGCCGTGGATATCGAGACTCCCGTCGTACACCATCCGCCCCCTGCGCTGCTGGAAGTTGTATCCGTAAACCCGAAACAGAAGCTTGCCGGGGCCGGGCGCATATACAAGGTATCCGGTGTTGTATCCCCCCTCTGCATCTCCGGTGCAGAAGACGTGTTTCAGCACAGGGCCCACCCGGTCAAAAACAAGCCAGTCGGACCATTTCCCGTCCCCGCCGATCCAGCAGCTCCCGGCCACACTCAGGTCTTCATTGGATACCTCTGTCTCGAACCGGTTGACTTGCCGCGCCGAGGTCTGCGCCGCCAGTTCCGGTTCTCCCACTGCAATGACCAGCGTCCGGACCCCTTCGTCAAAATTGCTGCCCGTGCGCATGCCCAGTTTCACCAGATATTTTCCGCTCTCCTGGAAGGTGTGCGCAAAAGTTCTGCTTTCGCCCTCCTGCACAAGCTGGCCGTCAATATACCAGCGCAAAGAAGAAATGGCCGCGGCGGGATCGGTGCAAAGCGCCGAGAAGGTGATTGTGGCTGGAGCGCTGTACGGCCCCGGCGGTACGGATATGGAACAGTCTGCATCGGGAAGCGCTTCGATGCGGACAGTTTTGGACAAGGCGTCCTCCTTGCCGGTTTTTCGCGAGCGCAGCACCAGCCGAACCGTGTAATTCCCCGACTTGTCGAATATTCTGCTTGCGGACAGTCCATTCTGTTCCTCGTTCCCGATGAACCAGATGAAGTCGTAAGCCTTCAGGTCTTTCGTGCTGATATTCTGTGTGAAGGTGATTTTCTCTCCGATCTGATGAGAGAATTTGGGCGGGCTGATCGTGAAGTCCACCTCCGGAAGCGGCGCTGATTTGTCCATGACGGTGACCCTGCAGACTGCTGTCAGAACGCTTCCATCTTTCTGTTTGAGCGTGGCCGTGACATCACAGGCGCCTTCGGCCGATCCGCTGACGATGACCCCCTGCGCGGTCTGCACAATGATCTGCCTGTCCGATGCGCTCCATGACACTTTGTCGGTCATATCCGCCGGCGTGGTCAGGGGCCCCTTGCCGATAATGGCGGATGCCCGGAGTCCGACATTTTCATTCAGGCCCATTACGACCTCTGTTTTGTTGAGCTTGAAGGCAAGAATTTGCGCCTCTTCCTCAATATTCACCTGAGTGGAGGCGGAAAGAGATTTTCCGCCGAACGTGTATGTGGCTGTAATCTGCGGAGCGGCTTGTCCGGGTGCGGCTTTGATGGCTGTTACCTCGTTCCGGGTGAGAGACACGGTTGTGCCTGCGGCCTGCCATCGGCAGGCCGGGTCCTGACTGACATCTTCTCGCTGCCCGTCGGAAAAGGTGGCCCATGCCTGAAGCTGGGCCGACTGCCCGGGCTTGAGATTCAGAGGGGAAGGCCCTGTTTCCAGTTTAAGCAGTTCTTTTGCCGGAATCACAGTAACCCGGCAGGGGCCGCTCTTTTTACCCTGATATTCGGCGGTGATTTCAGTGGTTCCGGGTTTCCCGGCCGTAATCTGCGCCGCGTCCGCCCGGGCTATGCTCTCTTCCGCCGCGAACCAGGTGATTCGGTCCGTGATGTCGGACTCACTCCCATCGCTCAGGACGGCCAGCACCGTCACGGATGCTGACAGTCCCTCCTTGATTGTAATGTCAGACGGGGAAATTCGAATTTCCCTGATTTCTCTGGTGGCTATCACGATGTTGTGCGGCCCCTGCTCTTTCAGGGGGGTTCCGGCCACATAGGCAATATCCACGCGCTTCAACTCCGCATAATCAGTATCGCTGAGGGGATCATCCATCCGCGCCGTCAGCTCGGCCTGGCGCTGTCCTCTGATCTGAAAAGAGTCATAGAGCTTACAGGCTTTAATCCTGATTTCATATTTGCCGCTGGCCCGTGTGATGACGGGGTCCTCGGTGAAAAGCTGAACCTCGGCTCCCTCCAGCGGCCACCCGTCCTTGTCTGTAACCCATCCGAAAAAAACAAGTTCCTTGTGAAGCTCGTCATATATTTTGTCTGCCGCGATCTGGAATTCGATCACCAGATCGCGCTGGGCCCGGTCCTTTTTCCATGCAAAGGCCGTTCGCACGGAGGGCAGAACGTGCCGCAGATAATTCTGCCGGATGGACTCCTGATCATCTTTCAGAATATTCTGCACAAACTTGCCGTACGGATTCATTCCCACTTCGAGCGCGCAGCCTTCCGGGTCCTTCCAGAAGTCGGAAAAGCCCTCTTTCAGGGCCTTGTCCACATCGCCGCCGTGCTGCCGGAATATGAGATCAATCCACTTCTCGGTGTCGTCCTGGTCAATGACATTCCGGCCCAGGCCCGCATCCCATTTTGTGGTCACCCGATAGCCGTATTTCTTGTCGTAATATTTGGCATAGGCTTTTTCCCAGAACTCATAGCGCATGGAGGATGTGGCGCTTCCCAGCTTGTTCAGGGTGTAGTCAAAAAGGCCGACCCCGACGGCGGCGGTTTTAAGGGCGGTGCTGAAGACGCTGAATGTCCCGATGGACCAGAACGATGCGCTCTTTGCGAAATTGACCTGCATGGCCGGATTGTTGTCCTTGTAGTCATTGTAGAGCTGCACGACGGCCAGGATGCCGCCCAAATGCGTCAGGCAGGTGTCCAGACCGCTTAACCCGGCCCCCGAAAGGTTGATTAAGGTAACCCCTCCTCCGGCTGGGCCCAGCTCCGGAGTGGTGATCAGGCTCCAGATATAGGCCTTTGTGCTGTCGTCAAACGGAGGAGGCTTTCCGCTTTGAAATTCATCCGAGGCCACGGTCTTTTTCAGCCAGTCGGCCTGAGCGAGTTTCTGGATTTCTTCCCATGTGAACTGCTTTCGCTCCGGACAGGATGAAACAAAGATGGTGTCGTCCGCCGCAAGGAGTGCCGGCGGGACGAGCAGGCAGAACACGAGCAGAGAAAATAGCATATTGCGGCCTGCATTCATAATATTCCGCGCCGGTTCTGTTCCGAAGCGATCAGTCAAAAAAGCCGTTTACCCCAAATGAGTAGGCTCTCTTCTGCCCGCCCTGAAGGGAGTCCATCGGAATCACCATTCCGGTATCAACGGGTCCGGTCATCGTGCGGGTGTCCCCCGTGCCGATATCATAGGGAATCCCGACTTTGGCGGGGCAGTAGATCCCGATCACATCATCCTTCTTTGCCGTGACCGGCGTGTCAAAACTGACTTTGAACACGCCTTCGGCCGGAATATTGAACACCTTGCTCATCCAGACCACAGCCAGTTTGTTGTCCTGCGGGCGGAGCAGGCAGAATACCGCGCGTGTTCCCGAACTGCCGTAGAGCCGTCCGCCGATCAGGGTTGCGCCGCCTAACAGCGCGTTCTGCATGTCGACCAGAAGAAGATTTTCCCCGCCGGTTTTATCCCTTGCAATCAGCTCTCCTCCGACAGAATCAAAAAGTTCGGCATTCTGCGAAAAATCCCGCAGGGATTCCACCTGAAGCTGGACAAACGAGCGGATTTGAGACCGGACCGCCGCGGTTTCCTCAACGCGAACGCCTTTTTCTTTTTGAAGGGTGCTGTTGATCTTCTTGAGCGCGGCCAGCTGCTGCTGCAGTTTCTCCGCGGCGGCCTTTTCCGCGGCCAGCTGCGATTCCAGCGCCGCGTTTTTCCGCTGCAGCGATGCCGCTTTTCCTGTTGCACAGCCGGAGGCCGCTGCCAGCAGCATGCCCAGCATGACAGAAAAGACAAGCCGCATGATTTCCTCCTTTCGGGGCATTGCCCCGCATTCGATCATCTGTTCACCTTGCTGGACGCTCCCTGAAGCGGACGCCCTTCAACAGTGCCATTCTATGGAAAACAGGCGCCGGGGGCAAACGCTAATTGCTGAATAAAGAGACAGGTTGCAGAATTGATGAAAATGAATATAGTCGCGTCTAAAAAGGGGAAGGATAAATGGTTGAAGTATTTACAGGCTGGCATCCGGTGCTGCAGGCGTTTGCGGGCACCTGCTTCACGTGGGCGCTGACCGCAGCGGGCGCTGCCGCGGTGTTTCTTCACAGGGAGCCCAGTCAGCGTTCACAGGACCTGATGCTGGGATTTGCGGCAGGCGTGATGATTGCCGCAAGCTACTGGTCGCTGCTCGCTCCGGCCATTTCCATGTCGGAGCATCTCGGCTGGCTGAAATGGTTTCCCGCCACGACGGGGTTTCTGCTGGGCGGTGTGTTCCTGCGCCTGATTGACCGCATTCTCCCGCACATCCATCCGGAATCACAAATGGAAGACGGCATGCACGCGACATGGAAGCGGGCCGTGATGCTGGTGACGGCGATCACGCTGCACAATTTCCCCGAAGGTCTTGCCGTCGGCGTGGCCTTTGGGGCGGCCGCCGCCGGCGACTCGGCCTACACCATCGGCGCGGCCATCGCGCTGGCGGTGGGCATCGGCATCCAGAACCTGCCTGAAGGCATTGCGGTTTCGGTGCCGCTGCGCCGGACCGGGATGCGCGCGCGCAAGAGTTTCTATTACGGCCAGCTTTCGGGAATGGTCGAGCCCGTTGCCGGCGTGCTGGGCGCCTTGGCCATCATGGCGATGAAGCCGCTGCTGCCCTACACGCTGGCCTTCGCCGCCGGCGCGATGATTTTCGTGGTGGTCGAGGATGCCATTCCGGAAGCCCAGAGCCACGGCCACAACGATCTGGTGACCATGGGCGCGATGATCGGTTTTGCGATCATGATGACGCTGGACGTGGCGCTGGGCTGATCGCCGTTCAAGTCCCGACAATCTAGTCCACCACCAGCGCTTCCGCGGCTCCTCGCGCCGGTTCGGTCGGCGGCTGCCGCCCCATCAGGTCAATGCTTTTCCACCGGTCCCGGCGGAACCGGAGGATGTAGCCCAGGCCCAGCACCGCAATATAGAACGCAGTCCACAGCCAGCACCAGATGATGCTTCCCTTCAGCACATTGACAATCAGCAGCTGCCCGGGCACCAGCAGAAGCCAGGCCATGGTGACGGAATAGTACATCACAAAGTCCGTGTCCCCCGCGCCTTTCAGCGCGTGGCCGATGATCAGGTTGCTGGCATCCATAATGCCCCACAGCGGAAGGATCAGGAGCAGAATCCGCCCGACGGGAAGCAGGTCAGAGAGGGGGATGCCGCTGGTCTCCCGGTTGACAAAGAGCGAATAATAGAATTGCGGAAACAGCACAAATGTGATGCCGGTCAGAAGCATGTAGAGCATGCCGATCTGCCATGCGTTCCAAGCGGCCCTTTCCGCGTGCTCCGGCTCGCGCCGGCCGATGTACTGACCGACCAGAATGGAGGCGGCTATGCCCAGGCCGATCAGCGGCATGAAGGCCAGCGTGTTGATGCTGAGCGCTATATTGCTGGCTGCCAGCCCGGCGGGATCGAGACGGCCGGTCAGCACCACAAACAGGGTGAACGACGCGATATCCAGCGCGAGATGCACGCCCGACGGAAACCCGAACCGGACAATGCGCCAGAACATCCGGTGATTGTAGCGGAACGTGCTGCGCGTCTGGAACACGGCGACAAAGCGCTTGTTGAAATACAGGGCCAGCAGGATCAGCGGGCTCACAAAGCCCGCGATGACGGTTGCCAGGGCAGCGCCCGCGATGCCCATTTGGGGAAATCCCCATTTCCCGAAAATCATCGCATAGTCGAGCACAATGTTCAGCCCGTTGCCGATCACATTCGTGATCATTGTGGTGCGGGTGTCTCCGCGGCCGGTGAAAAAGCCGGCGATGGCCGCTCCCAGCGCGGTGGTGCCTGAGCCCAGCATCAGAATGGTGAAATACACCAGTTCCAGTTCAAGCACTTCGGGCGCATGGCCGCTGACGGCCAGCAGCCACCGCCCCAGCGGAATCATGAGGATCAGAATCGGCCATGTGGCGAGCGCCAGCAGCACGCCCTGCGCGGTGGCCACGCTGCAGAGCGGATAATCCTTCGCCCCGAAGTATTGCGAGACGAAGACGGAGGAATAAGAGGCCAGCGCCATGAATCCGCAGCAGAAGCAGAAGACCATGATGCCGGAAGGCACGGCCGCCTGAATGGCGGTGGTGCTGAAGCGCGCAAGGAAAATGCGGTCCGCGAAGGTCATCAGGGTGAAAGAGCCCATGCTGATGATCAGGGGCCAGGCCACGCGGAAAACCTCGCGATAGCCGCCGGGCACGAAGGGGGCTGGAGTTTTAGCGTTCATTCAGCCTCTTTAGAACATCGCGCGCGAAAACCGGAAGCATCGGGTCGCGCGCCCCCATAACCAGAACGGAACCGCCGGCGTCTGCTTCTTGAAGAATCAGTCTGGTCAATTCCTGATAGTCCGGAACCGCCGAAGCGTTCACCCCCTGCGCCTTCAGCGCGGCGGCGAGTTCATCCGAGGAAACATCCTTTTCCGCGCTGCCGCCCGCATAGTAGACCGGCAGAAGAAAAAGCTGATCATTCCCGCGAAGCTCGGCGCGGAACATTTCCACGAGCGCCTCCTTCATCTGCCGCAGCGGGCCGAATCCGTGCGGCCGCCACACGCCCAGCACCCGCGAAGAATCTTCCGCAATGGTTGACCAGGCCGCGGCGATCTTCGCCGGATTGTGGGCGTAGTCGTCAAAAACTCTGATGCCGCGGGCTTCGCCGACAAGCTCCAGCCGGCGGCGTATGCCCTTGAAGCTCGCCAGCGCCTTCCGAACGGCTTCCGCATCGTAACCCGTCGCGATGCAGAGCGCGCAGGCCAGCAGGGCGTTTTCGGCATTGTGTCGTCCGGGCAGGGGGGATGTGATTTCCAATTTGTTCAAAATGAAAGACCAGCTTTTCCCGTTTCTGAAAACCGTGTTCTCAACGGCGAGACTGTTGGAAAGAAGTTTCGCGGTTTCCGGAAAGCACACCACCCGTTCTGATGTCTGCGATGCGAACTGCCGGAAGAGTTCTATGGTTTCGGGGAGGGGGAAATGGTCGCGGGAGATATTGGTGATGATGTTCCATTCCGGATGCAGGAAAAGGCAGGAGCGGTCGCTCTCGTCGGCCTCGGCCACCCACAATCCGGATTTGCCCATGCGTATGCTTCCGACGTGTTCGCCTTCGTCCCAGCCGATCACAGCGCCGCCGTTGACGACCGTTGGATCGGCCCCGAGTTCCGCGAGGAGCCAGCCGGTCATGCCGGTGACGGTGGTTTTGCCGGAAGTCCCGGCGACCGCGATGCAGCGATGCCCCGCGGAAAGCCGGCCCAGCATGTCCCCGCGCGTAATGATCGGAATGTTCAGGCTCCTGGCCCTGGCGATTTCGGGATTGTCGCCTTCGATCGCGGTGCTGCAGATCAGCGCGGCGGTGCCGCAGCGGATCCCGGACCCGTCCTGTGGAACAAGATGCATGCCCCGCGCGGCCAGTGTGCGGAGCACGGGCAGATCCTGCCGCTGATCATGAAAGCGGTCGGACCCCGAAATCTCCGCCCCAAGAGACAGAAGCAGCTCGGCCATGGCGCTCATGCCGACGCCGGCCGCGCCCGCCAGATGGAAGTGCTTCTGTGCTGCATGAAAAGACATGCGGCCTATAATAGAGGGGAAAGTCCGCTTGAACAGAAAATTTCCAATGATTGGAACTTTTGTTTGAAAAACTTCCAATGATTGGAACTTTTTGCGCGGAAACTTCCAATGATTGGAACTTTTGAGCGGCTAGAAATTCCAGACAAAGGCCGTGGTGGTCACCAGATCATTGCTTTTCTTGTCTTCGGCCGGGTTGCTGTCGTAGCGGTCTTCGACGGTGAAGCGCAGGCTCAGATTGGCAATCAGCACTGTTTCAAGCCCGGCCTCTGCATTGATGAAATAAACGGCCGAATCCGTGATGTCCGCGAAATATTCGACCGACTGCCAGACCTGCAGGCTGTCGGTGAGCAGGATTTCCATATACTGCGCGATGCGCCCGGCGACAAAGCCGGTTTCCTCGCCGCCCTTGCGCTCCTCCACATATCCGGGACCCGCTTCCAGCGTCAGCACGGTCCGGTCCGTCCAGATGAGTTTCCGGCCCAGAGACAGGCTGCCGCGCGCGCGATAGGAAACATCTGCGATTCCGTCGTGCATAACGTTGCCATCCACGGCGGAATACATCCGCTCCGACAGCCGGTGGTGATACTTGACTTCGCCGGTCGCGTGTTCAGTGTCTTTTTCGTTGTCGCTTTCCCCGTAGCGGCCCGCGGCTTCCAGAAAATAGTAGTTTTCTTCCGTCTCCTTTGAACCGGTGAGGGATCCGTTATAGCGAAGGATGTCGCTGTTGCCCGATGCGGTATTGAGTCCCAGATCCAGCTTCCCGCGCCAGCAGCCCTTCTCGCGCTTTTTGGATTTCTTCGCGGGCATTTTATGCACACGCCCGCTTACGCCGAATCGTGAAGGATCCGCGCCCTTGAAGGCGTCGGGCATGTCGGAGCCCCTGTGAGTGGGCAGGGGGTCCGGCGGCCGTGTGATGACTTCCTCAATGACGAGGGGCTCTTCCTCCACCAGAAGTTCATTGGTTGCGGCGGGAACTTCCTGCGCCCCGGCCATCAGCGGGCCCAGCAGTCCAAGACATGCAGCGATCATGATCAGATTTTTCATGGGCACAAAGGCTAAACCGGAATTCTGTCCGCCGTCAATCCGCGAACGTTCAGAACCCCAGCTCGGGTTTGCAGAGCTCGTAGAAGTTGCAGTTGCGGCAGAGTTCCGGTTCGGTGGCGAGATCCCATTGTTCGCGCGGCAGGGGGATGTTGCCCGCCCGATCCTCATTCTCGAGATATCCGGTCATGGCGGCCACGGAAGTTTCGATCCATTCCATCGTTTCCCGCAGTTCCTCCTCGCTGAAGGCCCAGGCGGCCAGTTTGCCGTCCGAGAGATATTCCACAAACAGCAGGGTGTTTTCCGGGACGGCCCCATGCTTCATCTTTGCCCACAGCCCGTATATATTGAGCTGTGTGCGGTGTTTTTCGGACGGCTTGCCCGCTTTCCAGTCGTGGATTCTCACCGCGTCCGCCGTGCGAACGGCGTAGTCGGGGATGGCGTTGATCTTCACGTCGTGAAGCATGAAAAACTCCTCGCCGGGACCGCCGATTGCGATTTCATCTGCGGGAGAAATATCTTTCAGGCGCGGCCAGACGCGGGTCGTGAAATTCCCGATGCAGCGGCGGATGTTTGCCACCTCGGTCGTGACCGCCTCCTTTTCCTGATCGGCGTTCCATTGCCCGCAGTAATGCTCTCGCAGGCAGCAGTTGGCCTTGCAGTCGGTACGCCAGAGACCCTGTTTGGACTGGGTCCAGCAGGTGTTGAGCCAGGGCTTTGCAATCTGCTCGTAGGCCTGGTCGGGTGTGACCGTCCGGCCCGCCTGCATTTCGCGCAGGGCCCACATGATCGCTTTTTCAACGGCTTTTCCCCGCAGGGCGGGAAGCGTGTCCATGCGGCTGAGCTGCCAGGCCTTGCGCTGAATTTCCGATGCGCCGGGCGCCCAGCCGCCCCAGCGGGCATATACGCCCCAGTAGCGCTTGCGGGGGCAGGCGTCAAAAGCTTCCGCGGCCGAGAACGACCACGCAAAGGTGTTCTTCAGTTCCGGCATCTCAACTTCGTGTCACTTCGTCCGGCTTCCGCAGGCGGGCTGGGAAGAGCCCGCGCGGAACTACTTCTTGACGGTTTTATAGGTGCTCTTGATGTTCTTGATGAAGTAGGAACCCTTGGATTCGGCTTCCATCAGCTCTTTGTAGATCAGTTCGGGAACATCGGAATATTCATAGGTTTCATCGTTCTTCACCATGACCACGGTCAGCACGCGGGTCTCGGCATTGTAGGCCACGGACTTGATCAGGCTGGACTCCACGGCCACGGCCTCGGTCGAGGCTGTTTCGGCGGGCGCGGCGGCTTCTTCCTGCGCCAGGGCGGAAAGGCTTATCATTACGGACGCAATTACGGTCAGAATTATCTTCATGCTTGGTTCTCCTAATGGTTGAAAAACACAGGCTGACTATCGCAAACCGGCCGGAAAATAGCAAAACCTATCGGAAAACGGCGGGGGCAGAAAAAGTGCCTCGAAAGCGGGTGGGGTATTGACAATCCCCGGCATCTCCCGTACATTTTGCGGCCTTGTTTGAGAATACCAGGATTTCCCGGAAAATCAGCGGGAAGAAATGAGGCTTATTATGGAAGCGTATGCCGTAATTGAGACCGGTGGAAAGCAGCACCGTGTCCAGAAAGGCGATGTAATCAAGATTGAGCGGATCGAAGGCGAAGCCGGATCCAAGGTGACCCTGTCGCCGGTGCTGGCGATTTCCGACGGCGCCAGCCTGAAGGTGGGCACCCCGGTGATCGAAAAAGCCAAGGTGACTGCGCAGATTTTCGAGCAGATGCGCGACAAGAAGGTCGTGGCTTTCAAGAAAAAGCGGCGCAAGGGCTACAAGCGCAAAGTCGGCCACCGCCAGGAGATCACGCAGGTCAAAATTGTGAGTTTGAGTTAAGCGGGAAGAGGTACAGCCATGGCACATAAAAAAGGTCAGGGATCAAGTCGTAACGGCCGTGACAGCAACAGTCAGCGGCGCGGTGTAAAGAAGTTCGGCGGCCAGCCGGTGCGCGCGGGCAACATTCTTGTCCGTCAGGTCGGCACCCGCATTCTGCCGGGCGTCAATGTGGGGATGGGCCGCGACTACACGCTGTTCGCGCTCAAGGACGGTGTGGTCCGGTTCGACCGCAGCGGCAAGCGCGTGAACATCGAGAAGGGCGAACCCGTTTCCTGAATCAGAACGGATATTTGCGCGGAGGCGGACCGTTGACGGTCCGCCTCTTTTATTGCCTTGTTCCGGCGGATAGACTACAAGACGATAGTTTATGAAAGCAGTCACCTTCAAGGATCGCGTGCGCCTCTATGTCACCGCCGGCAACGGCGGCGACGGTTCGGCCTCGTTCCGCCGCGAGAAGTTCATTCCCAAGGGCGGGCCCGACGGCGGCGACGGCGGCCGGGGAGGCGATATCACGCTTTGCGCAAGCAAGGACGTGGATTCGCTGGTTGCCCTCTATTTCACCCCGCACCAGCGCGCCGGTCACGGAGGCAGCGGCCGCGGCGGTCAGTGCTCGGGAAAGAACGGCAAATCGCTGGATATCCCGGTTCCCTGCGGCACCGTGGTTTTCAACGCCGACAGTGGGGAGAAGGTCGGCGAAGTCATCTCCGACGGCGAGACGCTGCGCGTGGCGCGCGGCGGCCGCGGCGGGCTGGGCAACGTGCATTTTAAATCCTCCACGCATCAGGCGCCGCGCGAGTTTACAAAAGGTGAAAAGGGCGAGGAGTTCACGCTTAACCTCGAGCTTAAGATGGTCGCCGACGTCGGGCTGATCGGCTATCCCAATGCGGGAAAGTCCACGCTGCTGAGCAAGATCAGCCGTGCCCGCCCGAAGATCGCGGCCTATCCCTTCACCACGCTGAATCCCGTGATTGGAACCGTTGAACTGGACGACACCCGCCGTATCCGCGTGGCCGACATTCCCGGGCTGATCGAGGGCGCGCACAAGGGCGTTGGCCTCGGCCACGATTTCCTCCGGCATATCGAGCGGACGCGTTATCTCCTCTTCGTCATTGACATGGCCGGGGTGGACGGACGCAAGCCCGTCGAGGACTATTTCAGCCTGCGAAGCGAAATGCGGCTTTACAGGCCCGAGCTGGATGAGCGGCCCTATTTTATTGTGGCCAACAAGATGGACATGCCGGAAGCCGCTGAAAACCTTGCTGAATTCAGGCTCACCGCCGGCGAAAATCCGATTGAAGTCTCGGCTGAGCTGGGCGAAGGCATAGACAAGGTTGTCGAGATACTCAGGGGCTGCGCCGTTTCCGAACCTCCGACATCCGCGGGAGAGCCGGATGCCGAAGCATAAGCCATCCCATTATGCGGAATACGCGGTTCTTCGACTGCTCGGATGGATTCTCTGCATTCTCCCTTATTATGCCGCTCTTGCGCTCGGCTGCCTGGCCGCAAAAATATCCTTTCTTTTGATGGGCCGTAAAATGGCCCGCGCGAAGGCGCGTGTGAAACAGGTTCTGGGCCCTGAAACCGGTGAAGACGAGGCCTCGCGTATTGTCTGGGTCGCATGGCGCAACCTGGTTTTCAACGGGATCGAAATGCTTCGCGCGCCGCGTGTGAATTTGCGCTGGGTCAACAAATACACGGACTACTCCCAGTTCGAGCGGGTCCTGGCAAAGCTGAAATCCGGACAGAATGTTATTCTGGCCCTGCCACACATGGGAAGCTGGGAAACCGCCGGACTTTCCGCCAGCCTGCTGGGGGTTCCGCTTCTGTTCATTACCCGCCAGCAGAAGAATGTGCTGATCGGCAATTTCATCAACCGCATCCGCAGCCGCACCGGTCAGGAATGCGTGGACCGCGATCTGCCGCTGCTGCGCATCATCCTCAAGAAAATCAAGGAGGGGAAAGTTCTTGCGATTCTGCCCGACATTCGCGCGCGCACGGACGCGATGCAGGTGGATTTCCTCGGCGGCCGCCCGATGATTGCCGCCGGCATGGCTCTTTTTGCGCGGCAGGCCAATGTGCCGATCTACTCCGGCTGCGTCGTGCGCACGGGGTGGGGGCATCACAAGTGGATCGTTTATGATGAAATCGCTCCCGATCCTTCGCTTGAGAAAACGGCCGACTGGCACCGCATCACGCAGGCCGTCATGAGCAATTTCGATCACCTGATCCGAGAGCATCCCGGCCAGTACTTCTGGTTCAACAAGAAATGGATCCTTGAACCGCCCGCGGAGAACGAGACGGATTGACAAAACGGCAGGTTATAACTAAAGTTATAACATGACGATGAAAACCAAAGTTCGCAAGATCGGCAATTCGTACGGGATTGTGCTCCCGAAGGAAGCCCTGCACTCCATGAAGGTCAAGGAAGGCGACACCCTCTATCTGACCGAGGCCCCCGAATGTTCCCTGCGTGTGACGCCGGGGGACCGGCAGTTCAAAGATATGATGGCGATCGCGGAGCGAGGCATGACACGTTACCGGAATGCTCTGCGTGAACTGGCCAAATGAAATCGCCGCTGTGGGTTCCCAAAGCAGTTGTCATTGCTGCGCATGAAGAGCTTCTCGATCGTTTCGGAGGGCTTTCGGGTATACGCGACGAGGGTTTGCTGGATTCTGCTCTTGCCCGGCCCGAACATCTTTGGGCGTATGGTCAACCTGACCTGTTTGATCTTGCCGCCGCCTATGCCGCTGGAATCGTCAAAAATCATCCATTTATAGATGGTAACAAGCGGTCTGGTTTTATCGCGGCCTACACGTTTCTTGAGTCGAATGGTGAAACTTTCACCGCCCCCGAAGAGGAGGTGGTCCTGCGGACTCTTGCCCTTGCAGCAGGAAGGATTCGTGAACGCCAGTACGTCGCATGGCTCCGGAAATCCTGCGCCCGGAAATCGTGATAGGCTTATTTCTGTATTTCGGTCCTGATGCGTTCTTCATATCCCGGAAGCCAGACGGCCGCTACGGATATAAATGAATCGCCGTCGGCGGGAAGGCGGCGCCAGCTGGTCCTCGCTTCGCCTGCGATGTGGCGGGCGGTTTTGGCGTCGTCGCCTGTTTTCGGAAGCGTTTTCATGTAGTGCAGGCAGACGCGATCATGCGCCTGTGACCAAAGCGAAAGAATCTCCGGGCAGTCGCGCCGCAAGGCGGTGACCTGTTCATCCAGAAGCGCCGTCAGTTCGCCGGCCTTCTTGCTGCACATCCGCATTTCATCCATCGCTTCGGCGATTTCAGCCGGAGCCGGCTGGCCGTGGTCAATATAATCTCCAAGGCTTCCGCCGCGGTCCCGGTACAGTTCAATGTCTGTTCTAAGGGATTCAAGTGTGAGCGCTTCCTCCCGGAGCCACGCGGCCGCCTCCTCTGTGGTCATTCGGGTCAGCATTTCCTCGTCTTCACTTCCGTTGATGAAGTATTCGTGGGACGCGAGATAACGGTAAAGCGTTCCGCACCGGGGGCAGCGCCGGACGTGTGTTTTGTCCAGATCTTTTGTGTTCAGCGTCTTCAGGACGGTCAGCTTCGCCGCAGCCTCCGGCAGCGGCCGGTCATCATCCGGCGAACCGTACTTTGAATATGAAGTTTCGCGTTCCTTCAGCTGATTGCACAAATCGCACATAAAGCCGCCCCGTCAGAAAGCACTCCCCGCATGAAAATCATAATCCATGGATGGCTCAGCCTATTCTCCTGCACCCGGTAACCGCCTGTTCCCATAAACGCGGACTTTACCCCGACGGGAAATCCAAACCAAGCGCCGAGTGGCAAAAACGCCATTGATAACCCGGGGGGGCGATCCCTTGCCAGCGCATATTTTGTGCATTGTGCGCCTTTTTGCGGCCATCTTCTCATGAGCTTCATCGTGAAATCTTTTCTGAATCTCTGCGGCTTCGTGGCTTTGTGCGATATATCTAATCTGGAACTCAGGAAGACAGGAACGGATTTATCGCGCAGTGACGCAGAGAATAATTTGACAGGATCAACAGGATTCCGGAAACCACGGATTGCACGGATTGCACGGATGAAGAGGGTTTCAAGTTGCAGGTACCAGGTTGAAAGTGGAGGATGTCCGGGAAAATGAATCTTGATTCAGGACGCGCGCGGCTGGGGCATGATTCCTGCAACCTGTAACTTGCGCCGATCCTTCAGTTTCAGCCTCCTATAAGTTGAAGCCAGTTCCTGCTGGCATTGATGCGCATACGTTGTTATATTGAAGATCAAATGACACTGCGCGGCATAGAGTTTCCGCACAAGCGGATAGAAGAGTTTTGCCGGGCCAACGGCATCCGCCGTATGGCTCTGTTTGGCTCGGTTCTGCGCGATGATTTCCGGCGGGAGAGCGATATTGATGTGCTGGTCGAGTTTCTGCCCGGGGTCAGCGTGGGTCTGGATTTTATCCGCATGCAGGATGAGCTTTCAGCTATTATGGGGCGCAAGGTGGACCTGAACACGCCCGGCAGCATAAGCAAATATTTCCGCGACGAGGTTCTTCACGAGGCAGAGGCTGTTTATGTCGCGGCATGACAGCAGCACAACCCTGATGTAGTAGCCGCTCTGTGAGCGGCAGATTCGACCACGGATTGCACGGATGACACGGATGAAGAGGGTTTCAAGTTGAAGGTTCCGGGTTGAAAGCGGAAGAAGACCGGGAAAATGAATCTTGATTCAGGACGCGCGCGGCTGGGGCATGATTCCTGCAACCTGTAACTTGCAGCCTGCAACGGTACGGTTTCAGGACATAGGTAACACATGAGTTTCAAGACATAGGTAACACTCAGGCGTATAAGGTATGGTCATCAAGAGGAGGATGACGATGCCCTGGAAAGAAACTGATGTTATGAACTTGCGACAAGAGTTTGTGTT
>JAKQHR010000123.1 GCA_029557905.1 Verrucomicrobiota bacterium
ACCAAAGGAAAAACCATGACAAACCTTGAACGCATCAAACTCATCGAAGAGGTCATTGCCACCACCATCCGTCCGGCCCTTCAGGCTGACGGCGGCAACATCAATCTTGTGGATGTGGACGGCAACCGCGTGACCGTGGCCCTTCAGGGAGCCTGCGCGAGCTGCCCGATGGCCACCTACACCATGAAGGGCTTTGTGGAAGCGCAGCTCCGTCAGGCCGTGTCCGACGAGCTGATCGTCGAAGCGCAATGAAAACCGTTTACCTGGACAACAACGCGACCACGCAGGTCGCGCCGGAAGTCATTGACGCCATGCTCCCCTTCTTCCGGGACGCGTGGGGCAACCCCTCCAGCATGCACTCCTTCGGAGGGAACGTCAAAAAGCACGTGGACAAGGCCCGGGAACAGGTGGCCGCACTGCTGGGAGCGGACCCTTCTGAGATTATTTTTACAAGCTGCGGATCTGAAAGCAACAACATGGCCCTGCGCGGCGTGGTGGAGGCCTCCGGCCGCTACCCCCACATCATCTCCAGCTGCGTTGAGCATCCCGCCGTCCTGGAAGTGGCCCGCTATCTGAATAAAAAGGGCTGCCGCCTGACCGAGCTGAAAGTGAACGGCGGCGGGCATCTTGACCTGGATGAACTGAAGGCATCCATTTCTCCCAGTTCTCTGCTCCTTTCCCTCATGTGGGCTAACAATGAAACCGGAGTGATATTCCCCATCGATGAAATCGCTCCCATGGCTAAGGAAGCCGGACTCCTTGTCCACACCGACGCCGTTCAGGTCGCCGGGAAAATTCCAATTGATGTAAAGAAGGTGCCCGTTGACCTGCTTTCCATCTCCGGCCATAAGCTGCATGCCCCCAAGGGCGTGGGTGTGCTCTATATCCGCAAGGGAACAAAGATCAGCCCGTTCATTCTCGGCGGACATCAGGAGCGCAGCTTGCGGGCGGGAACGGAAAACGTGCCCTACATCGTCGGCATGGGAAAAGCCTGCGAGCTGGCCATGGAACACATGGACGAAGAACAGACCCTCGTGGCCCCGCTGCGCGACCGGCTGGAAAAAGAAATCCTGAAGATATGCCCGGACACCCGCGTCAACGGCGATCCGAACGCCCGCCTGCCGAACACGACCAACATCAGCTTTGAATTCATCGAGGGCGAAGCCATTCTGCTGGGCATGAACGAGCACGGCATCTGCGCCTCATCCGGATCGGCCTGCACTTCCGGTTCGCTGGAACCCTCGCACGTCATCCGCGCACTCGGTGTTCCCTACACGGCCGCTCACGGTTCCATTCGCTTCAGCTTCAGCCGCTACAACGCCGGCGAGGATGTAGATATTGTGCTGAAACATCTGCCCGGGGTTATAGACCGCCTACGGAAACTCTCACCGTTCATCAAGCATTAAAAAGCCTGGACTGGACAGCCCGGCAAGCCGCGCTGATCTGCTCCATGCCCGAAATCACATCTTTTTACTCGGAATCCAGCGCGGAACGTTCTTTTTGTAGTCCAGATAGGGTTGACCGAATCTACGCGCGAGGCCTTTTTCTTCGATGAGGGTAATGTACAGAAGGTTTGCGATTGTGAAAATCATGAACCATCCGAACAGCGGCCAGGACTGCATGAAAAGCGATTCGGCAAAGAGAACGAGAATTACGCCGAGGATCATCGGATTCCGGACATGGCAATACGGCCCGCGCACAACGAATTTTCCCGGCGGATCCCACGGTGCGGCCGTCCCCTCGCCCAGCCGCACAAAAACCGAAACAGACCAGGCGGACAGCGCCACTCCGGCAGCGCCGATGATCACGGATATCCAGAATGCCGCATCATGCGGACCAGATGCCGAATGCGCCCACCGGCCGGCCCGGAAAACATAAAGCAGTCCCGCAGGGATCAGGACAATCACAGGCAGCGGCAAAGCGGCAACCGCCTTCAGCCACTTAATTTTCAGACTCGTGTTCATTTAAGGAGACTCTCCGTGAAGAACGTTTCCTGAATTCTACTGCCGCTTTTCGGTTGCGGACTGGACGGCTTTCAGATAGTCGCGAATGAAAGGTTTGTCGTCCAGCGCCAGAGCGGATTCCAGGAGAGGAATCGCATCGGCATAATTTCCCTGCCCCGCATACAACCGGGCGCGGGAAAGCAGCGCTTCGAGCCTTGAGCCTTCCACTGATTCCGCGCGGCGGTAAAGGATTTCGGCATGGGCCGGCTCGCCCAGATCCTCGGCCAGACGGCCGCGCCTGATCAGCACCCTGCCGTTCAGAGGCTGCTCTTTCAGAACGGCATCGTATTTTGCTTCAGCCAGCTTCAGATCCCCCTCGGCGCGGGCGATGTCGCCCTCAAGCTCCAGCAGGACGAGATTTTTTTCGGTCTTCATCTTCCCGATCAGTTCTCTGGCTTTGGCCGCCTGATCCGCCTCAATAAAGCCGCGGGCGGCATTCAGCAAATGGCCGTCGCGCGCCTGATCCAGAACGCCGAGATAGATTTCAAGGGCTTCATCGTAAAGCCTGCGGTTGAAATACAGGTCGCCCAGAAGCAGTTGCGTGGATGCATCCGTCAAACCCATCCGGCGGGCTGATTCCAGTGCCGTCAGGGCTTCTGCTTCTTTACCAAGCGCCAGCGCGAGATTCGCCTTCAGTGTCCAGAGCTCGCCCGCCTCCGGATATTCCAGCATCAGTTCATCTAGCAGTTTGGAGGCTTCCGGATAGCGCTCCTGCGCGATCAGCGCGCGAAGCAAACCCTGTTTTGCGGCAGGATTTTCGAGTTGAAGGGTCATCGCATTGCGATAGGCATTTTCGGCCGCCACCGGATGATCGGTCAGCACCAGCGCATGGCCCAGCATCAGATACACTTCGGCGCTGCCGCTTCCTTCGCTGATCAGTTTCTGGAATATGGCAATGGCATCATCATACTGCTCCTGCAGAAAGGCCACGTGACCCAGATTCTGCTGCGCCTGCTCAAAATCGGAATGCTTCTGCAGCGCCCGGGTGAATGCGTCCCGGGCCTTATCCAGCTGCCCGTCCCGCAAATAGAAATTGCCAAGCGTGAATATCACGGCGGCACCGGCATCATCGCGGCTGTAATTCTCCATCTGTGTTATGGCCGATGCCAGATTCGTTTCAGCAACAGACTGGACCCGGTTAAGCGTCTCAGCCGTTTCAGAGGAGATAACGGGCTGACTGGCATCCGCGTAAACCATAAACATCCAAAAAAACGAAAAAATGCCGATTTTTGGCAAAAAAAGGCCATTTTTGAGCATTTTTGGCCGTTTTTGGCCCATTTTTGAGCATTTTTGGCCGTTTTTGGCCCATTTTTGAGCATTTTTAGCGTTTTTCAAAACATTACTCCTCCAGCCTGAAATTGAGTGTTTGACGCACTTTTACCGGCACCGGACGATCATCAATCTTCCCCGGCTGGAAGCGCCACGATCCAGCGGCCCGAACCGAGGCATCGTCGAAGATGCCGGCTGGGACGGACTCCGTCACCCGCGCATCGCTCACCCGCCCGTCCGCTCCGATCACAAACTCAAGCGTCACAAAACCCTCGATGCCGCGCGCCCGGGCCGATGCCGGATAGACCGGATCCATGCGGCTGACAGGTATCGGAATCACATCCAGCGCACTGAGATCCACCGGGCCGCCCGCCGCGAGCGCGATGTCAAACACCGCCATGGCCGGATCAACCGGAAGCGCATCCAGCCGCACCATGTCCGCCATTTCCGAAAGCGGCATGGAAGGCATCTGCACATCGGAAGGCCGCAGCAGTTCCGGCCGCTGTTCCATGCGAACCGGCCGGCTCTGGACGGCAGTACGAACCGGCTGGGGCTCCGGAATGGCCGGCATCTGTTCAATCATATCCAGCGGCCGGATCACATAATCGGCGGCGCGCTCCGTGATCCGCTCCATGAGAGGCAGGGCAAGAAAAACGGCCGTCGTCAGCAAAAGCGGGAGCAGCACCGTTCCGGGAGCCGGCGCCTGCCGCATCACAGCCTGGCGAAGTTCACTCATGCTTCTCCGTTGCCACATTGACCTTCTTTGCGCCGGCCAGCCGGCACTCATCCATCACCGCGATGAGCGCCCCGCTCTGCGCCCGGCGGTCGGCCAGCACAATCACGGGCCTTTCCAGCCGCTGGAGCTGCCGCGCGACAAGCCCCCGCACCTGCTGAAGGGCAACGGCCTGTCCGCCGAAATAGATCTGTCCGTCGGGCGCCAGCGCGATCAGTATGCTTCGCTCGCGGAGGTTTTCGGCGGACACCGCGGCGGGCTTGTCTATTTCGATGCCGGTGCTCTCCACAAACGTGGTGGTCACCACAAAGAAAATCAGGAGCAGAAAAACGACGTCAATCAGCGGCGAAAGGTTAATGGCCACGGTCGCGGCCTGCTCGTCATCATAATAACGGTCGCGCCTCATGAACGCCCTCCGTTACCAAGCGCGAGGAGCAGATGACTGCGGCAGACCGCGAACCGGAAGTTGAGATGACGGATCAGGCGGTGCAGGCGGGCCACTCCAAAAACCCCCGGCAGGGCGATAATCAAACCGAACTGCGTGGTGATCAGCGCCTGGCTGATCCCGTCGGCCACGGCTCCGCCGGTCACCGTGTGCGCCTGCATCACGGCGCGGAACGTGCCGATCATTCCTGTCACGGTGCCGAGCAGTCCGATGAGCGGCGCCGCGGCCGTCAGGGCCGCGAGGACCACCACATCCTTTCTCAGCCCGCGAACAGCCGCATCCTGATATTCCTGCCACGCCTGCCGCGGGTCGCGGCCCGCCCGCGCCGCGCCGGCCGCATATTTCACGGCGCCGGGAATCAGCCGATCCTCGTCCGCCGTCTCAAGAATCCTGTGCTCAAAACCGGACGGAATTTCAGCCGCCGCGAGGAGCGCGCTCCGCGTCCGGAGAAAATAAAACCAGATGCTGAAGGAGACGGCAGCCAGCGGGACCAGCAGAATGCCGCCCGCGGTCCAGTAGTCCAGAATATGCTTCAGGACCTGCATGTCCCGTCAGGGGGTTTCCAGCGCGGCTTCCACGGCGGCGCGGAGTTCTTCCGATTCCGGCCCCGGCCGCGGCCGGAAGTGATTCAGCATTTTCCCGTCACGGGAAATCAGGAACTTGTTGAAATTCCATGTGACGCCCCCCTCGGAAGGCGGGTTGAGCTTCCTGTCGGTCAGATACCGGTACAGCGGCGCCATATCCTTTCCCTTCACGGATATTTTGGAGAACATCGGGAACGTGACCCCGTAGGTGGACGTGCAGAAGTCCTTTATTTCCTCGTTTGTCCCCGGCTCCTGCCCCATGAAACTGTTCGCCGGGAAGCCCAGCACCACCAGTCCCTGGTCCTGGTAATCCTGATAGAGCTTCTCCAGTCCCGCATACTGGCGCGTGAATCCGCACTTGCTGGCCACGTTCACGATCAGCAGCACCTTGCCCCTGTATTCCGACATCGAAACCGGATTGCTGTCTATGTCGTCCACCTGAAAATCATAAATGGACGGCACGGGCTCTTCAGCCGCGCAGGCGGCGCAAAACATGATTCCAGCTGCAATCATCATCCATTTCATTCTGCATCTCCTTTCACCTGGCCCGTCTGACGGGCGAATTCTGAAATCATGAGTTCAAGGCCGGCGATGATGGACTTCACGCGGCGATGAAAATAGGCGTGGATGATCAGCACCGGGATGGCGATCACCAGGCCGGTTTCTGTGGTGACCAAAGCTTCGGATATGCCGCCCGACAGCAGATGGGCCTCGCCGCTGCCAAACAGGGTGACCAGCCTGAACGTGTGAATCATACCTGTCACGGTGCCCAGCAGACCAAGCAGCGGCGCCACACCGCCAATCACGGCAAGCGTTCCGAGATGCCGCTCCAGTGCCGGAACATGCATCAGCATTCGCTCGTACATGATTTCCTCCAGCAGTTCCGGCGGCGCATGACGGTGCCGGAGGCCTTCGGCAATGATGGGGCCCGCCGGGAAACCGAGCCTCTCCATCAGTTCCCCGCTTTCTCCCGAGGCCGCGATCTGCCGGACCAGTGTGGTGTCGGCCGGACGGATATTCCGCAGGCTGACCGTCTTCCAGACAATGATCACCACCGCCAGCAGGCCGAGAAGAAGAAGCGGAAACATGACAAAGCCGCCGGACTTCAAATGATCCATCCACGAGCCCCGGCTGCCCTCGATTTTCAGAACCTTTCCGCCCGTCACATCCACGGGGAATCCTACGCCCGAACGCGCAGGCGCGCGCTCAGCCAGCGACGGGAGCATGCTGTCGGGCGCGGTCACGGCCAGGCCGGAGAGCCCGCTGCCGGCAAACCAGACCACGGGGCCGATGACGGTGAACGCTCCCTGATGCAGACGGCCCGCGCCGTCGAGGCACTCCCCGCTGAACGACAGTCCGCCCGCCAGCTCGCGATTCCACCGTTTCGCAAGCGACAAAAGCGCGCGGCCGGTTTCAACAGGATCGCCGGACGCATCCGCGGCATCCAAATCCGGCTTCAGATACTGCAGCTCCGCCGCCGAAGCGCGGCCCTCCACCGAGCGGCGGTAGTCCTGCAACAAAGCCTCTATCAGCCCCGCCCGTTCTTCCAGTTTCCGCAGTTCCGTCCCGGCCCCGCTCTCCGTGTGTGAATCGAGTACCGACTGCAGACGCGTCCGCTCCGAGCGCAGCCGGGCCACATCTTTTTCCAGCCGGGAAAGTTTTTCGGCCAGCGGAAGCCGTTCAGAGGAAATCTTCGACCGCAGTTCATCGAGTTCCCTGACGGCCTTCACGGTATCGGCCTGCGTCCGGTCAATCGCCTCCGCCACATTCGCGGCATGCGCCGGCAGCGCGAGAAGCATCAGCATGCAGCAGAGCCTTCTCATGGCACGGCCTCCTGCAACTCAAGCGGGAGCTGCACCCATGCGGGGGTCTCCTGCCCCTCGCAGATTCGAACCGCTCTGCGCACATCCTCCGCCAGCGAATCATCTCGCGTCCACTGCCATCCGGTCTCCGTCCAGTTCCCGGCCGCAGCCGCGCTGCCGTCGGCGGCCACGGCGAACGCCGCTCCCAGGCCCAGGTACAGCACATCCATCTGCCGGCGGCCCGCGCCTTCAAGCTCGATCACCGTCTTGTCCGTCGAAGCGCGGTGCTGAAGCTTCTCGATTTCAGCATAAATGGAAAACACCCGCTGCAGACGGTCCTCCGGTTCCGGCGACGCGGGAAGCGGAAACTCCATGCGGTTTTTCAGCAGGCGCTGCCACGAGCGAATATCCTCTTCGGCATCGTCCAGCAGCGGCCGCCAGGCCTCGCGCTGCGCCGTCAGCTTCTCTATGCCGGCCAGCAGGCCGGCATCCGCCGCATTACGGCTTTCCATCTGACCGCGCAGCATCCGGACATCCTCTTCCAGATGCTTTTTTTCAGATTCAAGCAGACGAATCTCGGTATCATGCCACTGCTTCTGGAAATCCCACTCGCGGGCCTCGGAAGATATCTGGTCCCGCAGGGCGATCCATTCATGAACCACACTTTGCAGGGCCGAAGCCGAACCCTGATCCTGCGCGGGAGCGGCGGCGGCCAGCGTCAGAAAGACAAAACTTCCAATGATTGGAACTTTCCTGCGAAAAACTTCCAATGATTGGAACTTTCCGGGCGAAAAGTTCCAATGGCTGGAACTTTTCGCCGGCTCTGCTTTCTGCAACTTGCTGAACATGCAGAAAAGGATAGCGCATTGCACTGGATAATCAAACCGGATATGCTGGGCCGATGAAATTGTCAAAACCAGTGATCAGTCTCGTCAGCCTGGGCTGCGCGAAGAACGAAGTGGACTCGGAGCATGTGCTGGGAGCGCTGCTGCAGGACGGTTTTGTCTTCGCCGAGGACCCGCGCGATGCGGACGTCTGCCTGGTGAACACCTGCGGGTTCATTGAATCGGCGCGGACTGAAACCCGCGAAACGCTGGAAGCGCTGGTGGCCCGAAAGAAAAACGGGCGGCCACGCTTCGTGGTCGCACTGGGATGCATGGTCGAGCGCGCCGCGGATTATCCGGATTTTGCGGATGTGCTGGCCGTCTGCGATCTGCGGGTGCCGTTTTCCGATTATCCGCGCCTCGCTTCGCTCTGCCTCGGACTGCTCAATAGAAAGGCAGATGGAAATCCGAGGGCGGACATCATGGGCAATGGCCCGCGGCTGAGGATCGGGCTGCCTCATCTGGCCAGCCTGAAGATCAGCGAGGGCTGCTCCAACGGATGCAGCTTCTGCTCGATCCCCCGCATGCGCGGGCGGCAGATCAGCCGGCCGGCGGCCGATATCATTTCCGAGGCGGTCTCGCTGGCGGAAAACGGCGCGAAGGAAATTGCCGTCATCGCACAGGACACGACCAGCTACGGGAAAGATCTTTTTGGGAAACCGGCCCTGGCGGGTCTTCTGCGCGATTTGGCGGCCGCACTGCCCGAAAACATCTGGCTGCGCCTGATGTACGCCTATCCGAGATTTCTGTCGAAGAACGTGCTGGAGGTCATGGCGGGCGACAACCGCTTCTGCCGGTATGTGGACATTCCCCTGCAGCACATTTCCGACCGGATTCTCAAAGCCATGGGACGGGGAACAAGCCGCAGGCAGGTCGAGACACAGCTTGATCAGATCCGCACCCTTTTGGAGCCCGTCGCCGTTCGCACGACTTTTATCACCGGCTTCCCCGGCGAGACGGATGATGAGTTTGAAGAGCTTCTTGAGTTTGTCCGGGAGCAGCAGTTCAATCATCTGGGCGCGTTCACCTATTCACCCGAGCCCCTCACTGCGGCCGCCGCCCTTCCCGACGACATCCCGCAGGAGGTCAAAAACGAGCGCCGCGACCGGCTGATGATCGAGCAGATGGACATTTCACACCGCCTTCTTCAGGAGATGGAGGGGCAAACCGTCGAAGTGATGATTGACCGGCAGGTGCGCAACCCGGATGTGCCGCTTCCGCACGACTGCATCGCGCTGGCCCACACGAGACACCAATCGCCCGATGCCGACGGGCTGGTCATCCTGCGGGGAACGTCAGACAAGAAACTCATGCCCGGAACGGTCGTTCCAGTGCGTGTGACCACGGCGATGGATTATGACCTGATCGCGCGGCCAGTCTGATGCTGTGGCTCCGCCGCAAATGAGCATCGCCTCATTCACATTTGGTTGATATATCGGTATCCGATATATCATGCCGTCTCTTCGGCCGGCACGGAGGCCGGCCCTCCATTTTAGGGCTTGGAGGGACGGGCTCCGTCCCGTCCATTTTCGGATGCGCCCCCGGCGGGCTTGTCCCGCCGGAGCGCAAGGTCAGGCAATCGCGTCCGGAGCCGCAGACCTATCCTCACCCGCGACACAAGGTCGCGGGGGTCAGCGGGCTCCCCCATCCGGCAGCTGGTGGCGGCAGGGCTATCAGTAGATATACTGTCGGCGAATGCTGGAGTCTATTCCGGTCAGGATTTCATACGGGATGGTGATGCATTTCTGCGCCAGCTCATTGGCCCAGACCGACTCATTCCCCTGCTCGCCGATCAGCACGGCCACATCGCCGCGCTTGACCCCGCTGTCGGGGCCGACATCCACCGCGATCCAGTTCATGCTGACGCGGCCGACCACCGGACAGCGCCGCCCGTGCACGAGCACGTAACCCTTGTTGCTCAGGATGCGCAGATAACCGTCGGCATAACCGACGGCCAGCGTGGCAATGTCGGTCGGCTGCCTGGTTTTATAGGTACCGTAGTATCCAATGGGCAACCCCGCCGGAACCGAACGCACCTGCATGACAAACGCCTTCCATTGCAGGATGGGTCTGGTCCTGAATCGCATGTCCTTCTTGCCGGTGCCGTAGCCGTAAAGAATGATGCCCGGGCGGATGCCGTTCAGATCCCAGTCCTTCTGATACAGAATGGCCCGGCTGCTGGACAGATGCTTGAACAGCCTGCGGCCGAGAAGATCCTCGGCCTCTTTCGCGATTGAGAAGAACCGGTCGGCCTGTGTGCCGGCGGCCTCGGGTTCGGCCGGCTCCACTTTGGCGAAATGACTGCACATGCCGGTGATGTTTAAACCGGGCTCCTTCGCCAGCCGCCGGATCATGTCCGGGGCCCGCTCCCACGGCAGACCGAGCCGGCCCATGCCGGTGTCGATTTTGATATGCGCTTCCAGGTCGCGGCCGAACTTGCGGGCGGCCAGCGCCAGCGCCATGCCATGTTCCTCCGTGGCGACGATTGGAATGACTTTGTGCTCCAGCAGGAGCTCCGTGTCCGACGGATCCACCACGCCCAGCACCAGCAGGTTCACGGCCGGCAGGGCGGCGCGAAGCTTGAGGGCTTCCTCGAGATAGGCGACGGCAAACCAGTTTGCGCCGGCCTGCGCCGCTCGCTGAGCAACCGGAACCGCGCCGTGTCCATAGGCATTCGCCTTGACCACGCAGATCAGTTCCGTGCCGGGAGAGATCGCGCCGCGGATGGCCTGCACGTTTTCCTGCAGGATGTTGAGATCCACTTCAATCCAGCTGCGTTTCATGCGTCTGCACCTCCCGCTGCCGTCAGAAGCGGAAAAAGAAAATGGTGCACCCGAAAGGATTCGAACCTCCACGCCTTTAAGGGGCACAAGGACCTGAACCTTGCGTGTCTGCCAATTTCACCACGGGTGCACGCAATTTGATGCATAAACATATCACCGATTTTCGATCAGTCAACCAGAAGTTGAAATTTATAAGGGCACTGGCGCCTGCAGCGGATCGAGCGGCGCCGGGGCCGGCTCCGGAATCGAAACGGCCGGCGGCGGCGCGGCGGGGACAGACGCCTTCGGGGCCGGAATGACCGGGACCGGGTCCGCTTCCAGATACTGAATGATGGCGTCCACTTCCGATACTTCCGACGCCCGGACCGGGTCAGGAGCGGAGGCGGCCGCCTCCCAGACTTCAAGAAGCGACGGCTCGGATGCCGCGGGCCCGGGCGCCGGGACAGACACGGCCGGCGGCGGATCCATCACGGCCTCCCCCGCCATGAGTTCCATATGATCCTCGTCATCCAGCAGATCGTCGGTGCCGTCCCGGCGGTAGGAGGCGCGGCGGATCAGTGAGCCGTTCAGAGAAAACACGTGATGAGTGAGATAGGACGGATGGGCCTGGTGAACAATGTGCAGACGGTCATCCTCGTCCACCTCCATGCGCGGCTTCTGGAAACTGAGCACATTGCCCAGCAGATGCACTCCGTAGCACATTCCGTTTTCCCGGTCATCAATGCGGAGAAAAAGATCGGTCCTGCGGTCACGCGCGCATGAACGCAGGCTGTAGCTTCGCAAACCGCCGTCCACATCCAGAACCATCTCCGAGACCACGGCGCCGGAAACGATGTCAAGGAAGGTCTTGGGCGCAAGATAGGTCCGGCTGGGGGTGACCAGCATCGGTGTAACGGTGAAACTGCCGACACTGTCCAGCCTGCAGTAATCGCGCACGTTCACGTTGGTGGTAACGGTCTGTCCCGCGCCCACGAGCATGGAAATCGCGCGGGCGCCGGGCCGCGGCTGGATGTAGTGCCCGGCCGTGTCGCGAACGTCAAACCGGATGCGCGTTTCTCCGCCGACCTCGCCAAGTATCAGTGTTTTCGCGGTCTTGTTGACAACGGTCAGATTCACTGTGACGGGCTCGTACTGAAGATAGCGGTTGTGATCAAACTTCCCGCCGAACTGGATCTGCGCAAAAGCCGGCTGAACGGCCAAAGCCGCAAAAGCCAGAACTCTGATTACTGCTGATTTCATGCGTCGCTTGTCCTCATTTCGTTCAACGGCCCTGGGCCAGGCGCGAAGCCAGGCGGGCCGGCAGGCCGGCGGCCCGGATTTTTTCCTGGGTGATGGTGAAGTCGTAGGGCACCCGGCGCAGTTCAACGGTGTTGTCAACCATGTTGTAGATCACATACGCCGCACGGGGATCCCCGTCGCGCGGCTGGCCCACGCTTCCGACATTGATGAAGTATTTCTTTCCGAGGCCGACACGGATTTTCGTGTACATTCCACAGCGGATGATGTCGGTTTTTTCAAAGGCCAGCGGGACGTGCGTGTGTCCGTAGAAGCAGATCGAGGTGGTCTGATAGTTGAAATTCGCCTCGGCCTCGAACTTGTCGAACACATAGCCCCACATTTCCGGTGTGTCCAGCGTGCTGTGAACGATCGTGAAGGATTCCACCGGCTCGATCAGCTTGCGGGTGCGCAGGAATTCCAGCTCGTCATCGGAGAGCTGCTTGCGGGTCCAGTCCACCACATCGGCGGCCAGCGGATGAAAGCCGGCCAGGTTCTCGTCATGGGAGCAGTAATGATCGTGATTCCCCCGCACGCAGCGGCATTTCAGATTGCGGATGATTTCAAGGCATTCGCGAGGATTGGAATTGTAGCCGACGATGTCCCCCATGCAGGCGTAATCAGTGACGCCCTGCTCTGCCGCATCCTTCAAAACGGCCTGCAGAGCTTCCAGGTTCGAATGGATGTCACCTAAAAGCGCAAATTTCATTCCGTAAATCTCTATCAAAAGAAGCGACTGATGGCTAGAAGGAAAGCGAATCTCTTTCCGGGCCGCTAGCGGGAGTGCCCGATGGTGAAGCCCTGGAACCGGCCGGCGGCGGACTGCCAGCTGATCTGTTCCTCCATGATATAGCGCTGCAGAGAAGACTGGCGGATGGCATTGATGAATGCTGTCAGCTCATCTGCAGTCCCTTCGGCCTCAAGCCGCACGGAACCGTCCGACTCGTTGCGGACGAATCCGGCCACGGGGAAACGGCCGGCAATGCTCATCACGGTGTACCGAAAACCCACGCCCTGCACATGTCCGGTATACCGCACGCAAATACACTGTTTATCTTCCTTCACAGCCTGCTCCATGCTACTGTTACAACGAAAATGAGAAACATACAAACAGGAATTTCTCTTTGAACCCGGAACTGCTTCCGCCCCCGGCAAGGATGAAAACCGGTGAAGGCCGGCTCATGCTTCAGTCTCCCGTGCTCCTGCACTGCAGCCCGAAAACGCGCGCGCGCCTGCAGCATGCGATCGAGCCCGTCCGGGACGCGCTGGACCGGCGCGGACTGGCGATGAAAATCGCGGAAGCACCCGCCCCGCCGGCGGCGGATGCACCCGGCATTGTTCTGCTCACGCCCCCCGGCCGAGGCGGAGAGGGCTTTCGACTGACCGCATCCCTGCGCCGGATCACGGTGGCGGGCGACGGGTGGGCCGGCCTCTTCTACGGCCTGCAGACTCTGCGGCAGATTCTCGCCGCCGGCAATCCCATACCCTCAATGGAAATCGAGGACGCCCCCTCCCTGCCCCGCCGAGGATTCTATCTCGACATCAGCCGCGGACGGGTGCCGAAACTGGAAGCGCTCAAGCGGCTCGCCGACCGCCTCTCCTTCCTGAAGTACAATCAGCTTCAGCTTTATGTCGAGCATGTCTTTGATTTTCAGTTCAATCCCGCCATCGCGCAGCACTGCGATCCGCTGACCGCAGAAGATATTGCTGCGCTGGATGAGTACTGCCGCGAGCGATTCATTGAGCTGGTGCCCAGCCTGACCTGCTTCGGACACATGGGCCGCATTCTGAGCCTGCCGGAATATCGCCGGCTTGCGGAAATCGAGTTCCCTGCCGCCAGCTGGGAAGCGGCGGCATGGCTGACGCGCCTGCGCGGGGCCACCCTGAATCCAAGGCTGGCCGGATCGCGCGCGCTCATTGGCCGGATGCTTGATGAGTTTCTTCCGCTTTTCAGCTCCGACCGCTTCAACATGTGCGGGGACGAGACCTATGACCTGGGCAAAGGCGCGAATGCCGGAACACCGGTTGATGAACTTTACACAGAACATCTTGCGTTCGTGCGGAAGCTCGCGGCGCAACACAACAAGCGGCTGATGTGCTGGGGCGATGTGCTGCTGAAGCAGCCGCGGGCCGTTGACCGGATACCGAAAGATATCACCATTCTCGACTGGGGTTACGAGCCGGAAACAGATTTTCTCAAGGCGCAGCTGTTCCGGGATGCCGGACTTGCGGTCTATGTGTGCCCGTCAACAAGAAGCTTCAAGGTGCTGTTCAACGAGATTGAGAAGGCGCGCGCCAATATCGCGGGATATGCGCAGGCGGCAAAGCATCTCGGGGCCGAAGGCATGCTGGTCACGGACTGGGGGGACATGGGGCATTTCAACATGCCGGCCTGTTCCCTGCACGGCATGGCGCTGGGCGGGACGCTGGCATGGAATAATGAGGCGGATTCCGGAGAGGGTTTCGACCGCGCCTTTGACGCGCAGGTATTCGGCGCGCCTGCCTGCCGCGCCGCGGAACTTTTCAGCCGCGCGGGAAGAGCTGCGCAGAATTCCTGGCCGGGATTCCTGCAGGGGAGCATGAATGCAGAGAATGCCGAGGAGCTGGACGATCTGGCGGACCGGGCCGGGACTCTGCGACCCGGCGGGATGGTGACCCGGCAGGATCTGGACGAAATTCGCCTGGCCCTCCAGGCACTCCGGCTTCGCGTGCGCCGGACTCCGGAACAGGTTCGGGATTTCGCGGATGATTATGAGCGGATCTGGCTGGAGACCAGCCGGCCGGCGGGACTCTGTGAACTGCTGCAGCAGATACGGGGTCTGCCGTGAATTCCGGCTTCAGACGGCTGATTGCGGGACGCTCCCTGACGACCACCCTTTGGCGGGCGGCCGGACTCGCGGTCATCACATGGATTTTGTTCACACAGGTGCTGACCGTCTGCCGACTCGATGGCGCCAGCATGGAGCCCACGATGAGGGACCGCTCCGTGCGGCTTGTCAATCTGCTGAAATATAGAACCGGGAGCCCGGCGCGCGGCGAGGTGGTGATCATCAGGGCGGCCGGACGGCGCGTTTTCTATCTCAAGCGCATCCTTGGACTTCCGGGGGAGACGGTCAGTTTCGAGAACGGGCAGCTCTTCATTGACGGGGAGGCACATGATGAAACCTACCTGAAGGATCAGGGTATCTGGACCATGTCTCCCGTGATCCTTAAGAGCAGCGAATATTTTGTCGCAGGCGACAACCGTTCCGTTCCCATCACAAGACATTTGATGGGCACTGTCGAACGCGGCCGAATTGCGGGAGGGCTTTTGTGGTGAACCGTTCTTTTCAGATTTCCGCCGTCCTGCTGCTGACCGTGATTCTGGGGCTTTCGCTGGCCTGGTTCCTGCAGGGACGGGATGAGCGGCGGATCCTGCAAAGGCAGGAGGAGCTTGTGGAGCTTCTTTCAAAAACAGCACTCGAGAAAGAGCTGGCCGCCCTGACGCGCGCCCGGCAGATTTCCATCCTCTTCACCGATCCCGTTTCCACCGGCATGGAGCCTTATCTCACGGGCTCGCATTCGCGTCAGGATATGGCCGGGCTGGCGTATCATCTCCGGAGCATGGTGGAGGAGCTGTCCATCGAGATTGCAGATCATAAACTTGAAATCGCACCGAACCGGAACTCCGCGGTGCTGGCCACGGTGGCACGGGCCAAGGCGCGCAGCGGAGGCGAATGGATGAGCGATTTGCGCGAGGTGGAAATGCGCTGGAGCAAAACCGATGACGGCTGGCTTGTAAACGCGGTGACCTTCACGTCCGCCATAAAACGGCCGGAAGGATTATAACCGCTTCAGGGCTTCCGCAAGGGTTAAATCCTCGGCCGTCGCGATCCGGATGTTGGACGGAGGGCAAGGGACCAGATGAACCTCATGCTTGATCAGTTCCAGAGCCGCCGATTCATCCTGCAGCGTCTTTTTCTTCTTCTGTGCCGCGGCAAGGGCTTTTTCAAGGACATCCAGTTTATAGGCCTGCGGGGTCTGCGCAGCCCAGGCGGTGTTGGCTTCCAGCGTCGCCGTGACTTTGTTCCCCTTGGGCACAATTTTCACCGGATCCAGAATGCGGGATGCCGACACGCCGGAACCGTAGCGCTTCGCGGCCTTGATGCATTCCGAAATCAGTCCGCGTTTCACGCAGGGCCGGGAGACTTCATGAACGACCACCATGGAAACATCATCATCAAGGGTGTTCAGGGCCATGCGAAGCGAAGAGACACGCTGAACCGTTCCGGCGGCAATCTTGCGCAGTTTCATGTATCCCATGAGTTTGGCCATGGAGTGCACTTCGCCCACTCGTTCTTTTGGGGCGACCACAACAATGCCGTTGATATCGGGACAGCGCTCAAACTCCTCCAGAGCATGAGAAAGCAATGGTCTTCCCGCGAGATTCAGAAAAGCGACATCCACGCCTGAAGTGAGCTGCTCCTCTTTTCCGCTGGCTATGATAATACCCCAAACCACATGTACCATTATGTACCGCCTTATGTCAGGTTTTTGAGCCAATGAACGGCATACAGAACCGAACGGTGTGCTTATAGGCGATAAGCCTTTCCATGTCAAGCAGTTAAGATTCAGAAAAGATCATCAGCCGCGCGGCAGGCGGCTCAATTATGAGGAAGTTTCTGGACCCGAAATACTTGTGCAATCCAGAAAAAACACGGGAAACCCCTTCAGCGGGGACCTATGAACTTGAAAAACCTGCCTTTTTCAGGCTTCGCAGGAAAGCCCATCCTGAGTGAGGGCGGAAGCAATGCGCTCCACCACCTCATCAATGGTCATTCCGGTTGTATCCAGCACGCGGGCGCCGTCCACAATCTGAAGGGGCGCTGTTTTACGGCTGGAATCAATTTCGTCACGGCGCTTGAGGGAATTGAAAACCTCTTCCACATTGCTCTGCCCTTCCAGTTGAACAATGTCCTTGCAGCGGCGGCGGGCACGTTCCTGAGGATCGGCATCTATGTAGAATTTGTAGGGCGAATCACGGAAGACCACGGAACCGATATCGCGGCCCTCCATCACAATGTTCCCGAAATGACGCATGTTGCGAAGCTGCTCTCCAATGAAGGCGCGGACTTCGGGGATGGTGGCAATAATGGCGACATTTTCGCGCACAGCCTCTCCCCTGATTTCCTGTCCGGGGTCCGTGCCGTCAATGCTGAACCATACGGAACCATCCTTGATGAAAAAGTCCCACTGAATTTCGTCCATCTTGGCAATGACAACTTCCGTGTCATGAATGTCCACATTCTCCTGCAGCATCTTCCAGGTCATGCCCCGATAAAGCGCTCCCGAATCCACGTAGAGATAGCCCATGACCTGAGCCAGCTTCTTGGAAACCGTGGACTTGCCCGAGGCCGACGGACCGTCTATCGCAATTACGTGATGTTTTTTCTCAGTCAAAGTCAGCTCCTAACTCTCGTAGATGATTCCAATATGTCGGATAGGATGTGTTTACACAAGTTGTATTCAGAATGCAAACAGGACTTTTGCAATAAAGCGCGAGAACCGCCATGGACATCACCACGCGGTGGTCTCCGAAGCTCTCAAGCGGCTGGGATGGAATTAGTTGTGATGGGCCTTCGACGATCATTCCGTCGGGCGTTTCTTCAGCCCTGACCCCCATCAGCCGGAGATTCCTCACCATGACCGCAATGCGATCAGATTCCTTCACGCGAAGTTCTGCCGCGTCGCGAATGACGGTGCGGCCCTCGGCCACAGCCGCCGCCACGGAAAGAATCGGGATTTCATCAATCAGCGCCGGCACTTCGTCCCCGAACACGTCGGTGCCCGAAAGCCGTGCGCCGCGAACCATCACGTCCCCCACCGGCTCGCCGGCCTGATGCTGGTTTAAATTGCAGATCTGAATGTCCGCGCCCATCCGCTTGAGAACATCCAGAAGCGCCGCGCGACGGGGATTCAGACCCACGGATTTAACGGTCAGTTCGGCGCCCGGCATTCCCGCCGCCGCCACGATGAAAAAAGCGGCAGAAGAAAAGTCACCGGGCACAATCCAGTGCCGGCCCTTGAATCGCGGTCCTGCGGGACCAAAGCCGTCGAGCGCAACCGACAGCCCGTCCACCCGGACCGGCAGACCCAGCATGTTCAGGATGCGTTCGGTATGATCACGCGAACGGGCCGGCTCCGTCACGCGCGTTGTTCCCTCCGCAAAAAGCCCGGCCAGCAGAACACAGGATTTCACCTGGGCGGAGGCCATCGGGAGGTGGTAATCAATGGCGCGCAGCCTGGCCGGAGCGATGCGCACAGGCGGGCGGCCATGGTCTCCAAGCAGTGATATTCGCGCCCCCATCTCGCGCAGCGGAACGGCAATGCGGTTCATCGGCCGGGAACAGAGGGATGCATCACCTGTCATCTCGGCATGAATCCCCGCGCCCGCAATGAGACCGGCCACCAGACGAATGCCAGTGCCCGAGTTTCCCATGTCCAGCACCCCGGGCGGCGGCCGGAATGTTCCCCCGGTTCCAGTCACTTTCAGCCGGTCGTCCGCCTCCCGCACCACCTCAGCGCCCATCGCCTCCATTGCACGATAGGTGCAGATGCAGTCTTCGCTGAAGAGGAATCCCTCCACCGTCGAGAGCCCTTCAGCCAGCGCCGAAAACATGGCCACCCGGTGTGAAATGCTCTTGTCGCCGGGCACTTGAAGAATTCCACCGAAATGACGGCCGGCTCGGACGGTCACGCTGTCCTTCGGACTTTTCATGACAGGCCTCCGGTCGTTTTTTTGCGAGCCGAGAGCAGTTCCTCGCGCGCACGCGCGGACTCTCCGAGATACTCCTGAAGCCACTGATATTCCCGCTGCTCCAGAAGCGACCGGATTCCGCACAGCTCCTCAATATAGGCCTCCAGCGCAAGCAGAATATTTTCCGTGTTGCTGGCTGCAATGTCCCGCCAGAGCGCGGGCAGGCTTCCCGCGACACGGGTGCAGTCTGTGAATCCCGGCCCACAAAGAACACCCGCTGCTTTCCCGCCACCCGACTGAAATGCCGCCGCAGTCAGCGCGGCGGCGGCCAGATGCGGCAGATGACTGGTCAGCGCGATGAGGCGGTCATGTTCATCCGGGTCCATGACGGCCGGCACCGCGCCGGCGGCGCGCCAGAATTCCTTCAAACGGTTCATTTCGCGTTCTGGCCCGCTCACTGGAGTCAGCGCGACCACAGCCCCGCGATACAAATCACTAGTCGCGTGTTCCTGTCCGCTCTTCTCTGAACCGGCCATGGGATGGCTGCCAATAAAACTGAAAGACCTGCCCGTGAACATCACGTCGCACCGCTGCGCGATGTCCGCCTTGGTGCTTCCGACATCTGTAACGAGCGATCCGTTCTTGAAATAACCCAGGCACTGTTCAATCAGCGGGACAATGGAACTGACACTGGTGCAGAAAACGGAAATATCCGCGGACGCAACAGCCTCTTCCGGGGATGCAAAGACCTCATCACACACGCCCAGCTGAAGCGCCTTCTCGCGGTCGGACTCTTTCCGGCTCCAGGCCGCGACATGATACGGCCGCCCGGAGGCTTTCAGCGCGAGCCCCAGCGAACCGCCCATCAGACCTGTCCCTATAATGGTGATATTCTGCATCATGTGCTCAGATCGAACGCCCCAAAGCCGATGCAAGGGTTCCCAGTTCCTTCATCAGGTTCATATAACGATCCGGGAGCAGGGCCTGCGGCCCGTCCGACAATGCCTCTTCCGGCCGGGGATGTATTTCCAGCATGAGCCCGTCCGCACCGGCGGCAACAGCGGCTTTTGACATGGACGGAATCAGGTCCCAGTGCCCGGTGGCATGGCTGGGATCCACAATCACGGGCAGATGGCTCTCGCGCTTGATCACCGGAACGGCGCTCAGATCAAGTGTGTTGCGGGTCATGGGCTCGAACGTGCGGATACCCCTCTCGCAGAGAATGACATCCGGATTGCCCTGGCTCAGCACATATTCCGCGCTCATCAGCAGCTCCTGGATCGTGCTGGAAAGTCCCCGCTTGATAAGCACAGGAACCTTCACCTTTCCAACAGCCTTCAACAGATTGAAATTCTGCATGTTCCTCGCGCCGATCTGCAGGACGTCCGCGAATTCCGCAACCATCTCGACATCGCGCGTGTCCATCACCTCCGTCACGATTGGAATGCCCAGTTCACGGCGCATTTCGGAAAGATACTCGAGCCCCTTCCTCCCCAGCCCCTGAAATGCATACGGAGAGGTACGGGGCTTGAAAGCCCCCGCCCGAATAATCTTCGCCCCGCCGGCCTGGGCGCAGCGCGAGATTTCAAACAGCGACTCGCGGCTTTCCACCGAGCAGGGCCCCGCCATGACCACAATCTGCCGCCCGCCTATAACCGTTGGTGCACAACCAGCCGTTACCGGGGCAATCGTGACGGATGTATTGTCGTGATGAAATTCACGGCTCGCCAGCTTGTAGGGTTTCAGAACGGTCATCACCGATTCCACGCCGGGAAACACCTCCAGCGGTTTCGTGCGTATGACCGCCTCATCCCCGATTACACCGATCACCGTCTTCTCCGCACCATGGCTGATGCTGGGCTGAAGCCCCCATTCGCGGATTTTCTCCTCGATGTGGCGGATCTGCTCTTCGGAGGCGCTCTTCTTGAGAACAATGATCATTATTGATCTCCCCGCGAGGCCAGAACGTCCAAAAGATTCTCAATGATAATCCGGTTCTGTTCTTCTGTGCCAACCGTCACGCGAATGTAGTCGGGAAGCCCATAGCCGTCCATCGGGCGCACAATAACTTTTCGCTTCTGCAGTTCTTCGAAGACCTGCCTGCCGCGGTCCACCTTCACAAGGATGAAGTTGACCAGTGACGGAACCCACGGCAGACCAATTTCATCAAAAGCCGCCTGCAGCTGGTTCAGCCCCTTCTTGACCATCTTGCGAGTGCGCCTGACGTGACGTTCGTCTCCAAGCGCGGCCTCGGCCGCGGCCAGCGCCATCGCGTTCACGTTGAAGGGCTGGCGCACACGATGAAGCAGCCGGATGTTCTCCTTCGATGCCATGCCGTACCCGATGCGCAGGCCGGCCAAGCCATATGTCTTGGAGAATGTGCGAAGAATGTAGAAATGCGGATGCTTCGCAATGTACTGTATGGTGTCCGGCTGCTGCTTCGGCTCCAGCAGTTCAATGTAGGCCTCATCGAACACCACCGCAATGTTCTGCGGAACCTTGTCCATGAATTCCTCGATTTCGTCCCGGTACACCATCGTTCCGGTCGGATTGTTTGGATTCCCGACAAAGATGATTTTTGTTTCGGGCCGCACGGCGGCCAGCATAGCCTTCAGATCGTGCCGGAATTCAATCATCGGAATCATGTCCGTCTCGGCCTCAAAGGCGGAGGCAATCAGCTTGTAGACCACAAAAGCCCTGTCCGCCATAATGATGCGCGAGCCCTTTGCCAGATAGACATGCGCGAGGAACTGGATCAGTTCGTTGCTGCCGTCGCCGAGGATAAACTGGTCCATGTCCAGTCCGTACTTCTGCGCCAGCGCCCGGCGAAGATAGTATCCCCCGCCGTCGGGATAAAGATGCATGTCGGCCGCGCATTTTTTCATGGCCCTGACTGCCAGAGGAGACGGGCCCAGCGCATTCTCATTCGACGCCAGCTTGATCATTTCCGACGCATCAGCAAGCCCGAGTTCCCGCGCGACCTCATCCATCGGACGGCCCGGCTCATAGACCCCGAGGCCGCTGATGTATTTTTTTGCGATAGACTCTGTCATTTCAGCTTTCCCTTCCCGCCTGCGGATAAGAGCCCAGGACGGAGAGTTCGATGCACTGCTCCGCAAGTGCGCCCATGGCCTTGCCCACGTTGGGTTCATCCACATGGCCCTCGAAATCCACAAAAAAGAAATATTCCCATGCCTTATTGCGGCTCGGGCGGGATTCGATGCGGGTCATGTTCAGATTGTGGGTGTTGAAAACCGAAATGGCCCGGAACAGCGAGCCGGCCTGATGCTTCACCGCGAACAGTATCGAGGTCTTGTCTCGACCGGAGGGCGGACCGTACTTCTTCGCGATAACCAGAAACCGCGTGGTGTTGCCGGCGATGTCCTGCACATCGGGAGCAAGGATGTTCAGATCATAAAGTTCCGCCGCCAGTGGCGAGGCGAAGGCCGCACTGCCGGGCTCGTCCTTCACATATTCCGCCGCGCGCGCGGTGCTGGAACATGAAATCAGGTCTGCATGGGGCATGTTGGCCTGAAGCCAGTGCCGGCACTGACCGAACACCTCGGGCTTGCTGTAGATTTTCTTTATGTCCTTTTGGGGATATTTGGACATGAAGCTGATGGAGATCGGAAGATAGATTTCCGCGCAAATCTTCAGGGGCGTGGATATGAACTGATCCAGCGTATGAGTCACCGCCCCCTCGGTCGAATTTTCGATCGGCACCACCCCGTAGTTGGCGCCCTGGCGCTGCACAGCCTCAAAAACATCCGTGATCGTGGCACAGGCTTCATAATCCACGCTGGCGCCGAATTTCTCGCGCGCGGCGCGGTGGGTGAACGTGGCCTGCGGACCGAGATATGCAATCCGCGTGTTCCGCTCCAGCGCCAGCGAAGCGGACATGATTTCGCGGTAGATCGCCTGCACGGCCTTTTCCGGAAGCGGCCCTTCGTTGAGCTTTGCAATGCGGTCATAGACCGCCTTCTCACGGGCCGGCACATAAACCTCTGTATCCAGCTTCTCCTTGAGCTTGCCAATCTCCAGCGCCGCGCGGGTGCGCTTGTTAAGCAGTGCAATCAGCTCGGCATCGGCCGCATCAATTTCCTTGCGCAGTTGATCAAGATTCATGGTCATCCTCCTTCGCTCTGCTGTTGTCTTCAGGGACCTCCGCTGGAGCGGAATCTGCCGCAGGCTCCTCGAAAACCTGCTCATCCGCCTCCGGTCTGCCGTCCTCAGGGCGCCGGAGCTCCGTGATCCCCGGCAGATCATTCAGGTTCTTGATTCCGAAGTATTCCAGAAACGTTTGGGTTGTGCCGTACATCATCGGCCGGCCGGGGAGTTCGCTCCGGCCGGTGATCCGAACAAGCTGCAGTTCCATCAGGTTGCGCAGAATGGTGTCCACCGCGACGCCGCGCACCGCCTCGATTTCGGCGCGGGTGCAGGGCTGGCGGTAGGCGATGATCGCCAGCGTCTCCAGCGCGGGCCGCGAAAGCCGGCTGGGCTTGCCCTTTTCAAGAAAGCGCCGCACCCATACGCCGCAGGCTACGTCGTTTTCAAAACGGAAGCCGTGCGCAAGGTCACCCAGCACAATACCAAGGCGGGCCTTCTCAAGGTCTTCGCCAATCTGGCGGATAGCCGCCTCGACATCCGCGTCCTTTAGCGACGCGAAGTCGCGGTACGGGCCGCCCTGCTCCTCGGCCACCTGCGCGAGCACCTCGCGGATGCGCGTGGCCGTCACCGGCTGTTTGGCCGCGAACAATATCGCCCCGGCTATCTGTTTGAGTTCAGGAAGAACATCTATCCGCTCCATGTTATTTCTCCAGCACCACTTATCAAATTACTTATTAATGTTAAAATCCGTCTCTCTGAAACCGCCATCTTTTCGAGATTCAAATGTTAAATGTTAAGACCTGACCCCTATCCGCGGCGTGTGCGTAAGCAGACGCCGTGATCACCGGCGTAGCGAGGGGGCGCACGTCAATGGACCATCCTAATCGCGCGAAGAATACCTAACACAAAACCGACAAACACAAACGCAATCACTCCTATTTTGACCTTGAACACAGCATCCGTCTTATCGAGGAAACCAAATAGCCAAAGAACCCAACCGCCGAAACCGAAACCGATCAGGGATAGAATAGCGCCAAGCAGACTTCCGGTCGCACCCAGCAGAACAACCCCAAGTAGCTGTTTGCCCGTCATTGGCACGACCCCGCATTGCTTGCTGGAACCAGAGGCCCGAGATTCGAGACGGTGGCACCGATAGCAGTCCCGACGATAGACCAAGTCGAAGGGGGGAGGACTTCGCCTGGCAATAGGTATGGAAGGCTATTCCCCTGTAAAGCACCACTGTCGAGAAGACTCTGAATGAACTGCGAGTTTTGGGAGACCGAAATGAGGCTCCGCTCTGCCAGATCGCCAAAGGCTGATCCGAGACCGCCAAACGTTCCACTAATGACTGCCGCGCTTCCAACACCTGCGCCTAGATTATTCCCCTCGATAGCGTTGCAAGCAGTTTGAACACCCGCACCTATGGCTGCACTGCCAACCGCATTGAGTGCGGCTCTTGCCGTGATGGATGCAGTTAAACGGGCAACATTGGCACCTAAACCGGCACCAAGGGCGCCCGATGCAGCGCCTGCGCCAACAGAAACCCAATTCACTTCACTAAAACTTCTGCCCTGCGCGAGTTGAACGGCTAAATCGAGACCTCCACCAATCGCGGCACCAATAAGCATCCATGGCGCCCGGCCGTCCGGGTCAACAAAGTTGACGGGGTTATTGGCGCAGAAGACATACTGGTTCAATCCGCCGCTTATCCCAATCGGGTCTTTGGAAAGCCATCGCCCAGTGACGGGGTCATACCAGCGATTGCGGAAGTTGTAAATGCCATGCCCATTCTGAACATAGTGAACAGTCCAGTTGTATTCTCTGCCATGCCATAAGAAATGGTTTTTGACAGAAGACAAGGAAATTTCAGACTCATTGGCATCATATACCGTTACAGCACCCCATGCATCGTATTCATAGGATTCCACCACATTGGTTCCGGTTTCATCGACCAGCGCTACAATACTGCCCAGATGATCTTTGATATAGGTATAAGTATTTGTTATTCCGCTATTAACAATCTGCATGCTCAGCATATTATCAATTCCCGGTCCCTGTGTATATTTAATTTTATTACCAGAACCGTAATCTCTGTATACTGGATTATATCCGTCATATACCTCTGAATACGTGTTGGACCCTGTGGATTTAACCAGATTTAACCATGCCCGCGGTTTTCGTCCCGCCTGCTTCGCCTGTTGTTCCTCCGGAAATCTGTGCAGCATCCGATGCCGTGTAACCTTCGATAGAGGAACCAGAACCGGTAACCAGATTTGAACCGAGATTGTACCCGTCAATGGTTGATCCGTTCCCACTGGCAAGTTGATCTCCTCCTGAACTATTATATCCGCCAATGACAATGCCCCTGCCAATCACGTCCCTCATCCCGAGATTATAGCCCTGCTCTTTTGAACCAGGGAATACCACCGAAGCCCAGCCCGCATTATATCCCTCAATGCGGGATCCGGCCCCCAGACTTCCAACAGTTGCCTCCCCCTCGTTACATCCTTCAATTACAGAACCATAGCTTGCGGATTCCGCCCAACCATCATTGAAACCTTCTATACTTGCAGCGGCTCCGGACACTTCCGAGGTGCCATATCCGTAAACCCGAAGATAAGCGCTGGTATCACCAGACACCAAAGCTTCTCCTCCGCCGTTTGTTATGACAAGGTTGCCGTCTATGTACACGTTTCCAACGAATTGCGTGTCAGCGCGGCTGCCCATGTTGGAGCCGACAACAACAATGATCATTAAAATGATTTCTGTGTATCGAAACTTAAGCAGTTGCATGGTCATCTCCTTGTCAAAAGTACACACTAGAAGCCTCGCTGGGAAATATCAATTGGTTAGCAGTTATCTTTTCGGCTGAAACAATATATCTCCGCGAACAATTCCGGCTGTTTGGCCGCGAACAGGACTGCTCCAGCGATCTGTTTGAGTTCAGGAAGAACCATTATTTCATTCATGTACCACTCCTGCCAGTTCGGCATCATCCGTCGCCACAATCGCAATCTCCTCAAAGCGCCCGGCTTGCTCGGCCCGGATCTGCTTGAGGCGGATCAGTTCCAGCAGCGCGAGGAAGGTGCATACAATCTCGTGCCGCGTGGCCATGCCCTCGAACAGGCTGCTGAATATGATCCTCTTTTTGCTCCGGATGCTTCCGATGATGTAATCAATCTTGTCGCCGACCGTGAAGCGCTCGGCGAATATCTCCCGCAGGTCTTCCTGCTTGATTCGCTTGAGGGCACTGTCGAATGCGGAGATCAGATCGAAGATGCTCACATCCTGCAGGGCGCGGTCGGTGTCGGGGCCAAGCTGGATTCCCCCGCCCTCGCGGGTGAAGACATTCTCCATGTGGAATTCCATCATCTGGAGATGCCCGGCCACGTCTTTGAACTTCTTGTATTCCACAAGCTGGCGCACCAGATCCCAGCGGGGATCGTCCTCCTCTTCCTCCTCCATCTCGGGGCGGTCCTCAGCCGGGAGCAGCATGCGGCTCTTTATCATCATCAGCGTGGCCGCCATCACGAGGAAATCACCCGCGATGTTCAGATCCAGCATCTTCATCAGCTCCATGTACTGGAGATACTGACGCGTGATCAGCTCGATCGGAATATCGTAGATGTCCACCTCATCCTTCTTGATGAGGTAGAGCAGCAGGTCGAGCGGCCCCTCGAATACTTCGAGTTGAACTTTGTAGTCTTCGGACATGTTACTCCAGTCCCACGGCCCGGCGGGCCGTCTTCAGTGTGCGGCGGGCCTCGTCGCGCGCGCGTGCGGCGCCCTTGCGAAGAACTTCCTCGACATAGTCCGTATTCTTCTCCAGTTCTTCGCGTTTCTTCCGGAACGGAGCAAAGGTTTCCATCATCAGTTCAAAGGCGGCCGCCTTGACCGTGCCGTAACCGAGGCCGCCAGCGCGGTAGCGCGCGGCCATTTCCTCGCGCTGCGCATCCGTCGCGAACAAACGGTACAGCGCAAACACGTTGCATTCCTCGGGCACCTTGGGTTCCTCCAGAGTCCGGCTGTCCGTCACAACCCGCATAAACTTCTTCTTTGTCTCCTTTTCCGGCGCGAAAAGCTCGATCGTGTTGTTGTAGGACTTGGACATCTTCTGCCCGTCCACGCCCGGCACCACCGCCACGCTCTCGCGGATGGACGGCTCCGGCACCTTAAAGGTCTCTCCGTAGGCCAGATTGAATTTGATCGCCAGATCACGGGTCACTTCCACATGCTGCTTCTGGTCACGGCCCACCGGAACGATATCCGACTGCACGGCAAGAATATCCGCCGCCATAAGCACCGGGTACGAAAACAGGCCGTGCGTGGGCGCGATGCCTTTGGCCAGCTTGTCCTTATAAGAATGACAACGCTCCAGCAGGCCCATGGGCGTGATCACGGAAAGAAGCCACGTCAGCTCCGTCACTTCCGGCACATCGCTCTGGCGGTAGAATGCCGTCTTTTCGGGATTCAATCCGCAAGCCAAAAAATCCAGCGCCACATCGCGAACCCCCTGCCGGAGTTGATCCGCATTGGACACCGTGGTCATGGCGTGGTAGTCGGCGATGAAAAGAAACGCCTCGCCCTGCTCCTGGAGCTCGAGCGCGGGCTTCATCATCCCGAAATAGTTGCCGATATGAAGTTTTCCGGAGGGCTGTATCCCCGACAAAATTCTCATGATCATTCACCTCAGATTAAATCGCGAAATGCAGAAACTATCCCAGAACAGGGCAGGATTCAAAAGAAAAATTCCCCGCAGAGGCTCAAACCGGCGGAATGCTGAGTCAACGCAGGAGTCCAAATGAAAACCGGCCCCGTCAGCGGGGCCGGAATGTTCATTACGCGGAGCCTGTAAGCCGGATTCTGTTCCTGCATTGCTGCAGGCATTGGTCATTTGTCTGAGCGATCAACCCGGAACTGCATTGCTTGCGCAAAATGAAGCGAGCAGCCTCCAGTTCCCTATTTGATCTTGCTCCGGATGGGGTTTGCCCTGCCCCCTCGATCTCTCTCGGGGCGGTGGTCTCTTACACCGCCTTTTCACCCTTGCCCCGGATTGCTCCGTGGCGGTTTGTTTTCTGTGGCACTTTCCATACTCTTCGATATGGCGAAGAGCTTCCCCGTTTTCACAGGGTCATCCTGCTCTGTGGAGTCCGGACTTTCCTCCCGTTCCTGCGAACGAGCGACCAATCGTCTCCGCGTGAAACTTTCAAAGAACGCTGGAATATACGCCGTCAGGGCGCCCAGTACAAGATGCGGCCGCAGAAATTGCAGGACAGGACATCCATGCCCTTCTGCGTGTCGTGGATCACCTGCGGCGGAAGGTTCATGTGACATCCGCCGCAAGCCCCCTTCTCGATAGGCACAAGGGCATAGTCACCCACATGCTTCAGAATGCGTTCATACCGTGAAAGCAATGGCTTTTCTATATCCCGCGTGAGGTCCTGCCGGTCGGATTCCAGCCTGTGGATTTCAGCTTCGATGTCCTGTGCGCGCTGATCCAGGCGGGCATTGTCCTTCTGCACTATGGCCTGCTCGTCCTTCAGGGATTTCTCCTTCTCGGCGATGACGCGCTTCAAATCCTCCATCTCCTCCATCAGGACCAGTTCCCGGTCCTCCGCGGTGCGAATTTCCTGCCGAGTCGCAAAAATCTCCTTTTCCAGCGCCTTGTAGGCCGTGTTGTCCTTGATCTGGAGCTGCTGCTCGCGGAATTTGAGAATTTTCTGATTGAGCGCTTCGATCTCGCCTTCCACCTGCTGAATGGATGTCTTGTGACTTTTCAGGTTGTGCGTCGCTTCATCAAAAGCCTGCTGATGGGATTTCAGGCGTCCCTCGATTTCGGCCTTCCGGGCGGGGATATCCCTCGCTTCCCGCTTGAGCTTGAGGATTTTGAGGTCCCTCTCCTGCAGAATCAGCAGTTTTTCCATGTTTGTTGACATCGTATTCCTTATCTGTCGCGCCGACTGAATGTGCAAATATCAAAAAGCACGGGTAGTGTAGTGACGCTCCCCGGGAGAGTCAACAGATTGCTGCGATTAAAAACGGGCGCTGATCAGCGGCGGCGCAGGACTGCGCAAACAGTCATCGCGGTCGCGGTTTTGAGCGCATCGCCGTAAAGAAACGGCGCCACGCCCAGCATCCATGCCCGGCTGACCGGCAGATGCATCAGCACACCCAGCCACAACGCTCCGCACAGCAGGATCAGGAGCGAGGCGGCCGCAAGAACGGCAAGCCTCACCGCCGTTCTTTCCGTCCTCTGGAAAGCAAGCCCGGTCGTTACAGCGGCCAGCAGAAATCCCGCGAGATAGCCGCCGGTGGGCCCGGTAAAATACATCAGGCCGGAGACCCCGGACATGGCAAAAAACGGAACGCCGCACATCCCAATGACGAGATAAAGCGCCACTGCGGACAGTCCTGCCCAGGGGCCCAGCAGCGCGCCGGCCAGCAGCACGAACATGGTCTGAAGAGTCACCGGAACAGGATTGCCCGGAAGAAAGAATTTCACATGCGCGCCCAGGGACAGCAGGGCTGTGAATGACAGTATCCCGAAGGCCTTTGCCCAGGCGGCCGGAATTTCCAGCGCGGCGATTTGAGAAAGAACTCCCAGTCTTCTCGTTTCAACTGTGCTCATTTGAACCTCCATTCGAGACGCTATTTCTGAATCATTTTATTCCGGGAATCAACATAAATCACCTGAGGCTTCCATGACGCGGCCTCGGCCGATGAGGCCTGGGCATAAGTCAGAATGATCACCGGATCGCCTGCGGCGCCCAGCCTTGCGGCAGCGCCGTTCAGAACAATGGCTCCCGACCCGGCCGGCGCCCGTATGGCATAGGTGACAACACGGCTTCCGCTGTTCAGATTCAGAACATGAACCTGTTCACCGGGAAAAATGTCGGCCGCCTTCAGCAAATCGTCGTCGATGCCCAGACTTCCCTCATAATTGAGATTGGCATCCGTAATGGTGGCTCTGTGGATTTTTGATTTCAGTATGATGCGCTGCATTTTCGTCCTTGTTCAAATTTCTTCCGCGGCAGAAACGGGCTCCTGGATCAGGCCGGTCCTGCGCAGCTCTTCCCACGTGATTTCTCCCGGGAACCGGCCGCGCTCAACCAGTCGCCGCACAAACTTGCCCAGAAGGTCCACTTCAAGATTAACTGCATCGCCCGGCTTCAGGTCGCAGAAAGTGGTGTGTTCGTAAGTGAAAGGAATGATGTGAATGGTGAACGATTCCTCGGTCAGCTCTGCGATCGTGAGACTCACACCGTCCACCGAAACCGAACCCTTGAACACCATTCCATCCATCAGCCGGGGATCCGCCGTGAACTCAAAGGCCCAGTCGCGGCCAACCGGCCGGATGGATTTCACACGGCCCGTGCCGTCCACATGGCCAATCACAATATGGCCGCCCATTGTGTCGCCCCAGCGGAGCGACCGCTCCATGTTCAAAAACTGTCCGGTCTTCTTGTCGCCGAGATTGGTGCGTTCGAACGTTTCGCGCAGCACATCAAAATGGAGCCCCCGATGGTCCATTTTCGTCAGTGTCAGGCAGATGCCCTGGATGGCGATGCTCTCGCCGATTTCCAGCGGCCGGTCCCATGCATCCGTGCGCAGAACCACTTTGCCCCACTTCTCGGCGAGGTCATGCTGAACAATTTCACCTTTTTTCTGAACAATCCCACTAAACATGATTTCTACTCCAGCCGCGCACTGTGCCGCAAAACTTCCGGTTTTGCCAGAATTAAAATATCGCCGCCGATCTGTTCCACGCCGGTCACCGCCACACGCGGCAGGCTGTCCATGAGCCAGCCTCTTCCGCCGATGCTGTTGATGGAAGTGACGCCGCCGATCAGCACGGGGGCCGTGAAAAACGCGAACCGGTCAACACATTCCTCCGCGATGAGACCCGCGGCCAGTTCACCGCCCCCTTCGCACAGCGCATGCAGGATGCCCATTTTGCCGAGTTCCTGAAGCAGATGCCTTAACGGATTCCGGGCGGGCAGGCGAATCGTTTGTATCGCCTTTCTCCCGGCGAGCAGCTTCCGTCCCGCGACAACGGTGCGGTCCGCGGCGTCGTCCGTCAGCACCCGCGCGCCGGCAGGGATCACTCCATCGACATCCACAATCACCCGCCACGGCTTGCGCCCGCAGGCCGGGCGCGGCTGGAGCTGCGGGTTATCCGCCCTGACGGTCCCGGCGCCAGCCATAATGGCATCCACCCGGCGGCGCATCGCCTGCACTCGTTTTCGGGACTCGGGGCCCGTGATCCATTTGGATTGCCTGTTGCGGTCGGCAATTTTCCCGTCCAGCGACATGCCCAGCTTCAGGGTAACCATCGGCCGCCCGGTGGTGATCCATTTCGCAAACGGCGCAATCAGCTCATTGCCCTCCGTCTCACAGACTCCCCGGATCACCCCGATGCCCTTCCTGCGCAGCGCAGAAAAACCCCTGCCGCGGTGCTTTGGGTTCGGGTCAGTCGAAGCAACGATCACGGTGCGGATACCGGCGGCGATGATCGCATCCGTGCAGGGCGGTGTGCGGCCATGCGTGCAGCAGGGCTCAAGCGTTACATAAAGCGCGGCACCCCTGGCGGCGGCTCCGGCCCGGGCCAGAGCAACGCGTTCTGCGTGTGCCGTCCCCGCCTTTTTGTGCCAGCCCTCTGCAATGACGCGGCCGTTTTTCACGATCACGGCCCCCACAGGCGGGTTGGGCCGGGTGAGGCCTTCGCCTTTGGCTGCGAGTTCCAGCGCGCGGCGCATGAATATTTCATGCCGGCTGCTTTTCATGCTTTTTCCCCGGTTTCGAGAAGCGCATCCACGTACTCCTCCGCGTTGAACAGCGCCAGATCGTCCGCCCCCTCTCCCAGCCCGGCCCACAGCACGGGAATTCCCAGTTCCCGCCGGATGGAAAAAATGAAACCGCCCTTCGAAGACCCGTCCAGCTTGGTCACCACTGCGCCGGTCAGCGGAACAGCATCGTTGAAGAGTTTGGCCTGGCTGAGGGCGTTCTGGCCCAATGCGGCGTCGAGCACGATCCAGGTCTCGTGCGGAGCGCCCTCCATGCGCTTGCTGAGGGAACGGCTGATTTTCTGGAGCTCCTGCAGCAGCGGCGCCTGAGTATGCATGCGGCCGGCGGTATCCACAATCAGTGTGTCGGCCTTGCGGGCAATCGCCGCTTCGAGAGCGTCATACGCCACTGCGGCCGCGTCAGCCCCCGAGGCCCCCGCAACCACATCGCATCCGATCCGTTCCCCCCACAACCTGAGCTGGTCGGCGCCCGCCGCGCGAAACGTATCCGTTGCGGCCAGCAGCGGGGTTAGTCCGCACATCGCTGCATTTTTTGCCAGCCGGGCCGCCGTGGTAGTCTTGCCGGAACCGTTCACGCCGACCAGAAGGATGGAACGCGGCCGGCCGTCGGAGCGCCATTCGAACGCCGGTCCGTGATCCAGGTGGCCCAGAAGCATCTTGCGGATCAGGGCTTTTCTGGCATTCGCATGGCCGCGCGGCGCATGCGCGAGCTTCTCCACCCACTCGGCGGCCAGACGCGGTGCGATGTCCGCTCCAATGAGGATATCCTCCAGATCCTCCAGCGATTCCACATCCGGCCCGTCGCTTCGAACCAGAATCCGGCCGAAGGCATTTGCGATGTTTCGGCGGGTTCTGACCAGGGCGTCTATCCAGCTTGCCATGCCTTCTTCCTCACTTCGCGGGCTTCTTGTCGAGTTTCTGCAGAACTGCGTCGAGCACGCCGTTCACAAAACGGCCGGATTCATTGCTGCTCATGTTCTTGGCGATGTCCACGGCCTCGTTGATTGAAACCACCGGCGGGATATCCGGGCAGTGCACCATCTCGTAGACCGCCACGCGCATGGCATTGCGGTCTACGCCGCCCATGCGGTCCACATCCCAGTGCGTTGCGCACGCGCGCAGGAGTTCGTCTATATCCTTCCGGTGCTCTTCCACGCCGCGGACCAGCTGTTCCGTGAAAGCTTTCGCCTTGGAGGCGGGTTTTTTGTCTCGCCAGAAGAGTTCGAGGGTGTCCTGCAGATCTTCACGATTGATTTCCCTCTGAAACAGAAGCTGGACGGCCCACTCGCGCGATTCGGATCGTTTAGTCATTTCTCTTCTCCATTGCGCGATAAAGCGTGGCCATTTCAACCGCGGCGCATCCCGCATACCAGCCGCGGCTTGTTTCGCCGCTGGTGCAGCGGGCCACGGCCTGGCCGATGTTGCGTGTTCCCACCACCTCGTGAATAACCGGCACGCCGCACCGCCGGGATGTCTTGGCCAGGTAATGCGCAACCTCGGCATTGATCAGGTCGGCGTGGGGCGTTTCACCCTCGATGACCACGCCCAGGGCGATCAGCGCGTCAAAGCGCTTGTCGAGCGCCAGCTTATGAATCACGGCGGGGACTTCATAGGCCCCCGGCACCCAGTGGACCAGAATGCCCTTCTTCTGCACACCGTGCTTTTCCAGCGCGGCAATCGCCGTGCGGGCCAGGTCCGTTGTCAGCGACTCGTTGAAGCGGCTGACGACAATGCCGATCCTGAGTCCCTCGCCGTTCATGGATCCGGAGACCTGAGCCACGCCGCCCAGATCAGCGGAGGCCAGTTCTTTTGCTTCACCTTTTATATGCGCCATGAAATTTCTCCTAGAGCAGATGTCCCATCTTTTCTTTCTTTGTTTTGAGATAGCGTTCGCTGTGGACCGTGCAGTCCATCACGATCGGCACGCGTTCGACAATTTCCAAACCGTACAGCTCAAGGCCTTCGACCTTGCGAGGGTTGTTGGTCATCAGGCGGATATTATGCAGACCGAGATCGGCCAGCATCTGTGCCCCGCTGCCGTAATCGCGCAGGTCGGCGTCAAAGCCGAGGTGGATATTGGCCTCAACAGTGTCCATACCTTCATCCTGCAGCGCATAGGCGTGAATCTTGTGCGCCAGGCCGATGCCGCGGCCTTCCTGCCGCATGTAAAGAATGACACCGTGCCCCTCCTCCGCAACCTGCTTCATAGCGGACTTCAGCTGCGTGCCGCAGTCGCACCGCAGCGAGCCAAGCACATCGCCGGTGAGGCACTCGCTGTGAATCCGGACCAGCGCGGACTTCTGCTTCTCCGGATGGCCCATCACCAGCGCGATGTGATGCTTGTCGTCTATAAAGGAATAGTAAAGCTTCAGACGGAAAGTTCCGGCCTCCGTGGGGAGGGAAACTTCGCGCTCAAGCTGAACGAGCTTCTCCGTGCGCCGGCGGTGCGAAATGAGATCGGCGGTGGAAACAATTTTCAGCTTGTGCTCCTCCGCGAATTTCATCAGATCCGGCAGGCGGGCCATCTCGCCGTCCTCGCGCAGGATTTCGCAGATGGTCCCGGAGGGCTTCAGCCCTGCCATGCGGGCAAGATCCACCGAAGCCTCAGTGTGTCCCGCGCGGCGCAGCACCCCGCCCGGGACCGCCTCCAGCGGGAACACATGCCCGGGCCGCACCAGGGCCTCGGGACCTGAATTATCATCCACAAGGATATGGAGGGTCTTCGCGCGGTCAAATGCGCTGATGCCGGTCGTGATGCCGTGGCGAGCGTCCACGGACTCCATGAAGGCGGTGCCGAAGCGGGTCTGGTTGCGTCCCTCGCTGACCATGCGTCCCAGGCCCAGCCGCGCCAGCCGCTCCGGCTCCATGGCCACGCAGATCAGACCGCGGCCCTTCTGCGCCATGAAATTCACAATTCCGGGCGTGACCTTTTCAGTGGCACAGACCAGATCGCCCTCGTTCTCGCGCTTTTCGTCATCGGTAATGATGATAATCTCACCGTGCCGGATGGCCTCAATCGCCTCCGGGATCGTGCTGAACTTCATTTTGTCTTCTTTCTTTGCGGTCATAAAAAAACCGGAGGTGCACAGACCTCCGGGAACAAGAAAGAATCCTCGCAAACTCTCTCCCATCCAGACTTTACTGTCGGCTGCGTTTATCCGTTTCCAGACTGCGCATCAGTCCCTCACTGAAGGACTCGCGGGCTTTCACCGCCGGTAGGGAATTTCACCCTGTCCTGAGAATCTGTCACCAGTTCTAAAATTTCACAGGAACATAAACCGGCCTGCAGAATACCGCAAGCCCTTAAATCAGCTGTTCTCACAAGCCCATCTAAAGGAAGCATGCATTGTTTGCACACGCCTCGCGGCGTTTTTAAGGAATACAGAGAAGAATTTCAGAAGTTGCGTCGGACTTTTCCTCCCAAATGTTTCTTCTGGAAAATTAGTGATTCGGGTCTATGCTATGTGCCCTGTGGTTTTGAGAAAAGGTTAAGGTGAAACTATGAAACAGAAAATTCTTTTTGCTGCACTGGCGGGATTGTGCCTGCTGGCCGCGCCGGCGCACGCGCTGATTGAAGTCGAGGGCTTCTACTGGCTCATGACGCCCGACGGCACGGTCCGTTTTGGAAGCAGCAGTGTGGACGGAACAAGCCTTGATCTGGAAAGCGATATGGGCTTCGACTCCGCCGAACGCATTCCCGGGTTCAAGCTTGCGCTCGGTGATGTGCATCAGGTCGGAGTGGGCTATTTCTCGATGGACATCGAAGCCGACAGCCGCATCTCCGAAAATGTGCGCTTCGGCACAGCCACTTTTCCCGCAGGCACGGATGTTGCTTCCACATGGGAGGGCGACATCGTGCAGGGATTCTACCGGCTCAATCTCGGGTCCAGTTTCGCGCGCTACGGCCTGCTGGCAGGAGGAATGTATATTGACTTCGCGGCCTCCATGGAGGCTGAATACGGCCGCTCAAGCCAGTCCGTCAAGGCCCTGATGCCCTATGTGGGCGGCTATTTCATGGGCTATCCGCTTCCGTGGGTGGGCGTTCGCGGCTCCGCCCTCGCCTCCACGTGGGACTGGGGCGATGTGAGCGCCAGCATGCTGGACATCGAACTGGCCGGCGAATTCATCTTCACCCCCGGCGTATTTGTCGCGGTCGGCTACCGCCACACGGGCATTGATGCCACCTTCGACGACGACAACGTGGACATTGATGTCACCTTCTCCGGCCCCATCGCCTATCTTGGCTTTGAGTGGTGACCGGCGGGGGCAAAAAGTTCCAATCAGTGAAACTCCCCGCGGCAAGCCGCGGGGCATCTTTCAGCGCAACTTGAAGACAAGTTGCGCAGGTCCTTGCTCCAGTTCTCGATGATGCTGAATGTATTTCTGTATAATTTCGCTCGTCATGCGGT
>JAKQHR010000128.1 GCA_029557905.1 Verrucomicrobiota bacterium
CAATATTCTACAGGTCCTGAGTGTCTCGCTTTTCGAAAAAATCCCCATTTTACAGGCTTTTCAGCAAGCAGATACCTCACTGAAAACACTATCACCGCCTAACCAGTTGATGCTGTGGAATTAATACTGGGACAGAAGTGCTAAAAATGCTCATTTATTGCTCAAAACGCTCAAAAACGTCCAAAAAATAGCCATTTTTATGAAAAACGGCGGGTCGGCCCGGATTTTATGCCATGCGATTCTTGGTTTGCAGAATTTCATTAATTCAGCAATATGGGAGCAATTATGGGCACGAAGCCACTTATACCGATGCATGGCGGATATCGGAAACTGATAAGTTTTCAGGTGGCGCAACTGGCATTCGACGTGACCGTTCGCTTTTGTGACCGCTACATTGAAAAGCGAAGCCGCACACGCGACCAGATGGTGCAGGCCGCCCGTTCAGGCGTGCAGAATATCGCCGAGGGCAGCCAGGCCTCCGGCACGTCAAAGAAGACCGAGCTCAAACTCACCAATGTGGCGCGGGCCAGCCTGGAGGAATTACGCCTCGACTATGAGGATTATCTGCGTCAGCACGGTCTGCCGGTCTGGGACCGCGACGATCCCCGCCGGCAGGAACTGGTGGACCTCCGGTGCACTACGGCTGATGACGTCATTCGCTGGATTAAGGCTGTCCATGATCGTGGACAAAGTGGACAGAATGGACAGGATCATAAGGGAGAGAAGTCCACTGCGTCCACCTCGTCCATGATTTCCGGAATTGCTGCCAATGCGGTGCTGATTCTGATTGCAGTGGCCTGCAGCCTGCTTGACCGGCAGATTGCTTCCCTGGCGGCATCCTTTGAGAATGAAGGAGGATTCACGGAACGCCTTTATCGCGTGCGCTCCGAAAAGCGCGCGGCGGCCTCTGTCACGTCGCCACGCGGCGCTTGATGGAGATGTCGTCGAGTCCGCGATAGATGACCAGCAGCGCGCCTTCCGCGGCGGTGGCGTCAAATAGCTGCTCAACGAATTCCTCTTCGCTTGGCCAGGGATAGACGAAGATGACATCAAAGCTTTCGACCGAGAAGTTCCAGTCGCGGTACCAGCCGCGCGCGTTTTCATCGGATGCGGCGCGGATGAGCTGCATGGACTGTCCGACGCCGTCGGTATAGAAATCGAATCCCTGCGGGATATAGCTCCCGTCGCAGAGGGTGGGTGCCAGTTCGAAGTCCTTCATGAGCTGTCCCGCGCGCGAAACCAGCCGCGGGTCAATTTCAATTCCGAAGGCTTCAAATCCCAGCATGGCGGCGATCCCGGTGGCCACTCCGAATCCGCAGCCCCATTCGCAGAACCGGTTGCCCGGCGCGAGCTGCTCTCTCCGGATGCGCTGGAGCGCATGAAACACCAGCCGGTGATCGCTGGGAAGAAAACGCGAAACCGGCCTGCGGACGAACTCGTCCAGGAAATCGTTGATGCGCGATTCCGCCTCATCAATGAAAACATCCACATAGTGCGGAATGTCTTCATCCTGCATTCCGCTGTATATCTCTTCCAGCATGCGGCCATGATACCAGCCCGCGGCCGGCCGCACAATAAAATGAGGAGTGTTTGTCATTTCTGGCTTTTATCGCGGGCGGTTCCGGCTTACGATGCACACGTTTTATTCGAGGAACAGCTATGAAATCACGCAAGTCAGTCGGAAAACGCAAGACGAAGGAAACGGATATCCTGGTTGAAGTGAATCTGGACGGCACCGGGAAGTACTCGGTGGACACCGGTATCGGTTTCCTTGACCACATGCTCGAGCTCTGGAGCAAACATTCGCTGATTGACCTGAAGCTTAAGGCCCGCGGCGATCTTAAGGTGGATTACCATCACACAGTCGAGGATGTCGGGCTGGTGCTGGGCGAGGCGCTGAACCAGGCGCTGCGCGAACGCAAGGGCATCCGCCGCTACGGCTGGAGCTATATGCCCATGGACGACACCCTGAGCCGCGTGGTGGTGGATCTGGGCGGGCGGCCCTATCTGGTCTATAACATCAATAATCCGAAAAAGAAAATCCGCGACTTTGATGTCGGGCTGATCGAAGAGTTCTTCCGCGCATTGGTCACGCAGGCCCGGATGAACCTGCACATCGCCCAGCTTTACGGCAAGGACGTGCATCACGCCTATGAGTCGGTTTTCAAGGGTTTTGCCAAAGCCATGCGCATGGCCTGCGAGATGGATCCCCGCGCCACGGGTGTGCCGTCCAGCAAGGGCGTGCTCTGAAATCCGCCATGATCGGCATCATTGACTACGGCATGGGAAACCTCGGCAGCGTGGGAAACGCCTGCCGTTTTATCGGGGCCCCCGCAAAAATCGTCACAACGCCCGGAGACCTCTCCGGATGCGGCGCGATGATTCTGCCCGGAGTAGGCGCCTTCGGAGACTGCGTAAGCCACATGACCCGGCACGGATTCATTGATCCCGTCAGGGACTGGATTGCGGCGAAAAAACCTTTTCTCGGAATCTGCCTCGGACTGCAGATGCTTTTTGAAGGGAGCGAGGAATCGCCCGGCGTTCCCGGCCTGGGTGTGTTCCGGGGACAGGCGAAGAAGTTCCGTTTGGGCTCCGACTTCAAAGTACCGCAGATTGGATGGAACCAGGTGCAGCAGCGCCAGCCGGCCTGCCCGCTGTTTGCGGGAGTGCCGGATAATTCATTCTTTTATTTCGTGCACTCTTTTTATGTCGAGCCGGAGGATGCAGCCATCACTGCCGGCACGACGGACTACGGCATGACCTACACATCGGCAGTCTGGAAAGACAATGTCATGGCCGTCCAGTTCCATCCGGAAAAAAGCCATGACACCGGCCTGCGCATGCTGAAAAACTTCGCGGAACTGGGGACGGGATCATGACAGACATCACCATCATACCGGCGATAGATATGAAGGGCGGGCGCTGCGTGCGTCTGCGGCAGGGGCGCGCGGAGAACGAAACGGTTTATTCCGACGACCCGCTGGCCGTCGCACGCGACTGGGAGGCGCAGGGTGCTGAGTTTCTGCACCTTGTGGATCTTGATGGCGCGTTTCAGGGTAAACCGGTGCATGATGGAGTCATTCTTGAAATCGCCCGGACCTTGCAGATTCCTGTTGAGATCGGGGGCGGCCTGCGCACCCGCGAGCAAATCAGGAGATACATTGACGGCGGCGTTCGCCGCGTGATCCTTGGCACCCGCGCCTGCGAGTCGTTGGATGAACTGAAGTCCCTCACGGCTGAATTCGGAGACGGCATAGTCGTGGGCATAGATGCCCGCGACGGCCGTGTGCTGGTGAAAGGCTGGGTGGAATCATCCGGCATCGAGAGTCTTGAACTGGCCCGCCGCGTAGAGGCATGCGGGGTCAAAACGATCATTTATACTGATATATCGCGCGACGGGATGATGAAGGGCGTGAATGCCGACGCGATGGCGGCCATGTGCGCGGCAGTTTCCTGCAATGTGATCGCTTCGGGCGGCGTGTCTTCCGTGGCGGATGTTAAACGGTTGCGTAAACTCGATTGCGGTAACCTGACGGGCGCGATTGTTGGCAAGGCGCTTTACGACAAAACGGTGACGCTTTCTGAATTAATCGAGGCCTCGGGTCGGAGAATAAAATCATAATGAAGCTCAACACGCAGGAAACCAGGCTCGACAACGGGCTGCGCATTGTCAGCAGCCACATGCCCCACGCCGCCAGCGTGGCGATGGGCATCTGGGTGGGGGTCGGCGGCCGGTACGAAAACCAGTCCATGCAGGGCATGAGCCATTTCCTGGAGCATCTGCTTTTCAAGGGCACGGAGACCCGCAGCGCCCGCGCGATTTCGCAGGAGATTGAAGGGCGCGGCGGATATTTGAACGCCTTCACACAGGAGGAGGCCACCTGCTATTACGCGCGCATCGGCGCGAAGTATGTTTGGCCCATGGCCAATGTGCTTGCGGACATGTATCTCCATCCGCGGTTTGCTCCCTCCGACATTGAGAAGGAGCGCGGAGTGATCATCGAGGAGATCATGATGTACCGCGACCAGCCCCAGCAGGTTGCGGAGGATTTGCTGGGCGAGATGGTCTGGGAAAAGCATCCGCTCGGCCGCCCGCTGATCGGCACCCCGAAACATATCCTCGGTTATTCGCGCGATGATATCGCCGGATTCAAGCGGTCAAAATACTGTCCCGCCAACACGGTGATTGCCCTGGCCGGATGCGTGGATCACGAGACGGCTGTCCGCAGGATCGCACCGCTTTTTGAGGGCCTGTCGGCCGTCCGCCGTCCGGCCTGCCGGGCGGTTGAACCCGCCACGCCGCAGCGTCCTTTTGCGCAGATCGAGAAGAAAATCGAACAGAGTCATCTTGCGCTGGCCCTGAGGCTTTTCGGGCGCGAGGACAAGCGCCGCTATGCGCTGAAGCTTCTTTCGGTCATGCTGGGCGAGAACATGAGTTCTCGCCTCTTTCAGGTGGTGCGGGAACGGCACGGCATGGCCTATTCCGTTCACAGCTCCGTGCATCTGTTCAGCGATACGGGTGTTCTTTCCGTCACGGCCGGCCTGGACCGGAAGAAGACGGCAAAGGCCATTGCGCTGATCCTGAAGGAGCTGGATGCGATGCGCCGGCAGGAAGTATCCGCGCGGGAACTGCGGCGGGCAAAGGATTATTCCATCGGCCAGCTTCAGCTCAGCATGGAAAGCTCCTCCAGCCAGATGATGTGGATCGGCGGCCAGATTCTGCAGCGGGGGTGTTATGAGCAGCCAGAGGAGATTATCCGGAAACTGGAGGCGGTTTCGGCCGCCGATGTTCTGCGGCTGGCCCGCGAAATCATACGGGCCAGTCATTTCAGCCTTGCCCTTGTGTGTCCCGAGGGCGGCGCCGCGGACCCCGGCTGGATCAAAACCGAAACCGCCCGGCTCAGATAATCAGAGCAGTGCGGGCTTGAGTCCTTTGGTCCGTCCTTCTAGTATACCTCCTTCGAAATGACGGCAAAAATCATAGACGGAAAAGCCATTGCGCGGACCATGCGTGAAGAAATGGCCGAGGAGATTGCCCGGTTGAAACAGCGGGGCATTCATCCGGGGCTTGGTGTGCTTCTGGTAGGCGACGATCCGGCCTCCTGCTCCTATGTCTCCGCCAAGGAAAAGGCCTGCGGGGAGGCCGGCATACATTCACGACAGATTCATCTGCCTGCCTCGGCCCCCTATGATGAGATTCTGGCCGCGACCCATGATCTGAACAGCGATGCCGCGATTCATGGGGTGCTGGTCCAGCTTCCGCTTCCGGACCCAAAGATGGAGCGGGGTGTGCTGCAGGCGGTTTCGCCGGACAAGGACGTGGACGGTCTGCATCCGGTCAGCGCGGGCCGGCTCATGCTGGGGCTTCCGGCTCCGTGGCCCTGCACGCCGCATGGAATCCTTCAGCTTCTCAAGCGTTCACGTGTGAAGACGGCCGGCGCGCATGTGGTGATTGTCGGCCGCAGCAGCCTCGTGGGCCGCCCGCTTGCGAATCTGCTTTCCATGAAATCAGAGCAGGGCAACGCGACAGTCACGCTTTGTCATTCCTGTACAAAGGACATCGCATACCACACGCGGCAGGCGGATATTGTCATTGCGGCCGCAGGCCGCCCGAAACTAATCACGGCGGATATGATTCGCGAGGGCGCGGTCGTGATTGATGTTGGGGTCAATCGCGTGGAGGATGCCTCCGCAAAGAAAGGATACCGCCTTTGCGGCGACACCGATTTTGAAGGCCTCCGGGAGAAGGCTTCGCTGATCACGCCGGTGCCGGGCGGGGTGGGGCCCATGACCATCACCATGCTGATCTACAACACCGTTCAATCGGCGGCCGGCGCCTGGAGCGGGGGCGGCGCGCATGGATAAACTCAGCAAATACATCGCGACCGATTTTCTGGTTACTTTTTTCATGACGCTCCTGATCTTCACGTTCGTCATGTGCGTGGGGGCAATGATCAAGGCGATCGATCTGCTTGCGCGCGGCGTGTCGGGGGATATTATCCTGAGGGTGTTCCTGCAGAACATTCCCTATATCCTGACTTTTTCGATTCCCATCAGCACGCTGACTGCCTCGCTGCTGATCTTCGGGCGACTTTCGCTTGACGGAGAACTGATGGCCATGAAGGCGTCCGGGCTGACGATGTGGCAGATTGTCTGCCCGGTGGTTCTGATCTCCATCGCGCTTTCGGGCCTGTGCCTCTATCTGAACAACCACGCCGCCCCTCGTGCGCACTTCGGCCAGCGGCAGATGCTTCGGGAAGTGGGCGTTGAGGAGCCGGTCAACCTGCTGGAGGAAGGACGCTTTGTGCAGGATTTCCCCGGCATGATGATCTATGTCGGGAAAAAGGACCGCAACAAGGTCAAGGACGTCATTGTCTACGAGATGGACCGGTACGGGGTCCGGCGCAATGTGCGCGCCCAGACAGGCGAAATCCGCGCGGACGAGGCCAACAAGATGCTTCTGATTGATCTCTATGACGTGCGCATTGACCAGCCGGACCGGGATGATCCGATGGATCTCGTGAAAACCCGGCACGTCACCGCGCGGCATTATCCGGTTCAGCTCGATTTCGAGGAGATTTGGAAGAAGGATTCCATCCGCAAGAAAATGTCCGACATGACCGGCCCGGAACTGAAACAGGCGATTCGCAACATTCGGGAGGCATTCCCGGACCTCAAGGAAAAGGACGTCGGCAAGCAGCGGATGAAAATGCTGGTGACGGCCAACAAGCGCCTGTCGCTCTCGCTGTCATGCTTTGCCTTCACGCTGATCGGCATTCCGCTGGGGATCAGCTCCAAACGCAAGGAATCGTCTGTCGGGGTGGGCATCAGCCTGCTGCTGATTTTCATCTACTATTTGTTTATCATCATTGCGGACTCGCTGGTGGGGCACCCGGCCCTGCATCCGGATTTCATTGTCTGGATTCCCATCATCGCGGCCGAGGCGGGCGGGTTCCTGATGATCCACCGGATGAACTGAAGCCGGCTAGAGCAGAAGCAGGGCAAGCAGCAGCGCCAGCATGATCAGGGCTGCGGCGATTTTGAACCTGCGCCGCGCCGGCGAAGGATTCGGGAAGAGATAGCCGCAGATCGGGCAGCGGTTGCTGTTGGCGGGGACATCACACGCGCAGGCCGGGCATTCCCTTGTTCCAAAATCCCTTGCCGGATCAATCTTCACCGTGTCTGACCTGTGGCGGGAAGATCATCAATGAAGGTGAAAATGGTCTCGTTGCTCTTGACCATGCCCATCTCGTGCGCCACAAATTCCACAAAGCGGGGATCGGTCCGGAAGCGCTCCTGCTGCATCTTCAGGTGCTTGATGATTTCCTCTTCATGCCGGGATTCCTCCTCCAGCTTTGCGGCCGTCTGCTGGTATCTCCGGTACTCCTGCAGTTTCGGAATGAACATGAGCACGCTCCCGGCGATCAGCAGCGCGATCAGCACGACCCAGGCCCCTTTGTAAACTGCATCCCACGAAATCATGTCCGCTTCCAGTCAAAACGGCGCCGCCCTGCGGTGCGGCGCCGTTCTGATTCATGGCTTCTTCAACCTAACGGTCGCCGTACACCTGGCCGCCGTAGATGGCGTCTTCGCCCAGCATTTCCTCAATGCGGATCAGCTGGTTGTATTTGCAGATGCGGTCCGTCCGGCTCAGCGAGCCCGTCTTGATCTGCCCGGCGTTGGTCGCCACGGCGATATCCGCGATGGTGCTGTCCTCGGTTTCGCCCGAACGGTGGCTGATCACCGAGGTGTAGCCCGCGCGCTTGGCCATTTCGATGGCATCCAGCGTCTCGGTCAGGGTGCCGATCTGGTTGACCTTGATCAGGATCGAGTTGGCGACGCCCAGCTCAATGCCCTTCTTCAGGAACTTTGTGTTGGTGACGAACAGATCATCGCCCACCAGCTGGATCTTTTTCCCGAGCTTGTCGGTCATCAGCTTCCAGCCTTCCCAGTCGCCCTCGGCCATGCCGTCCTCGATGCTGATGATGGGATAGTCCTTCACCCACTTCGCCCAGAAGTCCACCATCTGTTCAGCGGTCTTGCTGGACTTGTCGCTCTTCTTGAAGATGTAGCGTTTTTTCTTGGTGTCATAGAATTCGCTGGCTGCGGGGTCCAGGCAGATGAAGATATCCTTGCCCGCCTTGTAGCCCGCGAGGCCGATGGCCTCCATGATCGCGTCGAGCGCGGCGACATTGCTCGGCAGGTTGGGGGCGAAGCCGCCCTCGTCGCCGACGGCCGTGCTCAGGCCCTGCTTTTTCAGCACACTCTTCAGCGCGTGGAACACCTCGGCCCCCATGCGGACGGCCTCGGTGAGGGAGGGGGCGCCTTTCGGGCAGATCATGAATTCCTGCACGTCCACCGGCGCGTCGGAATGAGCGCCGCCGTTGAGCACGTTCATCATCGGGACCGGAAGGACCTTCGCGTTGGTCCCGCCGATATAGCGGAACAGCGGCACGCCGACGAGCTGCGCGGCGGCCTTCGCGGCGGCCAGCGAAACACCCAGCATCGCATTCGCGCCCAGCTTGCTCTTGGTCTCAGTTCCGTCCAGCTCAATCATCAGCTTGTCCAGTCCGACCTGGTCCAGGGCGTCAAAACCGACGAGTTCCGGATAAAGCACATCATTCACGTTCTCGACGGCCTTCAGAACGCCCTTGCCGAGATAGCGTTTCTTGTCGCCGTCGCGCAGTTCAATGGCCTCGTTCTCGCCGGTCGAGGCGCCGGAGGGAACCGCCGCCGTGCCGGTGGCGCCGGAAGCCAGCTGGACTTCCACTTCAATCGTGGGATTCCCGCGGGAATCCAGTATCTCTCTTGCAAGTACATCAACAATCTCTGACATGAGCATTCTCCTTAAAAAGTTTGCATATCACCCAAACGAACCGCGACGATAGCCAAACCGACCCTGCTTGCAAAGGCGAAAATGTCCAAAATGCGGCCCCGGAAGGGTTCCAGCCGCTGAAAAATATGCGTAAAAACTTCCAATCACTGGAAAAATCGTGTTTAGATTTTCCAATGACTGGAACTATTTTGGGGAAAACTTCCAATGGTTGGAACTTTTCCCGAAAAAACTTCCAATGGTTGGAACTTTTTGAAAAGGCCGACGGAGGCAAGCCATGTTTGAAGGGACATATACCGCGATTATAACGCCGTTCCGAAGGGACGGCTCGGTGGATTACGAGAAGCTGGATCAGCTGGTGGAGATGCAGATTGAAGGCGGCGTGACCGGCATTGTGCCGGTGGGCACCACCGGCGAGTCGCCCACGCTCAACACCGAGGAGCATATCGAGGTGATCCGCGCCGTGGCCATGCGCTGCCGGGGCCGCGCGAAGGTCATCGCCGGCACGGGCGCCAATTCCACGTCGGAGGCCGTTGAGCTGACCGAGGCCGTCAGGGAGATGGGCGTGGACGCCACGCTGCAGGTGACGCCGTACTACAACAAGCCCAATCAGGCGGGCCTCATTGCGCATTTTTCGGCGGTGGCCGATATCGGCCTGCCCGTGGTGCTTTATAATGTCCCCGGCCGCTCGTCGCGCGAGATTGCCGTCGAGACGATCGTTGAGCTTTCAAGGCACCCGAACATCGTGTGCGTGAAGGAGGCCGGCGGCAGCGTGGACCGCGTGAGTCATATCCGCAGGCTGTGCGACATTGAGATTCTGTCCGGCGATGATTCCCTGACGCTTCCAATGATGGCCGTCGGGGCCACGGGCGTAATCAGTGTGGCCACGAATGTGGCCCCGGAGCCCGTTGCGGCCATGGTGGCCGATGCGCTGGCCGGGCGCTGGGAAGAGGCCCGGAAGCTTCACCTGAAGTATCATCGCCTGTTCTGCGACCTGTTCCTGGACACGAATCCCATTCCGGTGAAGGCCGCGCTCGCGATGATGGGACTGATTGAAGAGGTGTACCGTCTTCCGCTCTGTCCGATGAGCGATGCCTTGAAGAAGAAGCTGGCGGACTGCCTGCGGGAAGTGAACCTGATCTGAAGGAGGCGCTATGACAACGAGAGTGGCAATTATTGGGGCGGGAGGGCGCATGGGCCAGGCCATGATCCGCGCGATCCAGACCGGCGCGGTGCGGGATCTTTCCATTTCCGCCGCCGTGGAGCGGCCCGATTTCGGGGCGCTCGGCAGCGATGCCGGCGCCGCGGGGAAACTCGGGGTCTGCTTCACAGCGGACGTGGCGGCGGCGGCCGGAGCCTCGGATGCGATGATTGATTTCAGTTTTCACACGAACACCGCCGAGCATGCGCGGATTGCCTCGCAGTCGGGAGTGGCCCTTGTGGTGGGAACGACCGGCATGTCGGCCGACGAAGAGGGCATGGTCCGTGAGGCCGCAAAGAAGATTCCGGTTGTGTTTTCGGCCAACATGAGCCTTGGAATGAACCTGCTTTTCTCGCTCGTCCGGCAGGCGTCCAAAGCGCTTGCGGACAAGGGCTATGACGTGGAAATCATCGAACGGCACCACCGCCGCAAAAAAGACGCGCCGAGCGGTTCGGCCGTAAGCCTGGCGAAAGCGGCCGCGGACGGTCTGGGATGGGATCTCAACCGCGTGGCCGTGCACGGACGCTCCGGCCTCGTCGGCGAGCGCCCGGGCGAGCAGATCGGCATTCACGCCGTGCGCGGCGGGGACATTGTGGGGGACCACACCGTTCTGTTCGCGGCAGAGGGGGAATGCCTGGAGCTTTCTCACCGGGCCACGAGCCGCGAAACCTTCGCAATGGGCGCGCTGCGTGCGGCCGCATGGGCATCCGGGCGCAAGCCGGGTCTTTATTCCATGAAGGATGTGCTGGAGCTTTGAGCAGGCATGGACGTTTCTGAACAGCAGCGGCAGTTCCCGCTTGATGTGGACCGTGTGACGGGTATCCTCAATCAGATATCCCTTCTGGGCGGACTGACCGATGAACAGCTGCGCCGGATTTTTCCGCTGCTGGGGTCGAGCCGGCATGAGAAGGGATCCGTCATCTTCGAGCAGGGCGGCCGGCCCACTCATATCTATATCGTGCAGTCGGGACGCATCAAAATGGTGGTGGAAGTTGACGGCACCGCGATGGAGCTGATTGAATTCGGCACGGGCCAGTGCTTTGGCGAAACATCGGTCATCGGCATTCAGCCGCATTCCGCCACCGCGCTGGCCGTGGAGGACACGGAGCTGATCATTCTCTCCCGGGATGCGCTCCATTCGCTCTACAAAACCGACAAGGACATATTCGGGATGGTGGTTTTGAACATTGCGCGCGAAGCCTGCCGGAGGCTGTATCACACGGATGAAATACTCCTGCACTATGCGCTCAGCAGGAACGGAGGAAGATAGCTATGGAAGCGGGATTCAGCATGGGCAGCAACATCGGCGACCGTCAGGATTTTCTGCATCGGGCGCTGCTGGCGCTGACAGAAGGAGGCGATGTGGAGATTCTGGCCAAATCCCGCCTTTACGAGACCCGTCCTGTGGACGTGCGCGACTGCTACAAGAACATGGCTTTCCTGAATGTGGTTGTGATTCTGGAAAGTGTACGAACTCCGCTGGAATGGCTGGCGCGGATACAGGAAATTGAAACGGGCATGTGGCGGCGGCGCGGCCTGCACGCCAACGATCCGCGCACGATTGATATCGACATCATTTATACGGGGAATCTGGTGATCAGCCAGGAGAATCTTGTGATTCCGCATCCCCGCTGGCAGGAACGGGAATTCGTCGTGCGCCCGCTGGCGGATGCGCGGCCGGACCTGAAACTGCCCGGCGCGAAGATGACTGTTCAGGAACTGCTGGAAACGTTTGGCGGAAGTGAAAACGCCATCCTGGTTTCGAAAGACTGGTGACGATGAACAAGCCGTGGACAGTGCTTACGATCAGAGCTCAGAAAGGGCAGAAGAAAATCGCCTGCGTGACGGCCTATGATTATTCGTCTGCCCGGCTCGCGGACGAGGCGGGAATTCCCCTCATTCTTGTGGGTGATTCGCTGGGCATGACCGTGCTGGGCTTCGAAAGCACCCTGCCGGTTACCATGGATGAAATGCTGCATCATACGCGGGCTGTCTCGCGTGCGGTGCGGCAGGCCATGGTGGTGGCGGACATGCCGTTTCTGTCCTATCAGGGCTCCGAAGACGAGGCGCTG